>JAOTUY010000025.1 GCA_029863625.1 Acidimicrobiia bacterium
GTCGTATGTCTCTCCGTTCCTGGCACGCCGTCTACGCGAGGAGCCGACCGTTCTGGCCGCCCTCGCCATCGAAGCGGCGGCCGCCTTCATTACCGCCCAGATCTTTGGTTTGACCGCAGCAGTGCTACTGGCCGCCTCGGCCGGCCTGGCGTGGGGAACGGCCAAGTTCGGTTTCGATGCGCTGCTGCAAAAAACGGCTTCCCGGGAGCAACGGGGGGCCGCCTTCACCAGGGCGGAAACGATCTTCCAGCTGCTGTGGGTCGTCGGCGCTCTGCTTCCGATCGCCTTCACGATTTCCAGCACCGTGGGGTTGTCTTTCGCCGGAACCGCGGCGCTGTTCGCCCAGGTGGTGATTGTGTCCGGTCTTTTGGTTGAGGCCCGCAACGGCGATCGCCTCGACTGAGCCCTAACCGATGTAGTACATCCCGGCCAGGTCGTCGGAGACCCGCAGATCGACCTCAAGTTCAACCCGTTCGGCCGCGTGGGCCGAAAACAAGCGCATCTGCAAGCCCCGGTCGCGCTGAACGGCGACGGCGACGGGTCGAGGGCGGATCGCTTCGACCGACACATCAAGGGCGGGTTGGATCATGCTCGCTCGCTCTCTGTCGAGCCTCCCATGACCACCACTGATAGTGGTGACTATACCGCAATAGGCGGGAGTTGTGAAGGATAAATCTGGAAGGGCATCACGTGAGATCGATGTGCACGAGCACAATCAACGGAAGAAGCGCTCGAACGTCCGCAGGATCCGGCGAGCCGTCTGGGCCCATGGCGACTCCGTGCGCTTTGGCCTCTCGCGTCCGGCCGGTGAGGAAGTCGACGACCTCTTCAAGGTCGCTATCGGTGCCGACGTGAGCCTCGGCCCGGCCGGTCACGATCCGACCGGCCAGGCGCACCTCGACCGCCGGTTGGTCCTCGAAGTTCCGCCACCACGATCGGTCTTTGGTCGTCCACATGAGGATTGAGTTGTTGCGCCGCCGGTAGCTGATCGGGATCGAGTACTTCCGGCCGGAACGCCGGCCGGTGAAGGTGAGCAGAGCTACGTATTTTCCGATGGAGTTCTGCAGGACCGGAGTCTTGAGGAAGAAAGTCATCATTGCGTTGAGAGGTGCCGGTACTTTCCCGGATGGGACCTTCGCAGTGGAATCTGCCATAGCGGGTTTCCCCCCTGTTCAGCCGAGTACCTGTTCCGCCTCTTCGATCAGCCCGGAAATGTCTACGCCGGTCTCTTCCTTGAGGACCCGGCGCATGACCGGGGACACTTCGTTCAGGCCGGAGGCAATCTGTCGCAGAGCGCTGCGCTGCTGTCGCATCCGGCTGGCTTCCTCCGCCGGCGTGACCAGGTCGTCGACAATCGAACCTTCGGCTCGCGAGGCAACCAGCGGCTCGGGAACCCCCCGCACCCAAACCAACGAGCGGCGGCCCGGCCCCCGTCCTTTCGTGATCGGCTCGACGGCCACGACTTCGTCGGACCGCACGTACTTGCCATAACCCAAGCTCACAAGTTGATCGGACTGGATGCGCATGCGTGATCCTTTCGGCCTTGTCCAGCCTATCGGGACGTCGGCGTCAGGTGCGACTGCGAGCTATCAGCGCCACCGCTCCGAGAATCAGCGGCAAGGCAATCCAGGTTTCGCCGGTGAGCGTTTCTTTGCCCAGGGTCACGCCCAGCCCGACCGCCACAACCGGGTTGACGTACGCGTAGCTGGTGGCCAGGACCGGGCGTACCGTCCGCAACAGGTAGGCGTACGCGCTGAAAGCGATCAGCGATCCGGGTCCGATCAAATAGACGAGGGCCCACCAGCTTCTCGCCCCGGGGACCGCCCCAATGCTCTCACCGGCAATGACGCCGGCCAGGCTCAGTGCCAGCCCACCGCAGAGCATCTGCACGGCAGTCGACATGAAACCGGCCGGCAGTTCGACGTGATTGGACCACACCGACGCGATCGCCCACAGCAACGGCGCCAGGATCAAGAGGAAGAGCCCAAGAGGGAGCGCATCGAAATCGCCCTCCCGCGACAGGATCACGACGCCAACGATGCCGATGACCAAACCAACCCACTCCATCCTGGTCGGCCACCTATCGAAGAAACCGGAGACCACGGCGGCCCAGACCGGCGTCATGCCGACGGCGGTAGCAGCCAGGCCCGAGCCCACCCCCATCCCTTCTGCCGTGGTGACCAACCCGAGTCCGCCAACGAACAGCAGAGAGCCGATCAGGAACCCGTTCCTCCACTGGCGGACCGTGGGGGCGGGCGCACCCCGAAAACGCATCCACGTGTACAGGATGGCCCCGGCGATCAGCATCCGGATGGCGTTGCCGAGAAATGGCGGGAATCCCTCGACCATGTAGCGAAGAGCGAGGTAGGTCGAGCCCCAGATCGTATACACCGCCAGTTGCGCCAGGACGATCAGGAGCCTGCGGTTGGCAGTCGACGGTGGGGAGTTAGTGATGATGGCGGATGGCGGCATAGAGCCAGGAATCCTAGGACCCTGCTGGCATGATGATGACGTGACCACAGTGATCGAGATCCAGGACGCGGCGGACCCGCGGGTTGCCGATTATGTGCGGCTGACCGATGCCGAGCTGCGGCGTGAGGCCGGGTACTTCATTGCCGAGAGCCCCGAGGTGGTCAGGCGATTGCTGGCCGGCTCCCACCCGGTTCGCAGTGTGCTGGTCACCCCGGCTCGCTACCCCCAACTCGCCGACGACCTCGCCCAACGCGACGTTACGGTCTTCCTCGCCGGGCAAGCGGTCATGAATGAAGTGGCAGGGTTCAAGCTGCACCGGGGGGTGGTGGCGGTGGCCGAGCGGCTGCCCGAGCCTCGGTTAGAGAAGGTGATCGGCGCAGCCCGGACGCTGGCAGTTCTGGAAGGTCTGAACGATCAGGAGAACCTCGGGGCCATCTTTCGCAGCGCCCTGGCACTGGGAATCGATGCGGTACTGCTAGACCCGACCTGTGCCGATCCTTACTACCGCCGGACGGTGCGGGTCTCGATGGGGGCGGTATTCCAGCTTCCCTTCGTGCGGCTCGCCGACTGGCCGGATGATCTCGAGATCGTCCGCAGGAAAGGGTTTGAGCTTCTGGCGCTGACCCCGGATACCGACGCCGAATCGATCGATGATGTGCCGGTCCGAGATGCGGCGCGCCGGGCGTTGCTACTGGGGGCGGAAGGACCCGGCCTCCTTCCCGGCACCCTGGCCCGGGTCGACCGGCTGGTGCGAATCCCGATCCGGCCGGGCTTCGACTCGCTCAACGTCGGCCACGCGGCTGCGATCGCTTTTCACCGGTTGGCTGAAGGGAGGGCGGATCACTCTTCGCGTTAGCCGCAGGCGCTCCCCCATGCCGTATCCTGTCGCCCATGCGCGTTCTCGTCACCGGTGGCACCGGTTTCATTGGGAGTCACACCGTCGTTGAGCTGATCGAAGCCGGCCATCAGGTCGTGATCGTCGACAATCTCGTCAATTCGAAGCGTTCGGTTCTCGATCGGGTGGCGCGGATTTCGGGGACTGCCCCTGAGTTTCACGAAGCAGACATCAGAGATGAGACGGCGCTCGACCGCATCGTGGGAGGGGGCGGGTTCGAGGCGGTCGTCCATTTTGCCGGGCTGAAAGCCGTTGGGGAGAGCGTTCGACGCCCGCTCGACTACTGGGAAGTCAACGTGGGTGGGTCGACCACCTTGTTCCGGGTCCTCGACCGCAACGACGTGCGGACGGTGGTTTTCAGCTCATCCGCCACCGTGTATGGCGATCCGGACGAGGTCCCCGTCACTGAAGCCACGCCGATCAAGCCGGCCACCAATCCCTACGGTGGAACCAAGCAGGTCATCGAACAGATCCTCACCGACCTGCACGCCTCGGACCCTCGCTGGAATGTCGCGCTGCTGCGGTACTTCAACCCGGTGGGAGCCCATGCGAGCGGTCTGATCGGGGAGGACCCGAACGACATCCCCAACAATCTGATGCCCATCGTCGCTCAGGTGGCGGCGGGCAAGCTTCCTGAAGTCAATGTTTACGGCAACGACTACCCGACCCGGGACGGCTCGGGCGTGCGTGACTACATCCACGTGGTCGACCTCGCCGAAGGCCATCTGGCGGCCCTCGACCGTCTGGCGGTCGATTCCGGCCGGCACGTCTGGAATCTTGGTACCGGGAACGGCACGACGGTTCTTGAAGTCATCGCCGCTTTCAGCGCCGCGACCGGCCGCGACATCCCGTACCGGCCGGCCGCCCGGCGGCCGGGCGACGTGGCCGAGACCTGGGCCGATGTGACCAAAGCGGAGCGGGAGCTGGGCTGGCGAGCCGGGCGGACCGTCGACGAGATGTGTGCCGACACGTGGCGCTGGCAGCAGTACGCCCTCACGCTCGACGGATAGTTTCAGTCTTCTCTGCGACCGATCGAAGCGATCGCTCGGAAAGCGCTGGGGATCTTCTTGGCGAGGTAGAGCGATACCCGGTCGGCGGTATGAAGACCCCGATCGTCGCGGAGATCGATCTCCAGATGCTCGGGGACCTCGTTGGCAGCATACAATTGCCAGTCACCGGGTACCCCTTTCAACTGGTGCAGCCCGCGCGGGCGAAAGACGATCCCCGACCCGACCACCAGCTCCCGGACGGTGCTCGAAACGAAGACCTCGCCGGGTTGTGCCTCTGCCATCACCCGGGCGGCGATGTGGACGGCAATACCGCCGACATCTGCGTTGCCCATCACCTCGATCTCACCGGTGTGGATACCGACCCGCAGCTCAATGCCCAGGTCGTTGACCCCGGCGGCGACTGCTTGTCCGCACGCGATGGCCCGGGCCGGCGAGTCGAACACAACCAGAAACCCGTCCCCGGTGTTCTTGATGACTCGTCCGCCGTGATCTTTGAACTCATCGGTCAGCAACATGTTGTGTTGCTCGAGAAGCTCAGCCCAGCGCTTGTCACCCATTGAGGCTGCCATGATCGTCGAATCGGCGATGTCGGTGAAAAGGACCGTGGCCAGGCGCCGTTCCCGCCTTCCCTCGGTGCGGCGCCCGGTCAAGAACTCGGCCATGGCGTTGACCAAAGGCCGGCTGTCGCCAAACCAGGGCATATGATCGGTTCCATCCACGATGGCCAGCTTGGCGCCGGGGATTCCCTTGGCGAGCTCGCGACCCCACTCGACCGGGGCGAAGGGATCGTCTCGACGGTGGAGCACGAGACACGGAACGTCGATGGTGGGGAGGATCGACGTGACGTCCACCTCCTGAATCGACTGGACCAGAGCCCGGGCCATGCCGGGACTGGTCGCAGCCCGTTCGAAGACGCCGGCCAGGCGCTTGCGAACCGCCGACTCCTGCCGGACGGTTGAGAAGATAGTGGACGTCATTCCGGAGCCCCACTGGTCAACCGCCTCGACAAAGCGAGCCATCACCCCCTGCTCGAGTTGTTTTCCGCTGGCGAACGTGCCGTAGAGGACCAGCGCATCGACCCGTTCCGGATGGGTGGCCGTGAACAGGATGCTGAGCGGTCCGCCTTCTGACATGCCGAACAGCGAAGCCCGCTCAACGCCGGCTCCGTCCATCACCGCCGTGATGTCCTCGATGCGAGTGTCAAAGCGAACCGCTCCCGGGGTTGGATCCGATAGGCCGGTGCCCCGTTTGTCGAAAATGATCACCCGGGCGAATGAGGCGAGTTGTTCGGCGAACTGATTGAAGGACGGCAGCGTCCAGTTCAGGTCGAGATGCGAAACGAACCCGGGCGTGACGACCAGGTCGAGCGGGCCCTCACCAAACACCTGATAGGCGATATTGGTTTCCCCGCTTTGGGCGTAGCGAGTCTCAGGTGTCAGTGCCATTCCCTTGCCTGATCGAGCCCGATAAGCGTATATGACCGGGCCGGGCCATGGCGGGCCGATCTTGCGGCGCGAGGGACCATTTCCGAGTGTCCGCAATAGGGTCTTTCGGCCGTAGTGGAGCCGGACCGTCCTCGTTAGAGTTATGGCCAGCCTTAAGACTTGTACCATCATTATCCAGGTTGGGCTAAACATGGTCTCGGAACCCGTCACCAGCGAAAGCGAAGAGATGTACCTCATCCACGTCGCCA
The DNA here is from genome assembly GCA_029863625.1 of Acidimicrobiia bacterium. Taxonomy (GTDB): domain Bacteria; phylum Actinomycetota; class Acidimicrobiia; order Spongiisociales; family UBA4744; genus UBA4744. The sequence goes on from JAOTUY010000025.1 coordinate 6,071, forward strand.
TGGCGGGGGAGGAGGGTGTCGAAGGTCCGGTCGGCCTCTCGCGGTTGGCCGAGATGCTGTCGGTTTCCCCGGTTTCGGCCAATCAAATGGTGAGGAAGCTGGCCGGACGGGGTCTGGTGCAGTACCTCCCGTACAAGGGGGTTGAGCTGACCGCGCCGGGGCGGGAAATCGCCGACCAGGTGTTGCGAGGCCGGCGTCTATGGGCCCTGTTTCTGGCCGAGCAACTGGGTCTTTCACCGGCCCGGGCCGACGCCATCGCCTGTGATCTCGAACACATCACGCCGCCCGACCTGGCCGACCGGCTGTCCCATCTCCTCGGTGATCCGACCCGGGGACCGCAGGGCCAGCCGATTCCCGACCCCGGTCGTCCGACCCCCGGACGATCTATGGTGCTGTCCGAGCTACTGGTCGGCGGCGCGGGAACCGTCACCCGGGTCGAAGGCACGTCGGCGGCCAATTCGTTTCTTGCTGGTGAAGGCCTGGTTCCCGGCGCGGAAGTGAAGCTGGTGGCCCGGGGCCGGGGTGGTGACTGCCTCGTCCGGGTCGATTCGACCGATGTTCACCTGGCCGGACAACTCACGGGCAGCGTGATGGTGAGCCTCCCATGAGCAGGGCGCTCTCCGAAGTTCCGAGAGGAGAAACGGTCCGGTTGGCAGGCGTCGACGCGGATCGCGGCACGGTCCACCGACTCGCCGAGATGGGTCTGACTCCGGGAGTTGCGTTGACCGTGCTGCAAACGTCAAAGGGCCCGGTCCTGGTCGCCGTTCGGGGTGCCCGGGTGGCGGTAGGCCGGAAAATGGCGACCACCATGCGGGTGGTGTCCAACGGCACCGGAGCCGGGGCATGAGGAGACTGTCGATCGCACTGGCCGGCAACCCCAACTCGGGAAAGACCACCCTCTTCAACGTGCTGACCGGCTCGCGCCAGCACGTCGGCAATTGGCCGGGTAAGACTGTTGAAAAGCGGTCCGGGCGGTTTTCCGAAGGGGACGTGGAGTTCGAAGTAGTCGATCTGCCCGGCACCTACAGCCTCGCCGCCGTGTCGCCCGAGGAGTTGGTGGCCCGGGGTTATCTGCTCGAAGAGACCCCGGATGTGGTGATCCTCGTCGTCGACGCATCCAACCCGGAACGAAACCTGTACCTCACGGTGCAGATCCTCGAGCTGGGGATTCCGTGTGTGGTGGCGCTCAACATGTCAGACACCGCTGAGGCTCGCGGGCTCCGCATCGATCACGATCTCCTCCAACAAAGGTTGGGAATCCCGGTGATCCGGACCGTTGCCCGGCGTCGGGACGGAATCGAAGATCTCCTGAAAGCGGTGGTCGCGGTCGGCGCGGAGCGGGCCGCATGACCGGCCGATTGGTCATCGACTACGGCCCTGATCTCGAAGCCGAGATCGAGAAAATGGAGGCCGCTATTGAGGCGTACCCGGCAATTCGGGATCGGTTTCCGGCCCGCTGGCTGGCCCTGGAGTTGCTCGAAGATGGAGACGATCTGCGGGTCAGACTGGCCGGCCTGGTCGGTGGAGAACGGGTGCTGGCGGCGGCAGACGAGAGTCAGGCCCGGTTGCAGGCGAGATTCGGCGATACCGCCTCGGTGCAAATTCCCAACGGGCGGTATGACTGGATCAACGCCCTGGTGCGCGAAACGGTAACGCAGTCAAGAACCGATCGGACGCCCGTATCCGACCGGATCGACACAGTCGTGACACACCGCTGGTTCGGACTCCCCATCTTCCTGGCTTCCATGTGGGTGGTGTTCAAGCTCACCGTCGATATCTCGGCGGTGTTCCTCGACTGGGTCGACGGGGTGATGGGAGGGCCGATTGCCCGCTGGATGGCGACACTGGTTGATGTGCTCGGCCTGGGCAACACCTGGGTGAAGAGCCTGATCGTCGATGGAGTCGTGGCCGGAGTGGGTGGCATCCTGGTCTTCGTCCCGGTCTTGATGGCCCTCTACCTGTCGCTCGGTCTGCTGGAGGACTCCGGCTACATGGCCCGGGCCGCGTTCGTCATGGACCGGATCATGCGGAGACTCGGGCTGCAGGGCAGGAGCTTTCTCCCCATGCTGGTCGGGTTCGGGTGCACGGTCCCGGCTATCTACGCCACCCGGACCCTCCAGCGACGGCGGGACCGGGTCATGACCGGACTGCTCGTCCCGTTCATGAGCTGCGGGGCACGCCTGCCGGTCTACGTGCTGATGGCGGCGGTCTTCTTCCCTCGCTCGCGGGGCACCGTGGTGTTCGCCATGTATCTGCTGGGCATCCTCGTAGCACTGGTGCTTGGCCTCCTTCTCAGCAGAACGGTGTTTCGGGCTGAGGCTCCCACCCCGCTCTTGATGGAACTGCCGCCCTACCGTCTTCCCACCCTGCGGTCGGTGTGGCTCCAGATGTGGAGGCGGACCGCGGTGTTCATCCGCGATGCCGGAACGATCATTCTCGGCACCAGCCTCGTGGTTTGGCTGCTCATGGCGATCCCTACCGGTGGTGGATCGTTCTCGGAAGTAGAGGTCGAGCAGAGCGCCTTTGGGGCCGTCAGTTCGGCGGTTGCGCCGGCGTTGAGTCCGGCCGGGTTCGGGAGTTGGGAGGCAACCGGCGCACTCATCACCGGTTTCGTTGCCAAAGAGGTGGTGGTCTCTTCGATGTCGCAGGTGTACGGGGTCGAGGACGGCCCCGAGACCGTCGCGTCGGCCGCCTTCGTCGCCGACGTGCAGGAGATCGGCGCGAGCTTGTTCCAGGCCTCCGCCGATACCTTGAAGGCCATCCCCTCAATCGTTGGCATCGATCTCCTGGACGGCGCCGATCAGGCCCGGCAAGGTTCGTTGGCGACCGCAGTGCGGGGAGGCTTTGAAGAGTCGAGCGGCGGACATGGTGCCCTCGCCGGCCTGGCGTTCATGGTGTTCGTGCTCCTGTACACGCCATGCATGGCGGCGGTGGCGGCCGAGCGGCACGAACTGGGTGCGAGGTGGATGTGGGCCAGCATCCTCGGTCAAACGGCGCTGGCGTGGGGAATGGCCGTGCTGGTGTTCCAGGTCGGCACCTTGATGGGATGGGGGTGACCCGAGGTGTTGGAACGACTGCTCTCCAGCCTCCGGGAAGCCAGCGGGCCCATCAGCGTCGATGATCTGAGCAACCGTCTTCAGGTCGAACGGTCTGCTCTGCAACCGATGCTCGATCTGTTGGTACGCAAAGGGCTGCTCACCGAAGGGACCGACGTCGATACCGACGTTGCCTGCTGCGGCGGAGCCTGCGCGACGTCATGTACGGGTATCCAAGGTTGCCCGTTCGTAGCTGGTGGAATGCCGCGGACCCTCGAGATCCGGTCGAACAACTAGAACGAGCGCCGCCGGGAATCCCTACGCTTGGGCCGTGGACGTCCTCGACTTCGAAGAAGCCCGGGTGCTCGGCTGTCTCATCGAGAAGTCGATGACGACTCCCGAGTACTACCCCATGACCGTCAACGCGTTGATCGCGGCCTGCAACCAGAGAACCAATCGGGACCCCGTGGTCGACTTCGGCGAGTCGACGGTTGCCGGGGCGCTGGCTTCGCTCGACCGGCGCGGCATGATCGGAATAACCCGCGTGTCGGGGGGGAGGGCGCTCAAATACGCCCACCATGCGGACACCGCGTTGCGGGTCGATGACGAGCAATTGACCCTTCTGGCGGTTCTTCTGTTACGCGGGCCCCAGACGGCCGCGGAGTTACGAGCGCGCTCGGAGCGGTACGCGGCGTTCGAATCAGTTCAGGCGGCCGAGCAACGTCTGGGAGATCTTATGAGACGAGATATACCGCTCGTCGAGCGTATGCCGAAGGAGCCCGGTCAGAAGGAGAATCGGTACCGGTGCCTGCTGACCGAAGACGTGGGTAGGCCCGCCGGCCTGTCCGTGCCCGCCGGCCTGTCCGTGCCCGCCGGCCTCGAGGAACGGGTCGCCGCGCTCGAGAGCGCTCTGCAGCAGGTGCTGCGCCGGCTCGACGCCGAGGAGTAGCCATCGGTCGTCAACAGCAGACAATATGGCGTCTGAAACACGAAGTTCGGTTCGGTCTGCGAGTATGGGGCTGAGTCGACGGAAGGGTCGTGCAACGATGGACTCGACTGGGAGCCATTCTCCGCGCCGCCGGGGGTCGAGCTGGGGCGTTACTTGTGTTGTCCTGAGCCTCGTCCTGGTCTCCTGCGCCGGCGACGAGACCGTCATCACCACCACCACTTCGACCTCGACCACAACGACGACCGCCCCTACCACCACAACCACAACGACGCTGCCCGGTGAACCGATTGACCTCTTCCCGCAACCCGGCGACATCCTGGCGGTCGTAGGAATCTCATTCGATAGTGAACTCAACGTACGGGCGGCTCCCGGTACCGATGAGGCGGTGCTGGTTCGGCTTCCCCCCCTCACCGATGACGTGGTCGCAACCGGACAGGAGCGACAATTGCCGGATTCGATCTGGTACGAGGTCACCGTTGACGATGTGACGGGGTGGGCCAGCAGCGGCTATCTCGCCTGGATCGGGGACACTAGTGATATCACTTCTGTCGTGATCGCTTTGCTCGGTGAGACACCGTCGGCTGAAAGCATGCTGGACCTCGGGCTGATCGTTGCGGAATCGCAGGCGTCCACCGAACCCGCCTCGCGTATTCGGGTGGCGAAATCGCCCACGGTGCAGGACGTGGGTGAAGTGACCTTTGATGTGATCGGGCTTGGCGACGATGCTCTCTTTGGACTGCGGCTGACCGTCTTCGGCACGCCCGACGACAGCGGGGAGAGCTTCACGCTTCTGGCGGTCGAGAGCACTGTCCTGTGCGCGCGTGGACTTACCGCCGGAGGGCTCTGCCCGTGAACACTGAACCGGGCTGGTACCCGGATCCGTACCATCGCCATCAGGTCCGCTACTGGGACGGTTCGTCGTGGACCGAACACGTCGGAGACGATGGCCAACAAGGGACCGATCCAGTCGGTGCGCTGGACAAGTTCGACTCGGCCATGGTGGTTGATGAAGCGAACGACACCGCCAAGATTCGTGACCAGGTCACCGGAGAAGGGTGGGGTGGGGCCGGAATTGGCGGCACGCCCGGCGGGGGCGGCACCCTTTTTACCGAGCCGGTGCTGGTGGTCAACCAGAAGGCCAAGATCATCGAGCTGGCCAATCAATACGGGGTCTTTGATCGAGACGGGAACCAGATTGGAGCCGTCAACCAGGTCGGCCAGTCGACCCTGAAGAAGGCGCTGCGCCTATTGACGTCGGTCGATCAGTTCCTGACCCACAAGATGGAAATCACGGATCGGTCCGGGTCGGTGGTTCTGCGGCTGACCAGACCGGCGAAGATCTTCAAGTCGAGCGTGGTGGTTGAGAACGCCAACGGGACCGAACTGGGCCGGGTCGTGCAGAAGAACATGATCGGCAAGATCAACTTCGAGCTCGAATCCGGGGGTCAGCGACTCGGCGCCATCAAGGCCGAGAACTGGCGAGCCTGGAACTTCCGGATCGAAGATGCGACCGGTACCGAGGTAGCCAGGATCACCAAGACCTGGGAAGGTCTCGCCAAAACCATGTTCACCACGGCCGACAACTACGTCGTGCAGATCCACCGGCGCCTTCCCCAACCGCTGCTTTCTCTCGTGGTCGCTTCGGCTTTGTCGGTCGACACGGCGCTCAAGCAGGACGATCGGGGGCTCGGCTAGCGGACGGCCTGTACCGTCGTCCTCAATCGGCGGCGCCCGACTACCGATGATGATCCCATGAAGCGTCACCTGATCGCCTTGCTGCTGGCCGTGTCGATGGCCGCCGGCGCGTGTTCGACCATCACGTCGACCCCGACCACGTTGGGAGTCGACGGCGCACCCGAGATCATCAAGAACACCTTCCTGACCGTAGCTCGCCAGGCCGCCACCCTGGCCGATTACGACGCAACCAATGACACCTTCATAGAGTTCGCCCGCGGCGTATGTGGCGCAGGGCTCGACAGCCCGGAAGCCCGCGAGGACTTCGTTGCCGAGTGGGCCGGCTCGAATGCCGATCAGGCCGTCAGGCAGATGTGGTCGACGGCTGCCGGGGCGGCTACCAGTTCCTTCTGTCCTGCCGGGCGGGGATGAGAAAAGGGTTCGACCGCCGGGTGGTTCGAGAGTCGCGATTACGGGAGGAGGATGACCGTCGTCCCTATGGGCGCCCAGTTGTACAGCGCCTCCGCTTTGACATCTGGTTGACGGACGCAGCCGCCGCTGAGGAACTCGCCGATTTCCTCCTCCGTCTGGAGGGGCCGCCCGTCTGGCCAGCGCGGAATCGAATGAAATCCGTACGGCACCCGGGGGCCGTACGCGAAACGGACCATATGGCGCATAGTGATCCCACCGGTGAGGGCCCGGGCTTCCACCGACTTGGAGAAGACCTGGTATGTGCCCGGCGCCGGGATCCCTTCCCGTCCCGAGACGGGGTAGGTATCGACCAGCTGTCCGTTCTCGTCGATCAGCCACACCCGGTGCTCGGCGTTGGCGTAGATGATGCGTTTTCCTTCGCCGACGTCCGGGTAAGGGGGCGCCGGTCGCGGGGCCGGAACTTGAGCGCTCAAGTCGAGAGCCCGGGCCAAGAACACGGCCATCTGGCGGCGAGGCACGGTCGCGGCGGGGCAATAACGGTCGCCGTCGCATCCCGCGGTGACGCCGGCCGCCGCCAGCCGATTGATGTCGGTCTCAAATGGCGAACCTGCATCGTCGATGAAGAAGTCGGTCTGCGGGTCTTCCGCATACCCGAATCCCCGCACCAGAAAAGCGGCCATCTCCCCGCGGGTAACCGGGCGGCCGGGGCAGAAGCGGTCGTGGTCGGGTGGGTTGCATCCCACCGTGATGCCGGCCGCGGCGAGGGCATTGATGTCTTCCTCGTGGTTGGAGCCCGCGTCGTCGGAGAACGGGTTGTCCGGGGAGGGCGGGAGCTGAAGGGCCCGCACCAGGAAGCTGGCCATTTCGGCGCGGGTGAGGGCGAGGTCCGGGCAGAAGCGGTCGTTGGCCGGTGGGTTGCAGCCGACGGTAATGCCTGCGCCGGCGATCGCTTCGATGAATCCCTCCTCCGGGAATTGATCGTCATCGGAAAAGGTACCGCCGGGCGGGGGTGGAACAGAGTCGTATTCAGCCGACGCGACCACCGTCCCGGTGAGGACGAGCACCATTGCCGTCAGCGCGACGAATCCCGAGCGCCAGCCACTTCTTCGCACAAGGCTCCTTCTCCTGGTGGATTCCTTATCGGCAAGACGGAAGAAACCTGCAGGCGGATCAGCGCGGGGCCCGGCGGGAGATGATCGTGAAACCTTCGATCAGATGGGTTGGCATGGTTGGTCGGCCGGCGACCTTGTGAGCACCAGAAAGGGGCCAGAAGGCCCCTTTCTCGACGTCGGTCGCGTTTACCTATCGGCTCAGCTACACCCCGTCGTGCCGCCACAGTTCAGGCACTTGTAGCAACTGCCCGACCGGATCGTGATGTGACCGCAGGTCTCGCAGAGGGGAGCGTCACCCATCATGGCGGCCAGAGCAGATTGCACCGATGCGGTGCCTGCGTCGACTGCCGCAACTGCTGCCGCCGCTCGGACCGGTTGCGGGGCACGGTTGCCGTTTGACCCGTTGGATGAGGGGCCCGAGTCAACGAATCTGGCTGCTGCGACCTGGACCTGGATCTCATCCTCCATTGCGGCGTCGGTCAGATCGAGTTGCACGCCCGCTTCGACGGCCAGGCCCTTGGCGGGCTCCGGCAACTCCATCTCCCGGACCGGGGGCACCTGGGCCAGCTCGTCCCGTTGGAGGTATTCCACTCCCAACGCCCGGAACACGTAGTCGACGATCGAGTTGGCCATCTTGATGTTCGGATGGCCTTCAACCATGCCGCGCGGCTCGAACGTCTGGAACGTGAAGGTATCGACGAACTCTTCGAGCGGAACTCCGTACTGGAGTCCTTTCGACACGGCGATCGCAAAGCAAGAGAGGATCCCCCGCAGCGTAGCGCCCTCTTTGGCCAGATCGATGAAGACCTCGCCAAGTGTTCCGTCCTCATACTCACCGGTGCGCAAGAACACCTTGTGTCCCCCGATGCGCGCCTCCTGGGTGTAACCACCGCGCCGGGCCGGCAAGAGGAAGCGGGGAGGTTGCATGCCGCGATCGTATGCCTCAGTCGGTGAGACGCCTGCGGGGATGCGACCCCAGGCGAACGCCTTTTCCTCGACCAGAGCGGCGTTGATATCCTGAAACGCTTCCTGATCGTCGCCCTCGTCGGAGGTCGATGAAAGCGGTTGAGAGGCCTTCGAACCGTCCCTGTACAACGCCATTGCCTTCAGGCCGAGGTCGGCCGACAGCATGTAGGCGCCCTCTATCTCTTCTGTGGTCACCTCGTTTGGCATGTTGATGGTCTTCGAGATGGCTCCCGAAATAAACGGCTGGGCTGCCGCCATCATCTTGATGTGGCCGTTGTGATGGATGAACCGCTTCCCTTTCCGACCGTTCTTGTTGGCCGTATCGAACACCGGGAGGTGTCCCTCGGCCAGTTCGGGCGCGCCCTCAATGGTCTGGTGACCGCAAATCACATCATTGGCCTCAACCACCTGACTGCGGGAGAAACCGAGCGAGGAGAGAAGGTCAAACCCCGGCGCGAGATAGCGATCGGCAGGAATGCCGATCATTTCGAGGGTCTCTTCTCCGAGCACATACGGATTGAACGCATGGCGAAGATCGAACACACTGGGTAGGGCCGCTTCGATCTTGTCGATGGCGTCATCGGACAGGCCTCGCCCGGACAGGCTTTCCCGGTTGATGTGGGGAGTGCCTTCCAGGGTCATCGTCCCGACGACGTAGCGGACAATCCGATCGATCTGGTCTTCTGAGTACCCGAGCCGGTGCAAAGCCGATGCGATCGACTGGTTGGCGATCTTGAAGTAGCCACCCCCCGCCAACTTCTTGAATTTCACCAGCGCAAAGTCGGGCTCGACTCCGGTCGTGTCACAATCCATGAGCAAACCGATGGTCCCGGTCGGAGCGAGCACCGTGGCCTGGGCGTTGCGGAAGCCATTGGTCTCTCCGGCCTCGAGGGCTGCATCCCAGGCGTGGCGGGCTGCTTCCACGAGAGGGCCCGGCGCCTTGGTTGGGTCGATGGCCATGATGTAGTGGCTGATCCCTTCGAACTCCTCGGTGGGCGCGTCGTAGGCGGCCCGCCGGTGGTTGCGAATGACCCTGAGCATGTGGTCCCGGTTCTCCCAGAAGCGAGGGAACGGGCCGATGGCGGCTGCCATCTCAGCAGACGTCGCGTAGGAACGGCCGGTGAGGATGGAAGTGAGGGCGCCGGCGATGGCGCGACCTTCATCCGAGTCGTACGGGATTCCCGAACGCATCAGCAGCGACCCGATGTTGGCGTAGCCGAGGCCGAGGGTCCGATACTCGTACGAACCGAGAGCGATATCCCTGGAAGGGAACTGGGCCATCGTGACCGAAATCTCCAGCACGATCGTCCACACGCGGATGGCATGCTGGTACGCCTCGACGTCGAAGGCGCCCGTCTCGTCGTTGTAGAACTTGACCAGGTTGAGGCTGGCCAGGTTGCAGGCCGTGTTGTCCAAGAACATGTATTCCGAGCAGGGGTTGGATGCCCGGATCCGCCCACCCTCCGGGCAGGTGTGCCACTCGTTGATCGTCGTGTCGAACTGCATGCCCGGATCGGCACACGCCCAGGCTGCCTCGGCGATGGTCCGCCAGACTTCGCGGGCCTTCACCGTACGGCGCACGGCGCCGGTCGATCGCTCGATGAGGTCCCACCCGCCGTCCTCGATGACCTTCTGCAGAAACTGCTGGGTGACCCTGACCGAATTGTTCGAGTTCTGACCGGAGACCGTCTGGTAAGCCTCGCCGTTGAAGTCGGCCGGGAATCCGTTGGCGATGAGGATCTTGGCCTTTTCCTCTTCGACTTTCTTCCAGTTGATGAAGGTCTCGATATCCGGGTGGTCGACGTCGAGGATGACCATCTTGGCGGCCCGGCGAGTGGTGCCGCCCGACTTGATGGCTCCGGCGGCCCGGTCGCCGATTTTCAGAAAGGACATCACCCCCGAGGACTTGCCGCCCCCGGAGAGTGGCTCACCTTCGGCCCGGATCGTCGAGAAGTTGGTGCCGGTACCGGATCCGAACTTGAACAGCCGAGCTTCCTTGGTCCAGAGATCCATGATGCCGCCCTCGTTGACGAGGTCGTCACCGACGGCCTGGATGAAGCAGGCATGGGGGGCGGGACGGCTGTAAGAGTCGGGTCCCGGGATCAGTTCTTCAGTGTCGGGATCGACAAACCAGAAACCCTGCGGAGGACCGGTGAGACCGTATGAGTGGTTGAGACCGGTGTTGAACCACTGCGGGCTGTTGGGTGCCGCCATCTGGCAGGCCAGCATGTACTTGAGTTCGTCTTCGAATGCCTGGGCGTCTTCGCCCGAAGCGAAATATCCATTCTGCTCACCCCACCAGCGCCACGTCTCCGTGAGCCGGTCGAAGACTTGACGGGCCGAGCGTTCCGGGCCTAGGACCGGCTCTCCGCCCTCATCGAAGAGTTGGTGGCCTTCGTCGTCGTACTGAGGGATTCCTGCCTTCCGGAAGTACTTCGAGACCATGATGTCGGTCGCAACCTGCGACCAGGCCGCCGGGATCTCGGCGTCTTTCATTTCAAAAACCACCGATCCGTCCGGATTGGCGATTTTCGAGTCGCGTCGGGTCCATTCGATCGACGCATAGGGGTCGTGACCGGCCTCAGTGAAACGGCGGCCGATCGTCAAACCCTTGGTCCCTGTCTCTTCCATGTGTTGTCCCTCCACACTCCGGACACACTCCACCCGGCCCGGTGCCTACGAGAAGCTGTCATCGATACCACTAGATGTTGTGGTCGAGGGGGAAGCGGTCCACGACATCTGGTGTGTAGCCTGGACACCATAATCACTCGGACGTAATTACGTCAATGGTATTCGGTGACCATTTTTCGCGAATTTGTGCGCACCCAGGGAAGTGGGGGAAGTCGACGGTCAGAACTCTAGGCGTCGAAGGTGAAGCGCGAAAACTGGATAGCGGTTCTTCTTTTTTCGCTCCTGGTGTGTCTAAAGCCCCAGCGTCAGATCGGGAAGTGCCAGGTCCTCGGCCTCGTAGTCGAGACGGTTTGGTGGCAGCTCGTCGGGCAGGTTGGCCAGTTCCCACTCAACGGTGCGCTCCATCGCTTCTGCCGGTTCGACCAATTCTCGATAGCCCAGCTCTTCTCGAATCCTCGTGGTGTCCACCACCAGATCCTGAGCGAAGTTCAGTTCTTCGTCACGGAGATGCTCGGGCATGTCTTCCGTGGCCAGCATGACGATTTCGCCTGACCATCCGAAGACTGTTCCGATGGCTTGCACCCACTCGGTCTCCGTCAGTACTGCCGGTTCCGCGACGTTGTACACGCGCCCGGAAGCATGATCGTCCAGGACGGCCCGGGTGATCGCCCCAGCTGCGTTCTCCACGAAGGTCCGGCTCCACCGCCACTGCGCGCTGCGCTTGTCGAGGAGAATCCAACGCCGCCCGTCCACCATCCGTCTCAGGTAAGGGAACGGCCGGTGCTGGTAGTCGTCGGGTCCATACACGGCCGGCAGCCGCAGGATCGTTCCGGGCAGGTCCGGTTCACCGAGGTAGGTCTGCTCGACGGGGATCTTGTCGTAATCGTGCATCCGGCTGTCGGGTGGGAAGAGGCCCCGATATGGATACAGCTGTTCCCGGAGCGGAGCATCCTCCGTCATGGGTTGGGGGACGGGTGGTTGTTGTGTCCGGTTGCGCAGGATGTCGAAGGCGAGGTACACGTCCTGGCTGGAGACCGCCACCAGTCGACCGGCCACGCCGTTGAAGGCCAGCATCGTATCCACGGCATCGGCCCGGGCGATGGCAACCATATCGAGGACGACATCGGGCGCGAATCGCTCGCATTCGCCAACCATGGAGAGGAGTTCCCGGCGGTCGCCGTGCAGATGCTGTACTTGTGGCAAACCGGTCGGCTCGGTGTCGCCCCGATGGAACACCGCCACCTCGCACCCGGCTTCAACAAGCGCCCGGATTGTGTGGAACCCGATGAACCTCGTTCCCCCGATCACCAACACCCGCGGCATGTCGGAAGTGTACGGGTTTCCCTTCTCGACGGTTCGGGCCCTGTTGACGAATTGGATCGCCAAACGGGCGGACGTTTGCTCCAGCCTTCTGAAACGCACCGCTAGCCTGAGTACCGATGCGAGCGATCGTCAAGAAGACGCCTGGTCCGGGGTTGGATATGGTCGACCTGCCCCTGCCGGAAGTGGGCGACGAAGATGTTCTGATCCAGGTGAAAGCAACCTCGATCTGCGGAACCGATCTCCACATCTACGAGTGGAATCCGTGGGCCCAGGATCATGTGAAGTTGCCCTTGACGGTCGGCCATGAGCTGTGCGGCGTCGTGGCCGATAAGGGCGCCAATGCCGACGGGCCTGAGGTCGGCCAGTTGGTGTCCGTCGAGTCCCACGTCGTGTGTAACCGGTGCAGCTTCTGTCGGAGCGGCAAGGGCCACCTCTGTGAAAACACCCAGATCCTCGGTGTTCACCGGGACGGCGCCTATGCCGAGTATGTGGCAGTGCCGGCGATAAACGCCTGGGTGGATCCTCCCGAGATGCCGTATTCCATCGCCTCGCTCCAGGAGAACTTCGGTAACGCCGTCCATACCGCATCCGTTCCGCTGGTGGCCGGTCGGAAGGTCTTGGTTACCGGTTGCGGCCCGGTCGGCGTGATGGCGATCGCGGCCGCCAAGGCGTTGGGGGCGCGCTCGGTGTACGCCACCGACGTCAGCGACTACCGCCTCTCCATGGCGTGGACAATGGGAGCGGATCTGACCATCAACCCCATCAAGCAGGACGTCTTTTCGACGGTGATGGATGCGACCGAGGGCGAGGGTGTCGATGTGCTGTTGGAAATGTCGGGGGCGCCGACCGCCATCGACGAAGGATTCCGGTCTCTCAAAGCCGGCGGGGAGGCTGCTCTACTGGGCCTGACCTCGGCCAAGCTCAGCTTCAATCTCGACGACCACATCATCTTCAAAGGGGCAAGCGTCTACGGGATCGTTGGTCGCAAGCTATGGGACACCTGGTACGAGATGCGCGGCTTGCTCCGCTCCGGTGCCATAGACCTCGCGCCGTTGATAACCCACCGTTTCGCTCTCGACGATTATGAGAAGGCGTTCGATCTGATGGCGACCGGGGACTGCGGCAAGGTGGTGATGTTCCCCGACCCGGCCGACGCAGACGGCCTCTTGAGCTAGGAGAGGCAGAGAGGTGACCATGGACAAGACCGGATTCCTCGGCGAGCAAGTCCAGGACCTGCGAGACGGCGGCCTCTACAACACCATCCGGCATATTGACGGTCCGCAGGGCTCCTGGCTGGTTGTCGACGGCAAGAAGGTCCTCAACTTCTGCTCGAACAACTACCTCGGTTTGGCCAACCACCCCCGGTTGGTCGAAGCAGCCAAATCGGCCCTCGACCGCTACGGGATCGGTCCCGGCGCAGTGCGCACGATCGCAGGCACGATGACCCTCCACGATGAGCTCGAAGCCAAGCTGACCGCCTTCAAAGGCGTCGAGGAAGCCATCTCTCTGCAGTCGGGGTACGTGGCGAACACCGGCGTGATCCCGGCCCTGGTTGACCAGGACGACGTCATCATCACCGACGCGCTCAACCATGCCTCCATCATCGACGGGGTGAGGTTGGCGAAAGCCGGCCGGAAGATCTACGCCCACGCCGACGTCTTCGACCTGCGGGTGAAGCTGGCTGAGGCGCGGGCGGAGGGTGCCCGGAACATTCTCGTCATCACCGACGGAGTCTTCTCGATGGACGGCGATATCGCCCCGCTGGACCACATCGCCGATGCGGCCGGTGAATTCGAGGCGATGGTCATGGTCGACGACGCTCACGGAGAGGGAGTGCTCGGCAGGGGTGGGCGGGGAATCGTGGATCACTTCGGGCTGCATGGAAGGGTCGAGGTCGAAGTCGGCACGATGTCGAAGGCGTTCGGGGTCGTTGGCGGGTACGTCGCCGGTCCCCAAGCTCTCATCGATTGGCTGCGGCAACGGGCTCGACCCTTCCTGTTCTCATCTGCGGTGACCCCACCCGACGCAGCAGCTTGCATCGCGTCGGTTGAGATTCTGGAGGAATCCTCTGAGCTGGTTGACCGGTTGTGGGCCAACTCCCGCCTCTTCAAGGCAATGATGAGTTCCGTCGGGTTCGACATTGGCCACAGCGAAACGCCCATCACCCCGGTGATGCTGGGTGACGAAAAGGTCGCTCAGGAGTTCTCACGGCGACTGTTCGATGAAGAAGCCGTCTTTGCCCAGGCAATTGCCTACCCGACCGTGCAACTCGGCATCCCCCGCATCCGAGTGATGATCTCCGCCGCCCACACCGAAGACGATCTAGCCTACGGAGCCGCCGCCTTCACCAAGGTCGGGAAGGACCTGGGCGTCATATAGGTTCGTTTTTGTAGCTCGCAGCTCGTAGCTACCCGGCTACTGATATTGTTGCCTGCCATGACGCTGCCCGCCCCGCCGCTGCCAACCTGGCTCGAGAGAATGGTTCCGTTTCGCCGCTATGTCGTTCAGGCGGGAGACAACCACCATCACGTAATGGAGATCGGGGAGGGTCCCCCCGTGTTGTGTGTGCACGGCAACCCCAGTTGGGGTTTTCTCTATCGCAGGGTGGCAATGGCACTGACCGGCCAATCGGTACGGGTGATCATGCCCGACCTGGTTGGTCTGGGGTTCTCCAACAGGCCTGCGGAGACGGCCGCTCACACCCTGGACCATCACATCACCTGGTTCGGGCAGTTGGTCGATGAACTCGATCTCGATGATGTGGTTCTCGTGGTGCAGGATTGGGGTGGAGCTATCGGGGTTGGGGCGATGGCAGATCGCCCCGAGCGACTGGCCGGTCTTGTGGTTCTGAACACCGTCCTGAGCGAGCCCAAGTCCGACTTCAAGGCCACGACCTTTCACCGATTCGGGAGGCTGCCGGTCGTCAGCGACCTTGCCTACCGGCTGTTGGGGTTTCCGCAGATGGCGCTTGGCTTCGCCCAGGGGGACCGATCCAGCATCAGGGGGGCCGTCGCTCGCGCCTACCGCTATCCGCTTCGCGATCGGCGTCGCAACCAGGCACCTCTGGCGTTGACTCGTATGGTCCCGGATTCCCTGGACCACCCTTCCATCCCGGCCCTCCGGCGGGTGGGAGAGTTCATTCGTGGCTACCAAGGTCCGGCGAAGATCGTCTGGGGGGACCGTGACCCGGTCCTCGGTACGGCGCGCAACCACATCGCCCGGATGCTGCCCCAGGCCGAGGTCACCCGCACCGAGGGTGGCCATTTCCTCCAAGAGGAGGTCCCCAAGGAGATCGCCACCGCGATTCTTCGCGTGGCCGGCGCGGGGTGAGCGTGGGTGATTCCTTCCGCCACAGGTTTCAAGGTCGTTCTGAGAACTCCAGGACTGTCGCCAATCGGTTGCTTCCACCGTATGGGGTGAGGTCGGCCAGATCGACCGTCATCAGGTGGCGCATTCCTTGCTCCAGCTGATCCTCGTCCTCGAGGTTGACGCTGAGGAGGAGATCATCGGCGCGGAGCTGAGCAACGATCTCTTGCGACGCGGCGGACCATTCGATGACCCGGTCTCGAGTCTCTGCGAGGACTGAGAAGACGGGACCAGCGCAGACCTCACAGGCTGCACCGGGAGGGCAGAAGCCGCAATCGTCCAGGAGTACGAGGTACCCGGCTACCTCATACGTGCCGGCTGGAGTCGCCGCATCGTTGAGTTCGGAGATCGTTTTGACGGAGGCATCGGACGATGAGCAACCGCTGAGCACGAAGATCAATACGGCGACAAGTGCCTTCTTCATATGGCTCCGACGTGGGGAGGTGCTGCCGGGGTTCCCACCCTCTCCGCTCGCTTCGCTCGCGCCTCTCCCGCCGCGTGCTCCCCGGCCCCCTCCGTCTGAAACCGTCGCACACAAACCGCGACAGATCGCCGCCGGCGGAAAGGCAAGAATGCTACTCGAGGACGAAGATGTTCCGTTCGGCACAGAGATCTTTGAGGATCTGCGGCCATACCGTGACGCTCACCTCGCCGAGGTGGGCTTTCTTCAGCAGCGACATGTACGTCCGAGACTGGCCGATGCCACCCCCGATCGAGAGCGGGATCTCGTCGTTCATGATCGCCAGGTGGTACGGCAATCTCAGGAAATCCAGCTGACCGGTGATCTTGAGTTGTTTGACGAGTGTCTGTTTGGTGACCCGGATCCCCATCGAGGTCAGCTCGTGACGACGTTTCGTAACCGGGTTCCATACCAGGATGTCGCCGTTGAGACCGTGCATCGGGCGCCCATCTGAAGAGACGGTCGGCGTGATCCAGTCGTCGTAATCGGCGGCTCGCATTTCGTGGGGGTAGCCGTCCTCGAGTGTCCATCCGATTCCGTAGATGAAAACACCGGGGAATTTCTGCAACACCTCGGTTTCGCGCTGCTTGCGCGGCAACTCCGGGTACATCCCCAGGATGTCCTCGGCATGGAGGAACGTGAGCTCGTCGGGGAGATCCGGATACCGGTCGGTGCGAAGCGCCGGGAAAAGCTCCATAACGTGTTGTTCGGCGCCCTTGATGACGTTCCAGATCTTCTTCACTGTGCTGGTGAGATAGTCGAGGTTACGCTGGTCGGCTGTGATCGCCTTCTCCCAGTCCCACTGGTCGACGTAGGCGCTGTGGTCGTGGTCGAGGAAGTAGTCCTTTCGGACCGCCTTCATATCGGTGAGCAGGCCTTGACCCGGTTCTATCCCGAACTGCTTGAGGGCAACTCGCTTCCACTTGGTTGCGGCCTGGACGATCTGAGCATCAACCGGATGCTGGTCGTGATCGTTGGGAATGTGGAAACCTATCGGGGTTCGCGAGCCGTCCCGATCGAGGTCGTCGTTCACGCCACTGCCTACATCAACGATGAGCGGCACCTGCACCATCATCAGATCGAGCTCTTTGGCAAGGTTCTCTTCGATGTACCTTTTGGCGGCGAACAGAGCCTCCATGGTTTCCCTGGGCGTCTGGAGCGACAGATAGTCGTTCGGCAGGACCTTGGCGAGGTCGTCGTAGTTGCCGATTCCGGGTCCGGCCAGGTCGGCTTTCTTGTCGGACATGGTGCCTCCGATCATCTGCCGGACACGCCAAAGCGTGTGCTCGATCCTCTTTGTCGAAGATACCGCCCAGGACGCCTCTGCCTGGAGGGCCGTATGACCCATTGATGGCGGCGTACTGCCCTGCCGGGGTGGATATTCGGCCGGGTTGATGCCGGGCGGCGAGTAGGTTTGACGACATGACCGGTGTATACGCATTCGCTGCCATAGTCGGCTGGCCATTCCTGCTCTTCTTCGTCTTCTTCGGAGGAGAGGGTGGAGACGTCGACGCCGACTTCGATGTGGACATCGACGTCGACGCAGATCTCGAGGCGTCTGGCGGTATGGGCGGAGGTATTGCCGCGGCGGTGCTGTCCCTGCTGTCATTCCGTTCGATCGTGTTCTTTCTGGCGTTCTTCGGTGCGACGGGTTTGATCCTGACTGCCCTTTCGACGGGATCCGCGGTTGCTCTGGTCGTGGCCATCGCCCTCGGACTCTTCGCGGCCGGCCTCAACAACCGGGTGTTCCGCTACCTGAAGAGCACATCGGTTGGCACCGATGTGAGTGACCGGGTCTTGAGTGGCGCGGTAGGCCGGGTAACCGTTCCGATTTCCGTCACTTCGAAAGGTCGGATTACCTGCGAGGTCGAAGGTCAGACCATCAATCTGACCGCGGTCCCGTTCGACGCCAACGAAGACGGCGAATTCGCAGTCGGTGAATCGGTTGTGGTCGTAGAGGTCAACCAGGGCACCGCCCGGGTGTCATCGTTTCGAGAGCTTTCCTAGAGAGGTTTGAAATATGGACGTAGTCATCACCGTGGCCGTGATAGTTGTTCTAGCGATTGCGCTGGTGCTCATCAGTGTCCGATCGTTCATCGTGATCTGCCCACCCAACCTGGTTGCGGTTATCTCCGGGCGCTCGAAAGAAGGGGAATCCGGATATCGCGTTTTGCGGGGGGGACGGACCCTCCGGATCCCTCTGCTGGAGAAGGTCGATTGGATGGAGCTCAACACCATCGCGATTGACGTATCGGTACAGAACGCCTATTCAAAGGGCGCCATCCCGCTTTCGGTCCAGGCAGTCGGGAATATCAAGATCTCCAGTCGTGAAGGCGTCCTCGACAATGCCATCGAGCGGTTTTTGGGCCGCCCAACCGAGTACGTGCAGAAGATCGCCAAAGAAACTCTCGAGGCCAACCTGCGCGGCGTACTGGCCACCCTCACCCCGGAGGAAGTCAACGAGGACCGTCTCAAGTTCGCCCAAACGCTCATCGACGAAGCCGACGACGACATGCGGACCCTCGGGCTCGACCTGGACGTTCTGAAGATCCAGAACGTCACCGACGAGGTGGACTACCTCGACTCGGTGGGGCGTAGGCGAACAGCGCAGGTCATCATGGAGGCACGCGTAGCTGAGGCCGAACGCCAGACGGAGGCAGAAGAAGCCGAGGCCGGGGCCCGCCGTCGGGCGGAGATCGCCCAGATCAACGCCAACCTCGACATCGTTGAGAAGACCAACGCCCTGCGGGTCAGGCAAGCCGAACTCGACGCACTGGGGATCGCCAAGGAGCGGGAGGCGGAGGTAGCCGGTGAGAAGGCCAAGGCCGTTGCCGAGCAATCCCTCGAAAAGGAACGGATCGAGTTGCAGAAGCGCCGCCTGGAAGCCGACGTGATTACCCCGGCCAGAGCCGAGAAAGAAGCCAAAGAACTACGGGCCAAGGGCGAGGCCGCCAAGATCATCGAGGACGGCGCCGCTCAAATCGAGGTGTTCCGGCGTTTGATTGAGCAGTACCAGGCGGCCGGTGATGATGCCCAGAACATCTTTGTGTTGAACATGCTGCCCGATCTCCTGGGTCAGATCGTCGAAACCGTCAAGGGTGTCGCTATCGACAAGGTGACCGTCATCGACTCCGGGAACGGATCCCACGGTATTGCTGACGTTATGAGCCAACTTCCGGCGGCCGTGATCAAGCTGACCGAACAGATCGAGAACGCCACGGGAATCAACATCTTGAGTGGCCTGGCCGCCAAGCAACCGGCGGCCACCGTCGTCGTTGAAGCCGAAGAGCCAGTTTCAGCGCCATAGCAAAGGTTCAGGTTTCCGGTGTCGAGCTTCAAGTTCCTGTCGTGGAACTGGAACAGGGAACGTGCGGCCTACGCAGCCGTTAACCTCTGTGTCCATGGCACGTCTTCGCCTCTTCGCCAACCTCAGAGAACTGGCCGGATCATCCGAGGTCGAGATCCAGGGTGACACCGTCGGCGCGATTTTGGACCAAGCCGCCGACCGCTACGGGCAAGAATTCAAGCGCAGCCTTGGACACGCCAGGGTGTGGCTCAATGGGGAACCGGCCGAGGCCCAGGATCCGGTTGGTCTACTCGACGAGGTAGCGTTGATCCCCCCCGTTTCCGGTGGTGCGGCGGCAGCCACACTCACCGTCAGCGGCATTCAGGTGGCTCTGATAACTGGGGCCCTGCTGGTGGCCAATGCCTTCACCGAGCCGGCCTGGTTCGTTGCCGTCCTGGTCGGCGTCGGAGGGCTGTGGGCATGGGACATCACCAGCGACGATGAGCCGTGGCGCCCCTACCGACTTCCGGTATTGCTGGCAGTGTTGGCGGGCGGCCTGGCCACCTACGGGTTTGAAGTTGCAGAACTCGTCCCGGCCGGGCGCGGTATCGGTCTGGGGGTAGCCGCAGGGCTTGCGGTCATGATCACCCTCGTCTCCGGTGTTGCCTCTCCGCGTCACCGCAACCTGATCTCGTTGGTTTCAACGACCATGGTGGCTCTCGCCGCGGCGCTGAGCGTTGGGTCTCTGGTTCTGGTTCGTATCCAAACCGTTCAAGGTCAAGATCTGATCTGGGTCTTCCTCGCCATAGTGATCGTCGGCAAGGGAGCAGCAGCTCTGCTGGCCCGCTCCAAGATGCCTTCGCTGGATCCGCTCACCGGAGCCGTCCTGGCGACGGTGTTGACCGCCGCGGTCGTCTCGTTCATCTGGGATCTCAGCTTGGTTGCGCTGTTCCTGGTCGGGATATTCGTAGCCGTCGGGCTGGTGGCCGGAATTTCGATGGGTAGCCTCATCCGAGTCGGCGAGATCTTCCTCACCGGTGCCGTCGAAGGTTCGCTGGTGGCGCTGGACGGTCCGGTGCTGGCCGCCCTGGTCTTCGCGCCGTTCATCACCCTGCTGCTCTAGGCGCAACGGCGCGGTGACTTCTCAAGAGACCGGTATCTCACTACGCTGATGGGCGATATGCAATGGCTACGGGCGCGCCGCGTCCTCTTTGTTTTCCCGCTCGTCTTGCTGTGGGTGTTTGGGTCCGCGCTACCGGCGGCCTCCGTCACCAAACAGCAGGTTGACGCAGCCTGCGCGACCTCCCAGGCGGCCCTCGACCAATGGGATGCTGCCGCAGCCCGGGCCGCCGAGGCGCTCGAGCGCTACAACGATGTCAACGAGGAACTCGAGACCGTCAGTCTGCGGGTGCTGCAACTTCGGGATCGGATCGAAGAGAAACAGTCCGATGTGGCCGACATACGGGAACGGGTGGTGGGCCGGGCCGTTGAGATGTACATGGACGGCGGCAGCCAGGTGACCGAATTCGTGCTGTCATCTTCGTCGGTAGACGAGATGCTCACCGGTCAGGAATTCCTCGAAGTGGTGACCGAAGAAGACATCTCCTCTCTCGACCACCTGGCCGCCCTGAAGAACGACATGGAGAAATGGCAGGAGGAGTTGAAGGTCGATCAGGCTCGCCTGGTGGTGCTCAACCAGGAAGCTTTGGACGTCGCCACGCTGATGGAAGACGCGATGAACAAGAAAGAGGCTGCGTACCGCAGCCTCAGCGATGACTGCCGGAAGCTGAGGGCGGAATATGCCGCCCAACTGGCTGCGGCGGCCGCTGCGGCCGCCGCCCGCACCAAGGGAGCGGCCGGTGGCGTACCGGCTTCGGTGACCCCGGGCTTCATCTGTCCGATGAATTCGGGAGCCATTCAGTTCATCAACGACTGGGGTTTCCCCCGTTCCGGTGGTCGCTCCCACAAGGGCACGGACGTGTTTGCCCCGATGGGCCAACCCATCTACGCCGTGGTGAGTGGAGCCCTGCGCACATATACGAATGCGCTGGGTGGGAACTCGGTGTGGCTAACGGCCGAGAACCGGACGGGCTACTACTACGCGCACCTCAGCGGCTGGGCCCCGGGTGTCTCGACCGGCACGTATGTGTCGAAAGGCGACGTGATCGGCTATAACGGGAACACCGGCAACGCCTACGGAGGGGCACCCCATTTGCATTTCCAGATTCATCCAGGAGGCGGATCACCCATGAACCCCTACTTCACCCTCAAAGCGGCGTGTGGGTAACGCCATGACCATAGAACAACGTCGTCGCATCGACATCCTGCTCGATCCAGAGTTTCTTGATGATGTCGAAACTGCTCCAGTAGCTGCGTTGCGCGATCGTCGCCGAATGGCCGACGAGGTTGAGACCGAACTGTCGTTCTATCGCCGCCTGCTGCACGGACGTATGGACTTACTGGCCTTTGAACTCAATCGCCGCAGCGGCGCCGAAACCCGGTCGTTGATCGAAGCGCTCCCCGAGATCCTGGGAGCCGGCGAGCGGGCCGGAGGTCAACAGCAGCGGGTGCCGCAAATGCTGGCCCCTGATCTGCCCGAGGAACGGCGCCGCCACATCGACCGGGTGTTGGAAGATGACTTCCTGTCCCGCTTGCCCGAGTGCGAAACCGATGAGCTCTCCGAAATCCAGCAGGTTCTGGCCGAGACCGAGCAGGAGATCTCGACGGGTCGCAAGGCAGTGCAACACGTCTTCGACTCGATCCAGACCGAGATCATGCGGCGGTACAAGGAGGGGCAGGTCGACCCCGACGAGCTCCCGGTCGGCTGAGCCCACCCGGTGCTGGCTCGTGTGGTTCGCAACGACCTCGTTGAAGCCGTGCACGACGGGGTGGTTGCCGCCGTCGACATCGACGGCCGTCTTGTAGCGTCTACGGGTGACCTCGAACGCCCTTTCTTCCTGAGGTCTGCCGCTAAACCTTTTCAGGCAACCGTCTCTCAGGAGTTGGGCGCAAGGTTGTCTATGCAGCAGATGGCGCTGGCGTGCGCCAGCCATGGCGGTCAGCCTGTGCACATCGCCATCGTGCGGGCCATGCTTGCTGAGGTCGGACTCGACGAGTCGGCTCTCGAGTGTCCGCCGGCCTGGCCCTTTGGAGAGGGCGCTCAGGACCAACTGGTCGCGGCCGGGCATCGGGAACCACGAGCAATCTGGCACAACTGTTCGGGGAAACATGCCGCCATGGTGCGAGCCTGTGTCTCAACCGGTTGGCCGATCGCGGGGTACGTCGAGAAGCGACATCCGCTGCAAAGACGAATCGCCGAGACGATCCATGAGGTGCTGGGCGAGAATCACGGTCCGGTCGGCGTTGACGGCTGCGGGGTGCCCGCCTTCCGGGTGAACGCACGCTCGATGGCCGGTGCTTACGCGAAGCTGGGGAACGATCCGCGGTTTGGACCGGCCTGGGTCGCGATGCACAGTCAGCCCGCCCTGACGAGTGACACGAGCCAACCGGCCGCTCATATCGCCACCTGGCTCGATGCGGCGGCCAAGCATGGAGCGGAAGCATGTCTAGGGGTGGCGGTTCGAAATCGGCTCGGCGTGGCCGCCAAGGTGTGGGACGGTTCCCCGCGAGCTGTGGGAGTCGGCATGGTTGCCGCCCTCGATCAGTTGGGTCTGGTGTCCGCGCCGGCGCGGGAGGGTCTGCACGGGATCTCGCATCCGCCCGTGCTCGGTGGGGGAGTACCGCAGGGAGCCATCGAGCCGATGGTGCAATTGACATGGTGACCCGACATGCCGATTGGTCAACCCGGGCATTCGAACTCCGTCCGGTGGTTCCGGACACCGGTCCGTTCCCCGGGCGCGGGTTTCTGGAGGCACTGTGGAATCACGAACCGGCCGGTGATCTTTGCCTGGCCGAATCCGGGTCGGCCCTGGTGCCGTTGGTGTTGGATGAGACCGGCCTCCGGTGGGTCGGGCACCCCGATCTGGCGGACTACCGGAGCCCTCTAGGCGACGGGGCGACCGACTTGATTGCAGAGTTGTTGATGACGGGCTCGACAGGCGTTCGTTTCTTCTTCGATTCCTTGCCCGGGGAAGCGGCCGATGTGGTCCGCCGGGGCCTGGAAAAAGCCGGTCTCAACACCCAACCGGAGCAACACGCGGTGACCGCCCGGGTGCAGCTTCCGGACAGTTACGGGGCATACCTGGAACAGATCGGTAAGAAGGAGCGCCACGAGATTCGGAGAAAACGTCGTCGCTTCAGCGAGGTTCATGGCCATCCGGCGCTGGTCACGACCCGGGGAGCCGGGGAAGGATTCGATCGCTTCGTTGCCATGCATCGCAGCTCGAAGGGTGCCAAAGGCAGTTTCATGACGTCTGAGACGGAAGAACTCTTCGCATCACTCGCCGACCAGGATGGCTGGCGGGTCGATCTTCTGTGCGGCGAAGACGGCGAGGCGGTTGCAGCCGCGTTTGCCTGGGCCGACGCGGATGGGTTCTACCTGTACAACTCCGCGTTCGAGCGTGCCTCGGAAGCATCTCCCGGCATAGTGTTGCTGAGCATGCTGATCGAGCGAGCAATCCAGGCGAACTGTCACATATTCGACTTCCTCAAAGGCGAGGAGCCGTACAAGTTCCGGCTCGGCGCTACGAAACGACCCCTCTTCAGCTTCGAGGGTTCGACATGATCCGGAGGGTCGCCTTCCTCTCGCTCCACACCTCGCCTCTGATTCAACCGGGGTCGGGAGACGCCGGCGGCATGAATGTGTACATCGATGAACTGGCCCGGACGATCGTCGACCGCGGTATCGACGTTGAGGTCTTTACGAGAGCAACGGCCCTCCCGCAACCCGCCGACGTAGAAGTCACCTCCGGGTACCGGGTCGTGCAGGTGCCGGCCGGACCTCCGTCTGTCCTCCCGATGGTCGACTTACCTGCGACCGTTCAGCCTTTCGCCGATGGTGTGATCGAGAACATGCGCGGTGAGGCGTTTGATGTCATCCACAGCCACTACTGGTTGTCCGGCTGGGCAGGTTTGGTCGTCAAACGAGCCACCGGGATCCCACTGGCCAATTCGTTTCACACCCTGGGGCGCGTCAAAGATGCGACGCGGCGGGTCGGAGAGCCTGCCGAGAGCCTGGTCCGGATTGCCGCAGAACACGAGGTGATCGCCGGGTCGGATTGTGTCATCGCCTCTACGCCTTTCGAGGCCGATGATCTTGCTCGACGGTATCGGGCAGATCCGGCTCGATTGTGTGTCACCCATCCTGGAGTCAATCACGACCTGTTCACTCCGGGCTCACAGCCGGCCGCCAAAGAGCGGCTGGGGTGGGATGCCGGGCGCGTGGTTCTGTTCGTCGGGAGGATCCAACCGCTCAAAGGCCTTGACGTTGCGCTCGAGGCCTTTGAGCGGGTTCGGGAGGAGATCCCTGATGCCCGGTTGGTTGTCGTCGGGGGTCCCAGTGGCGCTCATGGTGAAGCGGAGTTGGCGCGGATCCGGGAACGGGTCGATGCGTTGCGTTTGGGCGAATGTGTCGAGTTTGTTGGGTCGCGACCTCACCACGAGATCGCCACTTACTACCAGGCGGCTGATGTGCTGCTGGTTCCTTCGCGCAGCGAGTCGTTCGGGTTGGTGGCGGCTGAAGCTCAGGCATGCGGACTGCCGGTGGTGGCCGCCCGGGTGGGAGGTCTGGCCTTCACCGTTGGGGATGCCACGTCCGGGTTCCTGGTGGCCGGCTGGGATCCCGAGGACTTCGCGTCTGCGACAGCCAAGATCTTGCTCAACGATGACCTGGCCGCCCGACTGTCGAGGGGAGCCGTCGAATTCGCGAAGAGGTTCTCCTGGGAAGTCGCCGCCGACCGCTTGCTCGAGCTGTACGCAGGTATCACGGCCGCCGCCTGATGGCTCAGTCCGCCTATGGTCACGAGTCGTTCGAACGCGAAAACAACCCCAGAAATACTTGTCTACAGCGTTTGTGCACAACTACCTGTGGATTGCTGTGGATAAGTGGATAAGTACTGGGATAACCCTCCAGATATCAGACAACGAGATAGAAATAGCAGTGATTGCGGCTAATTGCAGGGCGTTTGTCTGCTCAACGGGGTCCTTGACTCGTTCTTGACGCACTCGTAGTGTCCGCTATGCAAGGCCCAAGGTGCTGAAGCGAAACCGCCGCCTGTTCGGGGAAGTGCGGGAGGCAGTTCGCAGAGGTTCCTTGGGCCTTAGCTTGGCGAGATCCGGGATCGAGTCGTATCGATCGCCCGGTGGTCAGACCAGGCGGAACGGGAACCCTCGGCCGGCCAGGAGCTTGTCGATGAGCCTGTTTTCCGGCTCCGGCTCCGGCTCCGGCGTCTGTACTGGTTTCGGTGCAACCGGCTTGTGGGCGGCGACCGGCACCGCAGCCACTACCGCGACCGGGACCGCGGCGGGTGCCTGAGCCACTGCCGTTTCCACCGGGACTGGTTCGGGGGCAGGTGCGGGAGTGGGCTGGGATTGCGCCGACTTCATGAACAAGACGGTGACGAACATGTAGCCCAGATCGGTTTGAGTCACGCCGACACCTATCGAGTCCCAGTCACCCAGGATGTTGTCTCGGTGCCCCGCGGACTTCATGAACGCTTCGTGGAGAACGCCGACCGTCGGGCCAACCCCGACGTTCTCGCCGAGTACCGACCAACCCGTTGTGACACCGGCCAGATTCGAAGAGTGGAAGATATCGTCGGCATCGGCCATCACAGTGGCGTGGATCCGGGCATCGTCGACGAGATCCCAGTAGACCTCGAGAGTGCTCAGGCCGCGGCCGGCGCGTTCCTGGTTGATGAGGCGAACAAAGCTCGCTTCTTCGCCGGGCGAGGCCAGGGCCGGTGCCGCTAGGGCTGCTGTTGCCAGCAGGATCGTGGTGATCAGCGCTGCGGCCCTGCGAATCATGTCCCTTCCCTACCTCACTTGGAGTGACATCCTTTGTCACTGTGAGTATCGGCAGGGAGGTGATTGATTCTTGAGGGAAGTTCTACAAATCGAGCCCAAACATGATTTCGCGCAGGTTGGCGCTGGTGGTATCGAAGGTTTCCAGGTCAATCTTGAGTGAACCGAGCCGCAACCCCTTCATGCCCTCGCCGACGTTGGTAAGGACCCGCAACGTATCTTCATCATGCTCGAGCACGCCGAGCCCCAGACAACCGCCGGTCCCATCGTGGACTCCAACCAACATGCCGTCGAGTCGGGAGAGATCAAGACCGGTTGGTAGTGCCGGAGCAAACACCGTGGGCCGGACCCGCCACCGGTTGAGCGGTGGTGCGAGAGCTTCGGCGAACCGTTTGGTCCGGTGCGACCGGCGTTCTTCGGGTGAGACCGGGATGACGTCGGGATGAACCGTGGTGAGTTCCACCTCTGCCGAGAAGAAGCGCCGAAGGAGACCAATCATCGGCTCCATCTCGCTGCCACGCTGCAAGGCAACGACCACGTCGGGCCGGCACAATTCCATCTTGTGGTACTTGAGGGTCTGCCCCGTGACTCCCGACACTGCGCCGGTGGTATCGATGATGATGAGATCCGCGCGTTCGCGCGCTACCTCGACCAATGTCGCGGTCGCCAGGACCTCCTGGAGCACCAGACGTTCCGGCGAGACGGAACCGACGAATCGTAGGTCGTCGGCCTGGCTGAAGTCCTCCATGTCCTCCTGGGACCTGACCCACTTCAGACCAACGCAGGCCGGGGGTCCTACCATCGTCTGGCCTACATCCGCGTCGATGTAGGCCGCGGTCCGGCCCAAAACGACGCCGGCCGCCAACAATTGCCTGGCGAGGGTGGTCTTCCCGGTATCGGGCGCCCCGATCAGCATGATGATGCCGTTTTTGTGGATGAGACGGTCTACGAGTAGATCGTGTGGGTTGTCGTTCACGGCCGGAATGGTACCGACTGCGGCGCCACTATCTGAGCCGTTCTAGTGTTCGACGACCTGTCTAGGGAGGAACCATGGCTACGTCCGTTCAGATCGTCATCGATTGCGCCGATCCCGCCAAACTGGCCGGGTTCTGGTCGACGGCCCTTGGGTACATAGTCCAGGCCCCACCGGAGGGCTTCGACTCCTGGGAGGCGTTCCTCACAGACGTCGGGGTTCCGGAGAGTGAGTGGAACAGTGCGTCTGCCGTGGTTGACCCGGATGGCGGTGGTCCCCGCATCTTCTTTCAGCGAGTTCCCGAGAAGAAATCGGTGAAGAACCGGGTCCATCTCGATCTCAACGTTGGGGGCGGACAGAGCGCTTCGCTCGATCAAGGGAGGCTGCGTGTCGATGCCGAAGCTGAGAGATTGGTTTTGGCCGGAGCGACGGTGGTCGGCCCGGTGGAGGAGCGGGGCGATTACTGGGTGGTGCTTCGCGACCCGGAAGGGAACGAGTTCTGCGTTCAATGAGAATTGTTCCTCAATTTCTCGTTCCACGATTGGCAGGAGGTTGAAGTGGATATCACCAAGGACACCAAGGTCTCGGACATCCTGGGCGAATACGGCGACATCGCAGAAGTGATGGAGATGTTCGGGATCAACCGGGTGGGGGCCTACAGCTTTCGCAAGTTCATCACCAGGGCCATCACGGTTGAGCGGGCCGCCCAGATCCATCGGGTGCCGCTCGACGAGTTCCTGGTTACGTTGCGTGCCGCGATCGGGCAAATGCCGCCCTCATGACGGGCACAGGCTGTCCACTCGTAGCTCGCAGCTCATAGCCCGCGTCCGGCGTATCCTCTGCGGTCATGAGTCTGCCAATTTCGTTTCTGTCCGATTTCGGCTACCAGGACGAATTCGTCGGGGTGGTGCACGGTGTGCTGGCCCGTATCGCCCCCAACAGCCGGATCATTGATATTTCGCACGGGGTGGCGCCGGGTGACGTGCGAGCCGGCGCCCTCACGCTGATGCGGGCCATTCAGTACCTGCCCCAGGGGGTTGCCCTCGCTGTGGTCGATCCCGGAGTGGGAACCGCCCGAACTCCGATTGCAGCGGAGACACCATGGGGATTCTTCGTGGGTCCCGACAACGGCTTGCTATCCCCGGCAGTCGCCATGGTCGGGGGCGCGACGCGCATCGTTACTATCGAGAACCCGGACCTCGTCATCCCCAGCGAAGGCGCCACCTTCGATGGACGGGACCGCTTCGGTCCGGCCGCCGCGGCGCTGGCCACGGGCGAGGTGGGACTCTCCGACCTGGGTAGCGAGGTCGACCCGTCCGGCGTTATGCCGCTGATGCTCCCCCTCTCTCACCTCGAGGGAGGGATTCTTGCCGGGCAAGCATGGTGGATCGACCGGTTCGGTAACGCGCAAACCAATGTCAGCCCCGAGGAGCTGAACGCACTCGGTATTCAGCCAGGCTCGGAGGTCACGGTCAAGGTTGAGAGTCGTGACCACACGCTGCCCTGGGTTGCCGCCTACGGGGACGCCGAGCCGGGCAAGCCCCTGGTGCATGTCGATTCGTACGGGCTCATCGCCCTGGCGGTTCGCGAGGGCAGAGCCGATGAGTGGTTCGGGCTGTCGGAAGGAACGGTCATTTCGTTCATTTCACCGGACTGACCGGCGATTCCTACGGGTACAGCAACTGCACGACGAGGACGATCCCGGCCACAGCGATCAGCAACAGTAGGACGAGGATGGCGATGGTGGTAGCTGGTCGCAACGATGCTTTCCGATTCGTGGGGTCGGAGGATACCCGGGTACGCAACCCACAAAAGAGTGAGGCCCCCTTAGCGGGGGCCTCACTCGAAAAGGTGGGGGACCGTCGGCCATCGTCGCTTGGGGCGGGCTGGGAGGCTTACCTTTAAAACCTTAGGTCATTGAACGTGCCTAAGGTCAGTTACGACGAATGACCAACCGCGCCCCCCGCGTTTGCGGAAGGGTTGGAGCCCTTCGGCTGGACGCTTTCGCATCCACCGTTGATATCGGAGGCGCAGGAGGGACCTTGAGCGATTTTTCTCTCGTTTTCCTGACCCGATCGGGATGTCATCTCTGCGAAGAGGCCGAACCCTTGGTCCGGCGATTGGCGGCGGAGGTCGCCGCACGCGTCGAGGCACGGGATATCGACGCCGATCCGGTTTTGCTCAACGAGTACACAGACCGGATCCCGGTGGTCCTTGGTCCTTCGGGGCGAGTTCTCGCCGAGGGGATCATCGCCGAACGCTATTTGAGAAAGGCCCTCGTGGCAGAAAGTCGCACGCTCAGGTCTCGCTAGCCGTCTTCCGGGCGCGCTTCAGCCGGAGGCTCCGGTGGTAACCGTGGTTTCGCCCGTGGTTTCGGTTGTTCCGGTGCCGCTCTCGCCGGCCGGTGGTTCGGGGATCACCAGACCGCAGTCCGCCAGGGTCTCTTCGAGGTTGGCGCCACCGAACCGCACGCGCTCGAATGTGATGACGGATCGGAGGTCCTCGTCGCTGAGCGAATCGCCGAAGTTGGGCATGCCTCCCTGCGAGATCTTCCCTTGCGCGCCGTACTCGGGGCCCACCTGGGCTTGCCACCCGGCCGAACCAAGCTGGACCCACTGCACGTGGTCGGCGCATGATGGGAACGTGGCCAGCACCGCGCCGCCTGCGAAGGTTGGGCCGACGCCACCCTGACCGTTTTCGCCGTGACAGCCGTTGCAGGCCACCTGCGCGTCGGCGTACAGAGCCTGCCCGCGGGCGAGGAAGTCGGTCGAACCGCTTCCGGGTGCACCGCGTCCTTCAAATGGTGATCCGTCGCAGTTCACGACTTCGCCGGTGACACGATCCACGGCCAGCACCCCGCTGCTGCCGCAGTCGGGCCCGCCGGAGAGCTGCAGGAGATAGAGCAATCCGACCAAGGGAAGGATTACGAAAGCCGCCGTCAACCAGGAGGGCACCCTGGTCGTGGTCCGCTCTTTCAACCCGGCGGTTGCGACGGTGACGACCGACTCCCATTGACGCGCCTGATCGATGTCGACCGTTTCGGGCACCGGGCGGGCAGGGATGACCATGGGCCCCGGGCTGGGGGCCGGGGCCGGGGTGAGTTGGGGCGATTCCACCGGGACAACCGCGGGGGTCGTTTCCTCGATCGGGAGGGCGGGCGTCTCCGTGGCGGGGGGAGGTTCGGGGGACGGTGCGGCGGCCGGGGCTGCGGTACCGCCGGCCCAGGCCGCCAGGATGTCATCGACGGAGAGGCCGTCGGCCGCGGCTCGAGCCTCGGCGGCCCGTCGGATCAGCGCTTCCGGGACTCCTGCTGCTTCGGTAGCGGCGGACAGGTAGTCGGTCATCGGGACTCCAACAGGTACTGGACCAGCGCCGCCACGTCGGCTTCGGACAAGTAGCCGTAACCGGGCTGCAGGCTGGCCTCCCGGACCGAACTCTGCTCGGTGAGGAACGCTGTGAGCCACTGCGCATCGTTGGTCGGCTCGCGGCTGCCGGCGTGGGCGAGGTCTGGTCCGATCCTCTGGATCCCCAGCGTGTCGGGAGCGAAGGATGCGAGGAGTTCCGGTTGGGTGACCGGGCCAAGGTTGGCGTCGGTGACAATCGGCCGCACTTGTTGGGTGTGGCAATACCAGCAACCTTCTGCCACGTAGATCTCTCTTCCCTGCAACCCGAGCGCGCTCAGACCGCTGGGTGGTGGTAACTGAGGCGTGGCATCGAGAGCGGGAAGGACAAAAGCGAAAAGGAGGGCAACCAAGAACAGGCCGACCGCAGCCGCGAGCACCGCGACGGGGCTTTCCCGGCGCCCCTTCAGCACAGGCGACGCCGGCGGCGCCGGTGCCTCGAGGACAACAACGGCGGACGGCGCCCCGATCACGATGGCCGGTTCGGCGGCCGGGGATGCGGTGGGGGCGGTCTGCGGGGCGGTTTCAGCAACGGCCGGGGGCGCCTCGATGGCCGGCCCAGGTTCGGGGATCGGCTCGCGTGCAGCCGGCGGCGCAGCGGGGGTGATCGTCGCCCCTCCACTCCAGGCCGTCAGAACTTCGTCGACTCCGATTCCGTCGGCATTGGCGCGCGCCTGGGCGGATCGTTGCACCAATTCTGCGGGTACCCCCATCCCCTCTGAAGCGCCGGCCAGTGTCTCGCTACTCATGGGTCACCTCAACGGGGCCACCGGGCATCAGCGTTTCGTGTGCGGCCGGCCGGCCGGATGTGAATGTGCGGTAGATGTTGTAGGCGAAGGTGAAATGACCGGCGAACAGCACCAGGGCGGCCAGGGCGGCCAGCCCGTATGCCAGCCGTACCTGATCGAGCGTGTTGGTGAAACCTTCGCCGGCAGCAACGTAGGTGCCCGTCAAGGCTCCGGCCGCCCACGAGTACCCGGAGATGAGACCGGCCAGCCAGAGCAGTGCGGCCAACGAACCGGCACCGATCAAGGTCGCTCGCAGATGCCACGTCGTGAGCCGGTCGGAGAACAGGCGGCGCCCGATGAGACGGGGCAGAGCGTGATAGGCAAAGGCCGCCGCCCACAGGCCGGCGAGGCCAAACAGGACCAACACCATCGTGCCGTCCCCAAAACTGGTCAGTCCCGTAACGGCGGCCACAGACCGGAGTCCCTGCAGAAAACGCAGGACCGCCAGAACCAGGTACAAGCCGGCGCCGACCATCGTGAACCGCAGAGACGCGGAATCGCGCATCATCGACCATTTTCCTCTCATGGTGCCGACCAGGTTGGTGGCCACTGCCAGCGCGGCAACTACCAGGGCCAGTGAGAACGCAGAAGCGGTGGTTTCCAGCCACTCCGGGCCGGGCCCGTAGATGAACCGGCTCTGCCCAACCCAGGCTCCTGCGAAAGCGAGCGACCAGAACCCGACCAGGGCCAGCTGACGGTTGTAGAGAGGGTTTTCCGTGATCTTGGGGACCAGGTAGTACGCCGTGCCAACTCCAACACCCACCAGCCACAATTCGACGACCCCCGACACGAAGAACGACGACTGAATCTGTGAGGCCGCCCCGTACAGGTTGGGGATGTTGCCTGCCACAAACAGGCCGACCACCCAGTAGACGCCGGCCAGGATGTACCACAGGGATACGAACAAGCCCTCCTCGGTGCGATCTCTCATGGTTCGGGTGACGACGGCGGTGGGCACCAGCAGCATGATGATGACGGCGATGTCGAGCCACCAGGGGATCTCGAGCCACTCGCGGCCTTCCGAATAGCCGGCAGCGAGAACCACGATGGCGGCCACGTTGACCCCAACCGCCAACCACAGGCCCAGGTTGGCGAGCCGTTCGTTCCACAGACGCGCACCCGTCAGTCTGGGTACGAGGTAGTAGATCGCCGCCACGTGCATCAAGGTGAGGAACCCGAGCACCGTGGTCGAAATCGCAATTGGACGAAGACGCCCGTAGGTGGTGAACGCTTGCCCGCCGAGGAAGTTCGGGTAGGCCAGCTTGACGAAGAGCAGCAGGGTGAAGAAACCGGCCACCAGCAAGAAGACGATCGCGGCGATCAAGTGCCGACGGGCCGCCGAATCGGTGTCCCGGGGCGCGAGGAAATCCGCGATCGATGACCGTGTGGCGGTCGTAGCGGTAGACAACCCCTTACCCTCCTCGGCTCGAATCTTCTGGGCCGGGCGCCGGAGCATACCCGACGATGTCTCGGCCGCTCTCCGCCTCCCGGGTACGTTCAGCAGGACGGGCGGCATTCTTGCCGTCGATTCGGCAGCCGTCAACGTAACCCCTCAGACCATTGAATGGCGGAGCACTTCGCTTGTTGTTGTCGGATCGGGTTCCCGGGGGGGTGGTCGGGTTGGTGGCCGGACCGGGGGCATCTTGTCGAGGACCTGTTTCCAGAGGTGGAGTGGGTAGGCGGATGGTTGGGGTTCGAAGGGGTGACCGTCGGGGCGATGCCAGGTGATGTGATCGGCCGGGTGGCCTTGGATGGTCCATCCGTGCTCGTGGACGTACCGGTGGTGAAAGCCGCACAGGGTGATGAGGTTGTCGAGGTTGGTGGGGCCACCGTCGGCCCAGTGGATGATGTGGTGGACCTGTACCCAGCGGGTTCGCCGGCAGGATTCGAACCGGCAGCCCCGGTCGCGTAGTC
The DNA here is from genome assembly GCA_029863625.1 of Acidimicrobiia bacterium. GTDB lineage: Bacteria > Actinomycetota > Acidimicrobiia > Spongiisociales > UBA4744 > UBA4744. Next base: position 39,302 of record JAOTUY010000025.1, read on the forward strand.
GGACCAGTCGGGCCAGCCAGGGTGGGATGGTGCGGGTGGTACGCCCCACCCCCACCACCCCAGCTTCGGGGTCGGTGAGGGCCAGCTGGATCCGGGCGTCGCAAGCGAGCCGGCGGAGGGTGTCGGGGGCCAGGGCCGGACCCTGGTCGATCGAGGCGGTCCCGATCCCGGTCAGCAAGGTGGCCAGATCGGTGTGGACCACCACGGTGGCCCGGTCGTGGTCCCGGTCGCCCCCCAACGCTTGGGAGGCCAGCTGGTGGAGAGCGTCGGCGCAGCGGGCTTCGAACGGCTCATAGACACCCGACTCCGGATCGGGGTGGTACTGGTTGGCCCTTCTCGCCAGCCAGGTAGCCAGGGTGGCCCCCTCGCTATCGGCCATGTCCACCGTCATGTGAAACCCGGGACGATCATCCTCGAACCACCAGGACACCCAACGCCGCTGGTGGGCTTCGACCACCTCGACGCTGGTGACGGTCTTGTTGACGGCCCGTAGCTCGGCCACGGTCATCGATGGGGCCCACCCGGCCCATTCAGCTTCGTTGTCGACGGTGGTGAACCGGATCAGTGCCCGTAGCTGGTCCCACGACAGCCGACCGTCGGCAAACGCCTCCCCAATATGGGGCTGCTCGGTGAGGGCCCGAGCGATCTTGACCCACTCGCGGGCGGTGCCGACCGAAGTCGTGTAGCGGCCCGCCAACCAATCGGC
>JAOTUY010000026.1 GCA_029863625.1 Acidimicrobiia bacterium
GGGTTCTTCGACCGGGCCACCACCGATGACGACATACGACAGGGTCGGGGAGACATTGTTGCGCCCGAGACCGTGGCCGACGGGGTGTTCTTCCCTCATTTCCACCAGTGGGATGAGGGTCCGGTGTGGTGGGAGAGCGGGGCGATCAACGAGAGGTGGGGCGATGGACAGCCCCGGTGGCTTGAACTCGATCCGGGTGGGATCGTCACCATCGTCGGGGCGATCGTTCAGGCCGACGCCAACGACGAGTATCTGCTCTCCTACCGTGACCTCACCACCGGGGAGTGGCAGCCGCTGTGGCGGATCACCGAGCGGAGTGGTGGTATGGCGACCCGCCCCAACCAGGCCGACGACACCGAACGGATGGTGTTCCCCGAACCAGTTACCACCGATCTTCTCCGGTTCGAAGCTTGGGAGGGTGACGGGATGTACTCGGTGTCGGAGATCCAAGTGTTCGCATCTCCAGCCACCGCCGCGAAGATTGCTCCGAGTTCCCATCCGACGGTGGCACCAGCCAACGGGGGTGATGCGTCGCTGGACGTAAGGACGGTACGACTCCGTTTGGGGGCGCGCACCACGCTGCCGGACAGTGCCCGCCTCGACTTCCTCAACACCGTATGTGATTGGGGTGACCCCTCTTTCTGTTACCGGGACGCGGTGATGGTCGATCCCCTCGACGAGCAGTCCCGCGAAGGGACCTGGGAGGCGGGCGTCCCCTTCCACGTTCGTGAAGGGTTCGTCAATGAAGCAGAGGAACCTCTCGGTGGTGGCTTCGAGGCGGAGGTGTATGTCACCCGACGAGAAGGCCCCAACCTAGACGGCGGAATCTACGAGATCGACCACACTTATCGCTTCTTTTCCGACTTCGTTCAGCGCGGCACCACAACCGAGTGCGGACCCGGCTACTGGACCCAGACGGAACCGCACACCTGCGAATGGTTCGTCCACGACTTCCCCGAAGGGTTACCGGAAGGCAGATACGACATCTGGGTCAAGTGGTTTGCCCCGTGCTCAGCCTGGGAGGATCTCCGACTGGTCGACACCTGCCCCGACCCCACGGAAGTCACCAGCCGGTTCTCCTCCTCGGTGAACATGCCATTCGGCGACTACTGAGCCATACCGGGCCGGTCCCGCGGCTCCAGGGTCGTGATCGAGGTTCACTATTAGAAAAACAAGTGGGCACAACTCAGTAAAGACACGGGCCGCCCGCACGACCAAGGAACCGACATGGCCCCCTTTGCCACCGCTCACTCGTCGCGGTTATCCCAAGTTCGGCCCGGATCCGTGGCCGGTGCGTCGGCTACGTCTCGTCACCCCATATAGCTGCGGTCGTTACCCGGCGACTCAGGCTGCTGCTCCAGTCACCGCCGTCCGCGGAGTCCAGACCGAACTTCGCCATCGCGTCGACGAGTTGGGCGAACGTTCCGCCTTCCTTCATCGCGTCGGTGAAGTTGTCCAGTGCGCCGTAGCTCTCCATCGCCCATAGCGTCCGGAACGAACCGCTGTCCTTCTCGGAGGAGAAAACATTGGCGAACGTACCAACGTATTCAACGCCTGCGGGACATGCCGAGGCCAGCTCCCCTTCGTTGTCCATGAGCCATTGCTGGAACTCGACCGACTGACCCTTCTTGATGTCGAAACCCTGCTCGGAAATGAAGTTCATGGTCCCTCCTCGGCTACGGCTCCAGCCTACGCCGCGAGTAATGAGCAGAGGCGAGTTTGCGACCCCTCGCCGCCTGGTTTACCTAGCCAGACAAGCCAGGATCAACCCGCTGCTCCTCAAGCCAACCCAATGCCTCAAAAATGGATGGGCGGAAGGGAGGATGGTTGCTTCGAGCTGGTATGGGAAAGGAGGTTCACGAGGTTCACGTTTCGAGACCTTCGCCCCTTCCTGCAACTGTCCCGGCTTGAGATCGTGAACTAACGGTCGCAACAGGGCAGGAGGGGCGAGATGCGACGTTCAATCATTGTCATCACGGTCATGGCCCTGCCGGTCACTTTCGTGGCGTTGGGGGACGGTACCCAGCAGAGACAGTCGCTCTACACTTCCAGCTTCGACTTCAGAACCCGGTAGCCGCTAACCATTAGGTTGTCGTGGTTTCTCTCCAGGACGCCCTTCATGAGAGGGAGTTTGGCCAAAGAATTCATGAGTGGATTCTGAGTCCCGCAATCCCAGTAAGCGGTCACCGCAGTTCCGCCAGATCGAGATTCCAGTACCCACCTGTAATCGCCTTCCAAATCTCCCTCTATGTTGAAGTGAATCAAACTCGGCGGTTGTAGGGCGGTCGCTGACATCGAGAAACGCAATGTATACGGCAATCCTCCCTTTACCTCACAATCTGCCACTGAGCCGACTTTGAGTTTCGAGTCTGGTTCACTCACTGTGACATCCTTGAATTCTTGCCACCACCTTGGCCAGGACTCCACATCGGTGAGTTCCGACCAAACTCTTTCGATGGGTGCAAGGAAGAACCAATCAGAGACAAAGAAGTACTTCTTCATTTCCCTCCTCCCCGTTTTGATTGTGATACTCCGCCGACCCTACCTAGCCACCAGGGACACGCGGGGTTCGCACGGTTCCCGCATGTACGAAGAGTCTTCGGCGACGGCACCTCGGAGGAACGGCGTCCCCGGCCGTCACCGACCAGACGTGAGACCCGGCCCCAGCCGCCGTCCCTGAGTTTTCTTGGATCCGCTCGGGGTGCAGGGGTTCCCTGTGGGTCACCTTGCCTGGATGGGTTGGACCGGGAGAAATGGGACCCGCAGATCCCGCACCACTGGGGCTGGTACGGAAACTCACGTTTGCTACATAGATATCTTCCTATCGTGCGGTAAACGTGAAAAACCGCCGTGAAGGCCCGTGGCCTGTACCCCGACAGCGCTCCGTCGTAGCAGAGGAGAAAAGGGTCATTGGCCCCCTTCCCCTTCGTCGCCGCCTCGCACATGGTTACCCACGGGAGTAGCCATGAAGCGAACACCTGAGGAAGGTGACCCCATGACCGACGAGAAGCCCGACGAGGTGATGACCGAACAACAGATCCGAGCTGAGCTGGGCGAGATCCTCGATCGCATCCAGATTCTGCCGTCCGATGCGTTCGCCGAACGGTCCAGACTTCGGGACCGTCAAGACGAGTTGGGCCGCCGGCTCCGGGAGATCGAGATACCCGGATCTGACGAGATCGAGAAACGTTGGTCGGAGGCTGCGGCGAAAGGCGCCCTCGAAGAACCCAAAGAGATGATCGTGTCACCGATGGAAAGCGGCGGTGGCGTGTAGTCCCCATATGCCCCACACCCCCACCTGCCAGCCACGCTCATTCATGACCTGCGGCATCTGGGTCGTGAACGAGTTCCACTTATAGAAGGAAGACGTAACTACTAAACCCGGTCGATCTTCGGATCAGCTCACCGAAACGATGGAAGCCTTCACCTTGTCAATGGTCTCCTCGTCGAGCGATGCGAGACCATGAACGTCTTTGGCGTGCTCTGCAGTCCTCCCTAACACTTCTTCCACGGTCTCGCCGCTGACCTTCCCTTCGCAACCTGGCACAACGTTGGTGCACTCGAACTCCAACGACACTATCGAACCTCCTCTCGGATTCTGAGATCCTACGCCCAATGTGTGCGGGCTGCTCGCATACTCGGGTTATTCGCCCAGACGACCAAACCGCTGTCGGCCAATTCACTACCGCTCGCTCCGCTCATGCCAGGGTTCTGTGATACCTCCTGACGCCGGACAACAGGTGGTGATGAGCGGATGTTGTGCCTCAGCTACGAGATCGTCTCCGATCCCACCAGGTTGCTGCTTTCTGGTAGAGCACCGCTATCCGGTCACTCTGGGGCAGTACCCGCATCTGGCGAGCGAGATCAAGCCCGTTATAGAACATGATCTTCTCGGAGACTTTGGTGCCCGCGAACCGGTACAACGACATTCCAGCAATGTCGATCGGTTTGCCGGTGGCGGCGAGACCGGGCGGTTCCAGCGGACCGTTCATGGTTGCGGTCACCCGCCACCGCATCGCTGCTTCGGTCCCGTCTGCTGACGGATAGACCTCCAGTTCACTGAGGTGGAAATCTGGGAAGGCGCGGAACTCTGCGCGTAGTTGCTCGGCGACTGCCTTGTGGCCTTTCAACGGGTTCTCCACGATTGGGTTGTCCCATGTGACGTCGCTGGTGCAGTACGACAGCACGCCCTCCGGGTCATGGGCGTCGTAAGCCTCGATGAGTCCCAATGCGATTGTCCGCGCTTCGTCCGCGGTGATTTGCTGGTCGGTAACCATTGGCTGTCACCTCCTTCTCTATGGTGATCCCCACAGTGGCGATACCCACTGACATTGGGCCACAGATCAGCGCAGTTGGCTACCCCTATTTCACACGGGTCGGTGACACCGTCCGGTGGACCGTCAACTCGGGGATTCACACGACGACCTCTAACACGGCAGTTTGGGACTCCAGGGCGATGGCGACCGGCGAGGTCTTCACCTTCACGTTCGACCAGGCAGGCAGCTACCCCTACATCTGCGCCATTCACCCGGGCATGCAGGCGTCGGTCACTGTCGAGGGATGAAGTCCGGTTCTGACCGGCGATAACGCCCTCAAACGCCCGCAACCGGCACCATCGACAGCTTGGGATCGCAAGCCGGGATGTAAACCTCCTCGAGACCGAGCTCCTTGCGCACGATGTTCGTGCCGCGCACCAGCGAGACCATCTTGTAGAAAGCGTGGATGCGGCTCATGGCCTGGCGGCCGAAGCCGCAGTCGGACGCCAGAATCAGACGCTCCGGCTCGATGTGTTTCAGGCAGGTGCGAATCATGTCCGCGACCTCCTCCGGCCGTTCCACCTGCAACGAGCGGTGGTTGAGGATGCCGACCGCGATCTTTTTGTCCTTCGAGATCATGCGCCCGTAGAGCGGCACCTCAGCGCAGTTGTTGGAGGCGCCCTCCATGCACAGGACGTCGATGTCGAGTTGGTCGTAGTAGGGGAGGGCCCTTTCGTAGGTGGCGTCGGCGTGTAGCACGCGCTGACCGGCCGGGCTTCCCCAACATGTATGCGCCCACACTTCGGTGCGCCGGCGCAAACCCTTCACCTCCCGATTGAAAGCTTCTACCCAGGTCTCCGGCTTGAACGGTGCCTTCGGGTCGTGGATCGTCTGGTGGACCTCCGGCTCCTCGATCTGAATGAGCGGCGCGCCGGCATCCACCATGGCGTGATATTCCTTGTTCACAGCATCCGACAGCGCAAAGAGCAGCTCCGCCCGATCCCCGTAATGGTCGTTTTTGACCATCATCGTCAAGATTTGTGCCGACGCCGAGCCGATCTTGCAGGGCTTATCGGTCATACCGGCCATCGCCTTGTAGGCGCGGTCGAGCTCGAGTCTGCTTGCGCCGATCGGGCCGGTGACGTGCGGCGTCAGGCGTGTCTCGATCACCTCCCACATGATGTCACCGGGTCCGCGGTCCGCAGACAGAAACCCCGCCGGCTGCACCTCCAATTGGCCCGGTCCGATGCCGTCGATGCGCTCCAACGGATAGGCGACCCAGGACCGGCCGGCCCAGTCGTCGTCGAGCCGGCAATCGCCGTCGACCATGATGTCGATGCCCGCCTTGTGCTGCATCGCGACATTGGCGGCGAGGCAGTCGAGATGCTGATCGCGGTAGGCGCGTTGCGAGAAGCCGACCGACAACGGTTGCCCGCGCAGGTTCTCCGTGTACCAGGTCGGCCGCGGCAGAGCGCCGGTGGTGGTGGTCTGCAAGGCTTTGTCCTTGGTGGCAACGAACATCGGGCCCAGTCTTCCGGTGTTATTTGGTCTGGCCGGCAGTCTAGGGGGAATGAGCGCAGCGATTAGAAGCAGTGTGCGCCGGCTTGCCTGCGCTGGGTCGTGGGTCTATGGCTGACGGCCACCGAAATAGCGGCCCGGGATTCGAAAGCGTTCGCCTGAGGCGCGATTCTGGCGCCCCTCGCTGACCTTCTCAACACTGAACTGTAACGTCTGCAGAGCCGCAGTCGGCAAGAGATCCATGTCGGTGGGGCATTGACCCGGGCGGAGCGCCGGCCAATCGGGTGCTGATTAGGCCTTCGTGGTTACCAACCCGCCGCCCATGCGGGTTACGGCATGGACGTGGAGCTTGGGTGCATCTTCGGGCAGGTCTTCGGGCGGAGTCACCTTGACGTCGAATCCACCTGCGAGCGACTTCTTGTCCACGTCGACGGCCCAGTCCTTCGGAACGATGACCTGAATGCCGCCCATCGTTGTCTTGAGGTCCAATCTGGCGCCGTCCGAGTCAAGCGTTGCGTCTCTCAGGTCGATCTCGATCCCACCCATCGATGTGATGGCGGAGCCCGACTTGAGGTCCCGGGCATGGCTCTCGAATTTCTTGCCCCCCATGATGGCGGCAACTTGGAATTCATCGCTGGCCTCGTCGCCTTTGGTCATCCTCTTTGCGATGATCTGGCCCACGATCCATCCCGCGACCTCCGCGGCCACGATCCACATGAGAGCCTTTTTCAGCTTGCGATCCATGGTCTCTCCTCCTCGATTGATCTCCACGCCACGGTACCCCCCCAAGGAAAGGCTGCGCGGGAAGAGATTTCGCGATCCTGGGGGCCTTGGCTGAGCCTGGCTTGCCCACCTGTCCGAGAACGGCACCGCGCGGATCGGGCCAGGGGCGAAGCCGGGTCCACCAACCTGGGGGCCGCGCATGCGCGCTTTCGAGCGGCAACCGACGAGGGATGCCCCGGGCGTCCACCGAAACGCACCTGGTCTGATTAGTTCCAACCGTGACGGCCCAGCGGGCTTGCCGACCGGAGAAAGCCGGCCACATCAGTAGTGCGCTCGCACCCGGCGCCCCGATCGCTGCCATCCCCGCAAGCGTCCGTCTGCTCATCGCACGATGGTACGCGGGAGTGGGTCCGCCAGGACGCGAATAGGACGCGATTTGTCGCGAAACGATGAAATACGATCAACACGGGTGGAACACAACACCCAGCTCAGACGCCATGGTTGGACGTCAAGGCTCCACGGGTGGCGGCAAGAGCGCGTGGATCTTGCCAGTCAGCTCTCGGTGCTTCGCGCTCAACTCAGGCACCTTCTCCATGTCCTGAGACTTCAGCGCCTGGCGGAGCTGCTTGGCGACCTTCCGTTCCTTCTTGATGAGTCGGGCTAGAGGCTTGATGGTCTGTTGTTCCATGACATAAACCCTACACCTCGGTGGGGGATTGGCCAGGATGAGGTTGCCCCAGTCTTGTTGTCCACGATAGGGATGCGCGTCAGGCTCGAGGCCGCCTCGCCGGCGTCGGCGTGCGATCGATCCGGTGCCACGCTGCCTAGGGGAGATTGCTCTCCTTCTCGAACCAGGATCGGTTCCAGGTTTGCAGATTGCGCATGAACGCTCTGGCCTCCTCCGAAGACGCGCCAGGTGGATTCCTCCAGAACAGGAACATGATCTGACGGGTTTGGGTGAGCGGATTGATTTTCCACTCTCCGCCGGCTTTCTCCACCCAAGCCGACGCGTCTGCTTCGCTGACAAACGGTCCGAAGTCGCCGTCGCTCCCGTGGGCGTACCACATCAGGTTCTGGTAGGTACTCATACTCAGTCCCCTTGACAACACCCTATGCGCGCCACCGCCTTGGAGCAAGGCTGTCAAAGAAATCGCGGAGATTCCAAGTAGCCTTTGCTCACCCCTCGGGGGTTGGCGGATTTCTTTTCGCGACCAGCGTCTGCCACCGGCCCTCCGTTGTCGGCTCGCGACCCTTGATCTCCAGTTGTTCTGGATTCCGAGGACTGACAGAGGGCCGTTCGTGGGTTCGCCGCCTGAAAGAGCCATTCAACCGGCGCCGTCTCGGTGCCGATAGAGTTCTAGTTGCCGGTCGAGCCGGGAGGAACCCTCCCAACCGATCCGCAGCGCAAAACGGCCTGGAGTCGAACATGACGTCGTATCTGGATGGCCTGACGGAGCGTGATCTGGGAACGCTGGCCGCGATCGTCGGTGCGGAATCCGACGGGCTTGCAGCCGAGCTTCGCCGCCGACCCTGGTGGATCCACGATCTTTTGGCTCGCCCGGATGTGTTCGAGAAGGTCCTCGACCGCCACGCTCATCCGGCCGACGTTGTCTCACCGTTCCTGCTGTTCTCGGTCCTGATGCACAAAACGACCGAGGACCTTCGGGAGGCCACTTACGTCAGCGAATGGGTCGGGCCGCAATCGAGGATGCCTCTCTTTGACGTGGCGCCGTTGCAGGAATTCATCGAAGACCCCGGACGGACATCCTTCCTGACTGCCCTGCTTGCTTCCTTTGCAGTGCCCGAATTCCCGCCGGTTCCTTCCGGGCCCTTCGATTTGTACGGCTTGGCCCTCTGGCTCGACCAGGCCATTCCCGGCGATCGAATCGTCCTGCTCCGCCGCCTCGGCGATTTGAGCCTTTTCCTCACGGGCGTATTCCCCGACCACACGGGGGCCAGGCCGCTTCGACCTGTAGACGCCGAGCGGTTGGGGCGAACCATCGGCATGACCGCAGACGAGATCCTGGCCCTGTGCGATGGGAGTCTCTTGTTCGCCGGTCTCGACGCCCTCGAATCGTTGGGATCCCGCTGGTACGGGGCGGCCGTCCTGGGAGGTAGCACTCCGCCGGTGGTCGGCGATGTTGCCACCCGGTTTCGTTCCGCCCGGCGGGTGCTCAACCACCTGGCCGACCGTTACCTCCACCGGCTCGAAACGGGCTGGACACTCGCTGCCTAGCCTGGCTCCGATTCGATCGACGAAACCGGTGCCAAACGCTCAGTTCCAGCGCCCAGGGTTTCCGAAAGCATTGCAGTCAAGTCGGGCTTGAGATGCAGGTCCCTGGTAGCTATGTCCCGGCGCTGATGTCATTTGGGTGGCAATCGCTAGCCTCGGGCCTGAGTCCAGAACAGGAGGAAGGGTGGAACACACACCGGCAGCAGATATCAAATGGGTCAATGCGGGCGACGAGCACTTCACCGGAACGGTTTTCTTCGGCCCGCTATCGGCCGGCCCGGACCGGAGTCTCAACGCTCTCGGCGTGCTGTTCGAGCCGGAAGCACGAACCGATTGGCATTCCCATCCCGATGGCCAGGTTCTCTACATCGTCGCGGGCGTTGGCAAAGTACAGAAAGACGATGGGGAGACCGTGCGGCTATCGGGTGGGGACGTTGTCTACGCAGCGGCCGGGGAGAAACACTGGCACGGCGCGAGCGAGACCAGCTTTCTGATGCACCTGTCGCTCACGACCGGCAGAGCGACCGAATGGCTCCCCGAGAAGGTGAGCGAGCAGGACTACCGGCGCGGCTGAACCCATGTCATCAACATGCCCGTTCGGCCGGCGGCCTCAAGGAATCTTGGTGCGCTCCCGCCTGGCCCTCAGTGCTGTGTGGCCAGGTCACCTAGCGTGATGAGGTGGTGGTTCGAGCCGGGCTTCGCGGACCGGACCTCTCCAACGAGTCGGTTACCGCCGGCTCGTTTGGCCTGATACATCAAGCCGTCCGCAGCCTGCAGCATGCTTTCTACCGAGTCGGCGGGCGCAGAGTACGTGACGACACCGACACTCAGCAATAGCGGAGGCTGTTGGCGAACGAGCTGATCGCGGATGCGTGTGACGACGCCGAGCGCCTCCTGCTGGTCGGCGGCCGGCAGGATTAAGACAAACTCGTCTCCTCCCATCCGAGCGAAGATGTCGTAGGCCCGGATCGATGCCTCAACGGCCGCGGCGAATCTGACCAGGAGACGATCCCCTGCCTGATGGCCGGCTGCGTCGTTGAGATTCTTCAGCCCATCGATGTCGAAGTAGGCGATGGTCAACGGCTGCTCGTTCCTGAGCGTTCGCAGCCGCTCTCGCTCGGCGACGTCCAAGAAACCTCGCGCGTTCAGCGTGCCGGTAAGCGAATCGCGCAGTGCCTGGTGTTGCAGAGCGTCCATAGCCCGATGGAGGGTGCGGGCCAGAAGGACAAAACCGAGCAGGAGGGCCACAAGTGCCAACCCCTCGACCGCCGCCAGCGGCCACCCAATCGGGACCCTGGCAAACGGGGCACCGGTCGAGATGAGCCGGACGGCACCGGCCAGCGCGGCCAAGAAGACTCCGGCAGTCGCGCTGCCGTGGAAGGTCGCTCCGCCAACGATCAGGACGAAGACGACGTCGTTGGGAAGCGGAAGGTCGGTGACCCACTCGATGAAGCCGGTCGCACCCACCGAGGCGATGCCCAGGATCACTACTGCGCCCGTGGACAATCCCGAAAAGGAATGCAGAGCGCGGAAGAAACCGTCCGGATCCGGCCGCGGCCGCTCCTGGCGGCGAAACCAGAATGCTCTCATGTCCAACCAGCATTACCTAAATCGGGGACAAACTGGTGGATTTGCCACCCGCCGGCGTTTCGTTCGCAGGCTCACCACGGGGTGGCGAGCCGTCTCGCCTGCTTGGCCGCTCTGGTGTCAACATGGCACGGATTTCATCGCCATGGGTTCCGTTCAGGCAGCCCCCGACCTCAGGTGAGGAGGTACCGAACCGGGTAGTGGGCGTCGGCCCGCGAACATCCCTCGGTCTCCGGTCGCGGGCAACTCGAAAGGCGTACCGGCACTAGCGTTCGTGGCATGGACGACACGGGCAGCATGCTGCTGGCTTTCGTGGTGGCCTCCGGACTAGGAGCAGTAATCGGCCTCGAACGCCAGCTCCACCGGCACGACACGGAGGATGTGTCGGCCGGGGTCCGAACCTACTCCCTGTTCGGCCTATGGGGCGCCGCAACCGGGTTCTTCGCAGATGTGTACGGCACGGCTGCCTTCGCGGTGGGCGCGGCTGCCTTCGCGGCGTTGATCATTTCCTCATACGTCATGTTCGCCCTCGGAACCAAGGACTGGGGAACGACCACTGAATTCGCCAGTCTCGGCGCATTCGCGATTGGTGTGCTGGTGTGGAACGACCAGGTGATCGTCGCGGCGGGGGTCGCCGTCGGGATCGCGGCCCTGTTGCGGGCCAAGAGATGGTTGCACGGCCTCACCGACAAGTTCTCCGACGCAGATGTTCGGGCGGTTCTCCAGTTCGCAGTTCTCACCGCGGTTGTCCTGCCATTGTTGCCCGATCAGGACTATGGACCGTTTGCGGCGTTCAATCCCCGGCGGGTCTGGCTCATGGTGGTCTTCGTGGCCGCCATCGGGTTGGCCGGCTACGTCGCACTCCGACTCAGGGGAGAACGAGGGCTGGCGGTGACGGGTCTCCTCGGTGGGTTGATTTCGTCGACTGCCGTCACGCTTGGATTCTCCAAGATCTCGAAGGATCAGCCGCGATTGCAGACCGCCCTTGTGGCTGGGATTATTGCCGCCTCCGGGCTCATGCATGCTCGGGTGCTGGTCGAGGCGTTTGTGTTTGCGCCCGACATGGCGTTGAAGCTGGCCGTGCCGCTCGTGGTGCTCTTCGTTCTGGTGGAAGGAACTGCCGTTTACTGGTGGACCCGGCCTTTCGAAACGACCGCCGGCAACTCCGGCATTCAACTGAAGAACCCGGTGACAATCAAGTCTGCGTTGCAGTTCGCGGCGTTGTACGCCGCGGTTATCTTTGTCGCCAAGGTCTTGATCGAGCGCGCCTCTGAAGCTGCCCTCAGCGTGGTTGGAGCCGTGAGCGGCATCAACGATGTCGACGCGATCACGCTGGCGATGGCCGATGAAGTGCGTCGACAAGGTTTGGACCCAACGGTGGCCGCTCAGGCAGTATTAGCGGCAGTGATAGTCAATACGCTTGTCAAAGCGGGCATGGCGTTCGTACTGGGAAGTAAGGCCCTGGGGCGGTCGGTTGCCGTCACGCTGATTCCGGCGGCCACCCTTGGTGTCGGCAGCTGGTTCCTCCTCTAGGGAGCTCCAGTACTATTCCCCGCCGATGAACGTAGCGCAGGTGCTCACTCGTCTCGGTCAGGCCGCTCCATGGGACAAGGCGGCCGATTGGGATCCGATCGGTTTGCAGCTCGGCGACCCCCAATGCGAGGCCGCCACGGTGGCGGTGTGCCATGAAGTGACTGAAGCGGTGGTTACCGGCGTTGAGGAGATCCAGATCGATCTGCTGGTCACGTACCACCCTCTACTTTTCCGACCAACTGCTCGAATCACGGCCGGGCGTTCCCCGGCCGGGCGCGCCTACCGGATCATCCGGGCCGGGACCTCCCTGGCGGTTACGCACACGAATTTCGATGTTGCGGTCGGTGGCGTCGCCGATGCCCTCGCCGAGTCCCTCGGGTTGATTGACACAACGGGCTTTGGCCCGGTGGCCGCCGCCGAATCGATCAAGGTCGTGACCTACGCCCCGACCGGCTCGGCCGACCTGATTGCGGACGCCATGGCGGCCGCAGGTGGCGGGAGAATCGGCAACTACACGAACTGCTCCTATCAGGCCGAGGGAGTTGGCACGTTTGTCGCCGGAGAGGGAGCGTCCCCGGTGACCGGGACGGCCGGATTATTGAACCGGGAACCGGAAATCCGGATCGAGATGACGGTTGCAGCGTCCAGTCGCGAGTCCGTCCTCCGGGCGCTGATAGCTGCCCATCCCTATGAAGAGCCCGCCTTTGACGTCTATCCCGTGCATGCCAATCTCGGGATGGCCGGTCGGGTCGGACGACCAAACGAACCGCGTACCTTGCAGAATCTGGTCGATGAGGCTGCCGACGCGTTGGGGGGCCGGACCTTGCGGGTCGCCGGCGACCTGAGTCGGCCGATTGGAAGAGTGGCCGTCGTTCCCGGCTCGGGCTCTTCGTACGTCAGGCCGGCAGCCGCGGCGGGGGCCGACGTCCTGGTGACCGGCGACGTCGGCCATCATCGGGTCGTCGAAGCAGCCGATCTTGGCCTGTCGGTCATCGACCCGGGACATCTGGCGACAGAACGACCCGGTATCCAGAGGCTGTACGCTCTGGTTGCCGGTATCGTGCCTGAGGCCATTGACCTCACGCACCTCACCGATGGGGAAGGCAGCTGATGAATGAATTCCAGAGCTTGGTCGACCTGCTCGATCTGCAGGCGGTCGACCTGCAGATCGACCGGTTTCTTCATCTACGGCAGTCTCTTCCTGAGCTACAGGAGTTTCGGGTGGCCCACGCGCGGAGTGAGCAGATCGCCGTCCGGTTGGCGGAGATTTCCGATGAGTTCAAGCAGATCAGTCTCGAAGAGGACAAGGCAGAAGGTGAGCTCGAACTGTTGGAACAGAAAGTGCACCAGAAGGAGCTGCGTCTCTTCGCTGGGGGTCTAAGCGCCCGGGACACCGACAACATGCGCAGGGAGGTTGAGTCGCTCAGAAACCGAGAGAACAGCATGGAAGACGATGTCCTGGTGCTCCTCGACCGCCGCGAACAGCTAGAGACCGAAGTTGAGGCCATCAAGGTCGAGCTGGAATCTGCACAGTCAGAAGAACGCCGGCTGGAAGCGATCATTGGGGATGAGTGGAAGAAGCTCGATGCAGAGATCGCCAAGAAAGAAGTTCGAAAGCAGGACATCGTTCCCCTCATCGATCCCGACCTACTGGAGCTCTACGAGAGCCTCCGGCAGCATAAGGAGGGGGTGGCCATCGGTCGTCTGGAGGACGGCGGAATCTGTGGCGGGTGCCATCTGAGGCTCTCGACCGCCGAGCAACAACAAGTGCTTGCCGCGGAACTGCCCCGCTGTCTTCACTGTCGGAGGATCCTGGTCCCGTGAGGACCGGCGACCGTTCCGAACCATGATCTTTTGGCACGTCGGCGGCACCATCGCCATCTTCAGGTACGTCTTCCGCGACCCGAAGGTCGATCTACGTTTTCTGGCGGTGGGCGCCTTACTGCCCGACCTGATCGACAAGCCGTTGGGAACGATCCTGTTTCCGGCCGTGTTCAACAGCAACAGCCAGGTGGTTGGCCACACGCTGCTCTTTTCGACCATGCTGATGTCCATCGTGTTGCTGACGACCCGGCGCGGGCGCGTGCGTCGGCGGTGGATGGCCCTGGCCGTCGGCGGGCTGATCCACTTGCTCCTCGATGGTATGTGGACGGTCCAGGAGACGTTCCTGTGGCCTGTCTTTGGTTGGGATTTCCCTCCAGGAAGCCCCGAGTATTGGTCGGGGCTGCTGGCGCGGCTCTTCTCAGATCCGTGGCGTATCGTTCAAGAGGCCGTCGGGCTTGGTTACCTCGTTTACCTGTTCCGCAAGGCCGGATTGAGTGATCCTGACCGTCGAAGAGACCTGCTTCGTACCGGCCGAGTCTCCTAGGTCGCTGTTTGCTCCTGAACCCGAGACCGACGCCCCCGGCCGGCCAGCATCCGGATCGCCGCCAGCACCAAAAGACCCGCAAACAGGCGACGCAACAGGAGCGGGTCGAGCCCCAGTGCCAGCTCTGCCCCGGCCAGGCCGCCGATGATGCCGCCCACCCCGACCGCGCTGGAAACGCGCCAGTCGATTCGTCCGGCCCGGCCGTGCACCACGGCGGCGACAATCGTAGTAGGCACCATCGCAGCCAGTGAGGTTCCCTGAGCGACGTGCTGGTCTACTGCGTAGAGAGCCGCCAGGGTCGGGACAAACACGATGCCGCCTCCTACTCCCAGGGTGGCAGCAAGGAGACCTGCCACTGCTCCAATCGCCAGCAGACCGGCGAGAGCGCCCAGGGTCAGGTCAATCGATGCAACGAACGATTCTGATTCCATTGCCTGGTCAGGAATCAGCAGCCGGACGGCCGACACGACCAACATGGACACGAACACCCACGTGAGCCACTCCGCCGAAATCCGATCGATGACACGGGCTCCGAGCACGGCCCCGATTCCGGCTCCGGCGAAGAGCGCCAAACTTGTCGGCCAGTCGACGGAACCATCAACCGCGAAACGAGAAAGGGCGGCACCAGCCGTCACCACAATGGCGGCACCTGAGGTCGGATGGGCGCGGTGGGGGAGCAGCCCGAGGAATAGAATGAGGCCGGGCACCACAACGATTCCGCCACCGATGCCGAAGAGTCCGCCCGTGATCCCGGCCACCAGGCCGATGAGGGCAGCGAGGATGTAGCGGTTGCTCATAGCCGGGCAGTGTACGGTCATCGTGCTACGAGCCATGAGCAAGGACCGGCACGCTGCGAGCTACGAGTTGCGAGGTACCTGAAACCCACACGCGGGTTCCCGGCCCTAAACCCACCAGCCACTAACGTGCCCGTGGTGAGGTTGGCCATCGCTCTTCTTGTAGGATCTTTCGTGGTGGCAGCGACCGGCTGCACGATGACTCCCGACGTGGAGTCGACGACCACGACCACCCTGGGTGGCGCGGCCTCGGCGGAGGAAGCCCTGACCCGCCTGTTTGACGCGGTCGTGCGTGGCAATTACCGGGACACCGCGACGCTGACCTTTGATGACCAACTCGCGTTGATGGTTTCGCTGGAGGGCTACTCCGCTTCCGACACCGTCTCCATGCTGTCGGACGGACTCCCCGACCTGGTGCGCGACAACTTTTGGAAGTCGTTCTCCACTGCCTTCCCGGCGTTTGCCGAGGAGGAACTGGCCGGTGTCCTTATCGGAGGGGGTGAGGAGTTCTCCGTTGAGGGGAAGGTTTTCGCCACGGTGGCAGTTGCCCTTCGTCAGTCAGAAGGTTCTGGAAACTGGATCGCCCGACGGGACGCCCAAGGAAGATGGCGACTCGACCTGTTCGCGACGTTCGGACCGATGTTCGCTACCCCGTTCCGAGATTGGTTGGGCGGGTTGGATGACAGCCTGGATGCCGATGTTTCCCGTGCGGCCCTGGCCGATCAACGCGCCAGTCTGCTGGCGGCCCTCCAGCGCAAGCCTTTCGGACCGATGGGCCCTGAGACGATGGCCGAGGTCGACCAGCTGCTCTTCGAAGCCGGCCTGTCTTAGGAGAAATAGATTCCTAGTCCCCCTTCAGGAACGCTTCAACCTTGTCCTGAGCAGCCTCCATGACTTGGCCGGTCAACGTTTGCAGCGCCCGGGCGATGGCCAGCTCCTCGCCGACCACCGGCATCGGTGGATCGACTGGATTGCGACGGGCCCTGCCGATCGCTTCGAAGTGATCGCCCCGCAGATTGAGCACCGCGTGGGCCAATGTCTCGATGTCGTCTTCGGATAGGTGGAGGTTGAGTGTGACGTCCTTTTCCATGCGAGCCCCTTTCGGTCCGCCATCGCTTCACTACTCGTTGATACCGCGCGATTGATCGGCCGCTTCGACCTGGGCGGCAAAGGCGTCCAGGTCACCGGCCGTGGGTTCGCGGGCCCACACATCGGTACCCGTCAACAATTCGGCATATACCTGATCCTGGCCGTGCTCTACTACCACCCGGACCGGTATCTCCGAATCGAGGATCTTCTTGTACCGGGCCAGAATCGTGCGGTGTTCCGGACGATCGAGATCGAACTGGAAAACGACCCCGTGGGCGGCATCGATCTTTTCGCAACCCGCGCCCGCCAGAAGCGGACACAAGCCTTCCGAAGGGCCATGGCAGACCAACGCCTCATGGCCGGCCTTTTCGAGGAATTCCTTAGCGAACGATGCGTAGCTCACATCGGTCACGTCGAGGAGAACCGTGCCTTCCGGCAGTTCTTTTCTCACCATTGCCCTGCTCCTCTCTCCGGTGTGGGTCCCATTCTGCCCTGTGAAAACCCTCTTGGTTAGGGGCACAAGTCCTACCTCAGGCTGCGATTGCTCGAAGTCTCGGCAGCACTTCACTGCCCAACATCTTGATGAGCGATTCCTGGTTCATCGAGGTCATCTGCAAGGTCACGACGTCGGCAGAACAACTTTCGATCAGCGGGCGGTAGGTTTCCACGATCTGGTCGGAATCGCTGACAATCGAATAGCGGCCCAGCACTTCCTCGCGAGGGAGGAGATCGGCTCTCTCCCGCAGGTCGGCCGGATCGACCGCTTCGAGCCTGCCGGGTGCTCGGAGTCCGCGCCACGGGTGCAGGGCTTGCCAGGCTTCGTCCTCGTTCTCAGCCAATACAGACCAACGGGTTGCCAGAATGCGTGGCGCCGCCCGTCCGACCGCGTCGGCGGCTTTTCGGGCCGGACCGAGAACTCGCTCGTTGGTCGTGGCGGGATCCTTGACGGACGTGATGATGCCGTCGGCGAGACGAGCGGCGAGTGCGGCCGACTTTGGTCCTCCGGCGGCAAGCCAGATGGGGACGGGACCAAGGGGTGGGCTGTAGAGCTTGGCCCGGTCAGTCTGGTAGTAGTCCCCCCCGAAGGTCAGCTTTTCGCCGTCGAGCAACCTACGCATGATCTGCAGAGCCTCGCTCATGCGGGCAGCCCGCTCCGTGTAGCCGGGAAACTTGAACCCCAGTGGGCCTTCATTGATGTTCTCGCCGGTTCCGACTCCAAGGTTGAAACGCCCGGCCGAGAGCCGATCAAGCGTGGCAGCCGCCTGCGCCACCACGGCGGGGTGGTAACGCCATAGGGGAGTGGTCACGCCCGTCGCGAATGCCACTTTGTTGGTGACGGCGGCCATTGCACCGATCGTCGACCAGGCGAACCCGGCGGCTGAGCTGTCGTCCACCCACGGGTGGAAATGCTCCGAGACCACCAGCATATCGAAGCCGGCTTGTTCGGCGAGGCGCGCATGTTCGACGAGTTGTTCGGGATGCCATTGTTCATGACCGCAGAAGTAGGCGAATTCTGTCACGGCTTCTTCATCTCCGGAATCCTCGGCGTCGGTATCGGAGCTTACGGCGATCGGTCCGGTAGCGGATCCACGCACTCTGGAAGGTTGTTTCTCACATTGTTGACCAGCGTCGAGACCGGGTGTTCGATGATGGCGGTTTCGGGGACGGGCCTGAGGAGAGCATGGGCCTCGCCGGGATCGGTCAAAGCTCGGTCGAGCCAGTCATTCCACACCGCAGGGTCGAGCATCACCGGCATGCGTCCGTGGATGGGGGCCAGCGAGGGGTGGGCATTGGTCGTGATGATGGCGCACGATCGGATACGGTCGCCCGTCTCGGGATCTCGCCAGGCTGACCACACGCCGGCGAATGCCATCGGGGATCCGTCTCGCAGGGAGATGTAGTGCGGCAACTTCCCGCGCTCCAACTGTTGCCATTCGAAGAAACCGTCGGCCGGGATGATGCACCTGCGGCGCGCAAACGAATCGCGGAACAGGGCCTTTTCTGCAACCGTCTCGGACCGGGCGTTGATCTGACCACCGGTGACTGACTTGGACCAGAAAGGAATCAATCCCCAACGGAACGTGCCCAGGAGTCGCCGGTTCTCGTGTTCTACGACTGCGTAGACCGGGTCGGTCGGGGCAACGTTGTAATTCGCCTCCAATACCTCATTTCGAATCTCATCTACGCCAAAGAATCTGGCGTAGGCATCGACATCCTGGGCGATCACGTAGCGGCCGCACATCCCCACACCATACCGTCGGATATGCGACCTTCTCCCGGGGAATGGGGAACACACGGGGCAAGCAGGGTGGTTGGAAGGAGAGAAACTCGAGGAGTACTGCGTGAAACGCCTTTTGACCCTGACAGCTGTGTTGGCGATGGTGGTATCGGCGTGCGCTCCGGATGGGGACAGTTCTGGCCAAGAAGGCTCTGTTTCGGTCACGTCTCCACCCGACTCGACGGTGACTTCGAAGTCCGAGGGTTCCGCCGGCTCGACGGGCTCGACCACCACGGGTCGCGAGCTGGGTGAGCGCTCGGCTTTGGAGTTGTTCGCGGGAGGAAACATCGGAAACCAATATCCAGCTACGCTCCCCCCGCCGACCATTGACACCTCCGAGCTGTTGCGCGGCCAGATACCGGACGGGATTCCAGCCATTGACGATCCTCAATTCGTTTCCGTAGTTGAGGCTGATGCCTATCTCACGGACAACGAAGCGGTTGTTGTGCTCGACATCGACGGCGACGCGCGGGCCTACCCGGTGCAGATTCTCATCTGGCACGAGATCATCAACGACGTGGTTGGCGGCCTTCCCGTTTCCATCACGTACTGTCCGCTCTGCAACTCCGCCGTGTCGTACCAACGGATCGTGCAAGGAGAGGTCACGACCTTCGGGACATCCGGCTTGCTGTTCAAATCGGCGCTGGTGATGTACGACCGGCTGACGGAGACGCTGTGGACCCACTACAACGGCGAGGCAATTGCCGGCCTGGCCACAGGTGAACGCCTCCCTCCGATCTCGTCACCGCTGCTGGGTTGGTCGGAGTTCAAAGACACGTTTCCGGCTGGCCTGGTACTCGACCGCGACAACACCGGCTACGCCCGGTCATATGGAGCCAACCCGTATGCGGACTATGACAACCCTTCCGGGTTCCCGTTCCTCTTCAGAGGCGAATTGAACGACCAGATAGGCGCTCAGCGACGAGTAGCCGGCGTGTCGATCGACGGTGCCGCCAAGGCATGGACTCTCGAAGCCATCTCGGGTCTTGTAACCCGGGCTACCCACGACACGGTCGGCGAGCAGCCGGTGGTGGTATTCTGGAAATCAGGGCAGGCGACGGCCCTCGAGTCAGGTCGCATCGACGGCGGACGCGACGTCGGAAGTGTTGGAGTCTTCGTTCCCGAGGCAGATGGGCAAATGTTGACGTTTGTCGGCGCAGGGGCCGGGTTTGGCGACGATCAGACCGGCAGCACGTGGAATGTACTCGGGCAGGCCATCGACGGCCCGCTCACCGGCATCGAGCTGATCGAGGTTCCCCACCTGGACACGTTCTGGTTCGCCTGGTTCTCGTACAACCCGGGAACCCTCCTCGTCGAGGGTTAGGCGTTCGACGGGCGACGCCGTTGCATGACACGGGACGGAACGCATTATCTTGGGTCGGGACACCCAAGGAATGAGATTCAAGTGGCATCGAGTGAGCATCAAACAAGCGCTCTGCTCTTCACCGACATCGACGGAACGCTCGTCGCCCACGACACCTACGATCCGGGCCCGGCGGCTGAGTCCGTTGCCAAACTGCAGCGAGCCGGAATCCCCGTGGTGCTTTGTTCGGCGAAGACCCGGGCCGAGCAGGAGGCCATTCGGGTCCGGCTGGACCTGGACGACCCCTATATCGTTGAGAACGGAGCCGGAGTCATCTTCCCAGTCGACTTCCCCGGTTCCCTGGCCGGGGAGGGCGAGCAAGAACTGGTCACGTTTGGTCTCACCTATCGAGAGGTGCGAGAGGGACTCGAACTAGCCGCCGCCGAGGCGGGGCTGGAAGTCAAGGGATTCGGCGATTTGTCGGTTGAAGAAGTATCCAGCCTCACCGGACTGACGCTGGCCGGAGCGGCCAAAGCCAGGAACCGGGAGTTCACCGAGACCTTTGTGATCGAGAATCCCACGCCGGAGCGCGAAGTGCTTCTCTCCCATCATCTCGAGGAACGTGGGATGGGGATTCTGCACGGGGCCCGCTACTGGACGGCGCTTGGCCGCCACGACAAGGGGCAGGCGGTTCGGTTCGTGATCTCGCGCTACGAGGGATCTGGTTCGGTCACGTCCTACGCGGTTGGCGACTCAGTAACTGATCTCGGGATGCTCGAAGCGGTCGACATTCCGATGCTGGTCCAACAGGCCGATGGAAGTTGGGCCGACCTCGATCTGAAAGGCTTGGTGCGGCTCAAAGGCATCGGACCGGAGGGATGGTCGCGGGCCGCCCACGTCTTGCTCAAGCGGTAACCGCTGAGCATTGGCCGGGTCTTCATTCCTCTGACCAGTCTTTCCGCATCTGCTCGAAGATCACGGCGGCCAGACGGCGGGCGCCGGCCCATGTGAAATGGACGCCATCGCCGTATCGCATCAACTCCAGGTTCCCGGCCTCGTTGGTGAGATAGGCCGAGTACTGGCCGGACTCATCCGAGAAGAGATCCCACGATTCGATGATCGAAACTGATGGTCGTGTCGATGCTTCCTCCCGATAGACGCCATTCATCAACTCGACGTGCTCGCTGAAGAGGTCGCTGGCCATGATCGGCAGGGCGATCCAATAGAGTTTTGAGCCCTCTGAGGTGAAGGTATCCATGGCTTCGGCTACCCGACTTCGATAGAACTCGATCCACTCGGGTGTCCAGCGTTCGACAATCACACCTTCGACGCTGGCGTCCTGACCGTCGTTGCCTCCAAACATGGCGATGATGACCTCCGGCTGCACCAGAGGCAGCTGCTCGGCCGCATAGGCGGGCCAATCGAAGAAATCGCGACGGGTGAGACCGGACACGAACTGGAAATCGACCTCGGCGTCGACCACGCCGCTGTCCTCGCCCTCGTTGACGATCGAGGGGCCGAGCAATTCCATCAGGGAGTCACCGATGATCCAGACTTTGAGCGGCTCTTCGGCCGTTGGAGAGCGAAATCCGAAGCCCTCGATCGGCGTGGGGCCGGCGGTTGTAGTGGTGCTGGAGGGCTCGACGGGATCAGGGTCGGGCGAGGCGACATCGGCCGCCGGCTCGGTGGTGGTTGAGCGACCAAGCAGTGTGTCCAGGGCCCGGCGGGGGCGATCGAACAGGAAGAACGAACTGATGGAACCCAACGGACCTGTGATGGCTACGGCGACAGACCGGGTTGGCCCGTACGGGAGGCTGTTGGCAGCACGTTCCAGGGCCTGGGCGTTGAGCAATGAGCCCAGGCCGAGGGCAATGACGACGACCAACAGGGCATGGCCGGCCGGGGAGCGCCGTCGAGGTTGGAGGCGGGGTCGGTCGATCATGGCATCAGAATTGGAAGTAGATGAAGGCCGCGACGCCTTCCTGGCCGAGACCGTCGATGGCGGCCAGCGCAAAGGCCAGGATCACGCCTTGGAGGATGGGGACCAGGCGGGAGAAGGTCGCCTGGAGTCTGACGACGACGCCCCGCGACACGTACTGGGAGCCGATGCCAATGCCGATGGCCAGGAGCACGGCCGGAGTGACGGCCGGGGCCGGTCCCCAACCTGTGATCAGGCGGGCCATCACATCCCAGGCGACGGTCAACGATCCGGCCCTGAACAGGATCCAGCCGAGACAGACAAGATGGAACACGATGAGTCGGGCGAGGATGCGCCTCCCGACCGTATCCGGCGGTTCGGGCAATCCCCGCGCCAGCCGCCGCTCCTCCCGCCACCGTTCATATGCCAGCCAGCTGCCGTGTAGTCCGCCCCACAACACGAAGCTCCACGCCGCGCCGTGCCATAGACCCCCCAGCAGCATGGTGAGCATCAGGTTCCGGTAAATGGCGAGACGCGACCCCCGCGAACCACCCAGGGGGATGTACAGATAATCCCGCAACCAGCGGGACAAGGTCATGTGCCAGCGGCGCCAGAAATCTCTGATCGACAACGCCGTATAAGGCGCATTGAAGTTGTCGGGGAAAGAGAAACCCAATAGCAAGGCGGCTCCGATGGCGATGTCCGAATACGCGCTGAAGTCGCAATAGATCTGTACGGCATAGCCGTAGATGCCGATCAGGACCTCGAGCGACGAGAACCGCCCGGGGGTGGTGAATACGCCGTCGACGATCTGGGTAGCGAGGAAATCGGCGATCACCACTTTCTTGGCCAGTCCAACGACGATCAAGTAGAAGGCTCGTGAGCTGTCGAGTCGGCGAGGATCGCGTGGCTTCTTGAGCTGGGGGAGGAATTCGCCGGCTCGCACGATGGGACCTGCGACCAGCTGCGGGAAGAAACTCAAGTACACACCGAAATCGAGCAGTGAAACGGGTTCGAACTTTCCGCGGTAGATGTCGATCACGTAACTGAGCGCTTGGAATGTGAAGAAGGAGATGCCGACCGGTAACACCACTTGGAGGAGGGGGAGAGAGGCCTGGAGTCCGATCGCCTCGAGCGTGTTGGCGACCGAGGTGACCATGAAACCGTAGTACTTGAAGAATCCGAGAATGCCGAGGTTGGCCGCGACCGCTCCGGAAACGAGACCGTGCCGTCTGCGCCCGGCAGATCGATGGATGGCGACACCAAACGCTTGGTTGATGAGGATCGATCCGGCCAGGAGCGCCGTGAAGCGGTAGTCCCAGGAGCCGTAGAAGAAGAAGCTGGCGCCCAGCATCACGATCCGCCAGGCCTTTTGATGCGGCATGAGGAACCAGTTGGCGGTGAGCACCACCAAGAAGAAGATGGCGAAGTCGACGGTAGGGAACAGCATCAGCTTGAGCCGAAACGTTAGCGGGAAGTACGCACGGTCGGCCCCGTTCCGCCGGAACGGGAGGGGTCAGCCGTGAGTGATGAGCCCTGGACGGATCTGGCTGAGGATTTGAGACCGGGCGGCGGCGAGGCGCTCGGCCACGATGTGGGTGAGCCGGCGCAGGATCCGGAATCCAACGGCCGGATTGGACTCCAGGGCAGCCATCAATACGGCTGCGTCGATTTCGATCAGTTCGGTTGGTTCGAGGCACAGCCCGCTGGTCGGATGAATGCCCGCTTCTCCGAGCATGGCGGACACGCCGATCAGTTCGCCGGGCCGCCCGGCCGCCATCGCCACCTCTGCACTTTCGAGTTGGGTCTTCTTTCGCAGCGAGACAAGGCCGCTTACCACGATATAGAAAGTGTGGCTCGGTTGACCTTCTTCGAAAATGCGCTGGCCGGCGGCGGCGGATTCTCTGCGGGCAATGCCGGCGAGCAATGCACGCTCTTCAGGATCGAGATCCTTGAAGAAGGGCAATCGTTCGAGTTCTTTTGGACTGATCATGGGCGTTCCCTTTCGGGTTTCCGGGCTGCGGGGGTATGGACATTCATCGTCAGAAAAGGCCTATGACTCGGCCGGTGGCGGGATCGATGTCGACGTTCTCGAACGCCGGCCGGGACGGTAGTCCCGGCATGGTTCGCATCGTCCCGCACAGCGGGTAGAGAAACCCTGCACCGACGCTGGCCCGGATGTCACGCACCGGCAGCCGGAAGTCTTTTGGGACTCCCTTCCAGCGAGGCTCGTGACTCAAACTGAGATGGGTCTTCGCCATGCAGATCGGCAAGCGGTCGTAACCCAGATCCGTGTAGAGCTGCAGCTTCGCCTCAGCTTCGGGCAAGAAGTCGACCCCGTTGGCGCCGTACACGTTGGTGGCGATCACCTCGATCTTGTCACGAATCGGAATGTCGAGCGGATAGAGGTACCGGAAGTTCTTCGGTTGCCGACAGGCCATGATTACGGCCTCGGCCAGGGCGATCGATCCGGCCCCACCTTGCGCCCAGTGATCCGTCATCACGGCCGCTTCGGCGCCTGCCCCGATCGCGATCTTCTCGAGGAGCGCTATCTCATCATCCGTGTCCGGGTCGAATCGATTGACCGCCACCACCACCGACACCCCGAATCTCCTGGCGATACCAATATGGGCGACGAGATTCGCTGCGCCCTGCTCGAGACCCGGAAGGTTTTCCTCGATCAGTTCCGGTGGGAGCGGTCTGCCGGCCATGACCCGTCCTACGCCTCCGTGCATTTTCAACGCCCGGATCGTGGCCACGATGACCACGCAATCGGGCGTGAGCCCGCTCGCCCGACACTTGATGTCCATGAATTTCTCCATGCCAATGTCGGCCCCGAACCCCGATTCGGTGACGACATAGTCGCCCAACCGGAGGGCGATCTGGTCCGCAATCACGCTCGAGTTTCCATGGGCGATGTTGGCGAACGGTCCGGCATGCACCAGCGCCGGGGTGTGCTCGAGCGTCTGCAACAGTGTCGGCATGAGGGCGTCCTTCATGAGCACCGTCATGGCACCAGCCACTTTCAGATCTTCAGCGGTCACCGGGCTTCCCTCGAACGTGGTACCCACGACGATTCTTCCCAACCGCTCTCGCAGATCCAGGAGGTCGGTGGCAAGTGCGAGAATGGCCATGACCTCCGAGGCGACGGCGATATCGAACCCCGCCTCCCGCGGGTTGCCGTTGATCCTGCCGCCGAGCCCGACGATGACGCTCCGCAACGCTCGATCGTTTAAATCGACGACCCTGGGCCAGGAGATCGAGAACGGGTTGAGATTCAGCTTGTTCCCGTGGGTGAGGTGGTTGTCGATGGCAGCCGCGAGGAGATTGTGCGATGCGGCGACGGCGTGGATGTCGCCGGTGAGGTGGAGATTGAAGTCCTCCATCGGGATGACCTGGCTGTAGCCCCCTCCGGCAGCTCCACCCTTGATTCCGAAGGTGGGCCCCATGCTCGGCTGACGGATCGTCGTAAACACTCGATGGCCCAGCCGACCAAGTCCCTGGCTGAGCCCGATCGCGGTGGTGGTTTTTCCTTCGCCGAGTGGTGTTGGGGTGATGGCAGTAACGTCGATGTATTTGCCAAGAGGTTGGTCGGCGACCTTCTCCCGAACATCGAGGTGAACCTTGGCTTTGTAGTCACCGTACAGCTCGAGGTCTCCGGCTTTCAGTCCGACCCGTTCTGCGATTGACAAGATCGGATCAATTGGAGCTTCCTGGGCGATGTCGAGATCGCTGGGGACCGGGTTGCGGGGTTGGAGGTAGTGGCCGCTCGTGGTCATGAGATCTCCGTCCAACGGTGATATTCCGAGTGTAGCGATGGGATCTTTCGCAAGATCGGGCCGCTCGGCCTCGTGTTTGTGCCACTCGTCATCACTGCGTTGCATGCCGGCGGGAGGAAGTGAACCGCAAGAGCGAAGACAGCCGGACAAAGCGAGGGGCCCCCGTGGGGCCCCTCGCAAACCCGCGAGTCCGCCTATAAGCCGGATTCTGTGCCGATCCGAAGATCGGCGACGGTCATCTATCTGGGGTAAACGTCTCCGTCTACCTCGTTGCGGCCTACCTGGGAGATAGGGCGGGTCACCCGCTCCCTGCTTGGCCTTGCTCCCGGTGGGGTTTGCCGATCCGGGCCGGTCGCCCGGCCCGCTGGTGGTCTCTTACACCACCGTTTCACCTTTGCCTGTGAAGTGATGCTCATCACACCACTGCGGGATCGAAACCCCGCACGAAACAGTCTCGCAACCGGTTCGTCCCATCGGCCGTCTGTTCTCTGTGGCACTTTCCGTCGGTTCGCACCGCCTGGACGTTATCCAGCACCGCACCCTGTGGAGTCCGGACTTTCCTCTACGGGTTCCAAGGAACCCACAGCGACCGTCCGGCGGACTCGCCCACCAAGGATACCTCTTTGTAGCCCCTGAATACAGTACGTATTCATCTCACCGCTCTCCGCGACCTCCGACGTATCCGCCCGCCCTTCCAAGGAGAGCGGCCAGCAGGGCATACCCGGCGAGTGTGAGAGGGGCGGCCCCGCTACCGCGCAACAACGCATCGGTGCCGACGACAGCAGCCGTCAGGAGCGCAGCAAGTGAGCCATGGAGCGGCCAACGGTCGAACACAAACTTGGCGGCGGTGAAACCGGCGATGAAAAGACCCAGAACCGCGCCCAGCACAATTCCCAGCGAGAACGGATCGGTAGCACCCAGAGCCCCTGTCACTAGGGATGCCAGTAACCCGGATACCACGGTCGACAGCAGGCCGGCTGCTGTCCCGATCAGCACCCCTCTCCATCGAATCATCACCGCGCCCCTCCATCGCCGGTGCCGACCACGTTAGTGGCACCCCATCCGCCAAATTCGGGCCGTCGCCCGCTAGAAACCATGCATGAAACACTTTTTGGTCCATCATGGTCCAAGCTGTTGGTCGTGGGATGAAGGTGGGATGAAGGGAGAGGGCTGTGGTTATCAACAAGTACTTGGCGGAGACCGTCGGTACCTACATCCTGGTAGGAGTCGGCTCGATGGCGATCTTGGCAACCGGGGCCGCGGCCGGGGCAACCGGTGCCCCGGTGGTCATTGCAATCGCTTTTGCCTTCGGTCTGGCACTGCTGGCCGGCATCTACGCCGTAGGGGATGTATCGGGTGGACATTTCAACCCGGCCGTTACGCTTGGTGCCTTCCTGGACAAGCGCGTGGATTTCACCGACCTGGTCGGTTATTGGATCGGCCAATTCGTTGGTGCTCTCCTGGCGTCGCTGACGGTTCTGGCAGTCGCCGAGCAGGCCGGCGTGCGAGGGACCTACACGCGTCTAGGTGAAGGCGTTGAGGCGTGGGAAGGGTTTCTGGTCGAGGCGGTTTTGACGGCCATCTTCGTGCTCGTGATTCTCACCGCCACGAAACGGTCTGCGGCAACAGCCGGGGTGGCGATTTCCCTGACCCTCGTGG
Organism: Acidimicrobiia bacterium; assembly: GCA_029863625.1. Lineage (GTDB taxonomy): Bacteria > Actinomycetota > Acidimicrobiia > Spongiisociales > UBA4744 > UBA4744. The sequence goes on from JAOTUY010000026.1 coordinate 27,039, forward strand.
CCATTTACCTGGCCGCGATCCCGTTCACCGGTTCTTCGGTGAACCCGGCCCGGTCGTTGGCGCCGGCCATTATCGGCAACAACGCCCCAGATCTGTGGGTGTATATCGTCGCCCCACTGGTGGGCGCGGTGATCGGGTGGGCTCTCTACCGTCTATTCCACGCGGACGCCGTTACTGAGTAGATAGCCTTCCAACGACTGTTCGAATATCCGGGGTCCGGCGAGGCCCGGCATATTCGCTGTCCGCTAGAGCTGAGAGCTGAGAGCTAGAAGAGAGGCTCTTCGACGTATTCCTCGAGGCCGGCCACCCAGCCGGCCGGCAGCTTCCAGTGGTGGCCGCCCTCGACCACCAGGCGCATGTACTCCCGGGAGGGTGTCTGCTCCCTGCCGGCCGAACCGTTGTGAACGTGCGTGAGGACCGTATGACGATGACCTTCGCGGTCGACGGCCTTGAAATCCTGGGTCGGAATCCGGCCTTCCTTGGCTTCGACGGCGTCGAGCTCTGCCACCTGTTTTTCGGGTACCTCGAACACAGCCCCCCAAACGGTGTTGCCGGGTTCGGCTCGAACCGATGGCAGGCCGCCCTCCCAAGTGCCGTTGCTGTATGGAAACACGAGCCGAGTCTCCGGAAGGTGAGCGATGAACTTGAATTTTGCCTCTGGAACAGCCTCTGCCATACGACGAGGCGATATGAGCGCAGTGTATGCGAAGTACAGCCTGATACTCACGCCTCCAACTCCTCGAATTAGCAGGTCCTCATTGTAGTGAGAAAAAGCACGCCATCCGCCATGAACGCCGACCAGGAGAAGAGGCAGAGCGCGCTGACCCCGGTGACCTGCCGCCGACGGTAGCCTGGGATCGACTGAATCGGCGGCTACCCGGTTCTTGATACTGCCCAATAGCGACGAGGTGGACATGGCCAAGGGACCCGAACCCCGCGATTTTCTTGCGACCGACGCGCTGCTGTCGAGCGAGGAGAGGCTGTTGCGTGACACCGTTCGCCAGTTTGTCGGTGAGCGGATTCTTCCGGACGTGGCGTCATGGTTTGAGAAGGGGATGTTCCCCAAGGATCTCGCCAAAGAAATGGGCGCACTCGGCCTTTTCGGAATGCACCTCGAAGGATACGGTTGTGCCGGCACCAGCGCTGTCGAATATGGACTCGCTTGTCTGGAACTCGAAGCTGGTGACAGTGGTGCGCGGAGCTTTGTTTCCGTGCAAGGGTCGCTGGCTATGTTTCCCATTTGGAGGTACGGGTCGGAGGAGCAGAAGCAACGTTGGTTGCCGCCGATGGCCGCCGGTGAGGTGATTGGTTGCTTTGGGCTGACCGAAGCAGACGCCGGAAGCGACCCTTCCAGCATGCGCACTCACGCCCGCCGGGATGGCGATGATTGGGTGCTCAACGGCGCCAAGATGTGGATCACCAATGGCGGAATCGCCGATGTGGCAATCGTATGGGCCCATACGGAAGACGGTGTCCGCGGCTTCATTGTGCCTACCCATACACCTGGATTCAGTGCCATCGACATTCACAACAAGCTGTCGTTGCGGGCGTCGGTCACTTCCGAGCTGGTCTTCGACGATGTGCGGCTCCCTTCGGATGCGGTGTTGCCGGAGATAGCGTCGATGCGCGGTCCGCTCTCGTGTCTCAACGAAGCCCGGTTTGGGATTCTCTTTGGGGCCATTGGCGCCGCTCGGGCCTGCTACGAAGCTGCTCTCGACTACGCAAAAGAACGCATCCAATTTGGCGTCCCGATTGCCTCCTTCCAGATGACGCAGCAGAAGTTGGTCGAAATGATGGTGGCGGTCAACCGGGGAACTCTGGTGGCGCTCCATCTCGGCCGGATGAAAGACGCCGGCACGCTCTCCCACGAGCAGGTGAGCTTTGGCAAGATGGACAACGTTCGCAACGCACTAGAAGTCGCCAGGTCCGCGCGCAGTGTCCTCGGTGCGAACGGGATCACCCTCGAATACCCGGTGATTCGGCACATGAACAACCTGGAATCCGTTTACACCTACGAAGGCACCCACGAAGTGCACACCCTGGTCATGGGAAGTGCCATCACCGGGATCGAAGCTTTTCGAGCAGGCTGAGAGCCGCCGGCTCCAAGCTTGATTGGTTGGTACGCGCCCCGCTCCCGCCGAACCCTCGGGTCCGGCGTACTCCCCCCTATCCGCTCGCTCCGCTCGCCAAGGGGGAGGCGCTCGCGGCTCGAAGCTCGCAGCTCACTTAGACTACCCACGATGGCCGAATTCACTCCCTTCCCGTGGTCGGAGGTGCTCGGGACGTTGTCGGCAGGTCAGGACCTGTCCGAGGACCGTTCTCATGCTGCAATGACCGAGATCATGGCGGGTCGGGCCACCCACGCCCAGATCGCCGCCATGACCCTGGCCCTCAGAATGAAGGGGGAGACCATCGATGAGATCGTCGGGCTGGTGCGGGCGATGCGCGAGGCGGCGGTAACCGTTGAGATCGATGAGGCGGTCATCGTCGATACGGCCGGCACCGGGGGAGATCGGTCGGGGACTTTCAATATCTCCACAACCGCAGCCTTCATTGCTGCCGGGGCCGGTGTACGGGTCGCCAAACACGGCAACCGGGCAGCCTCCTCGCTGTCTGGCTCGGCCGACCTGCTGGAAGGGTTGGGAATGGTTATCGATCTCCCACCTGCGGCCACCGTCACCCTCCTCAAGGAGGCCGGCTTTGCGTTCTTCTTCGCCCCCACCTACCACCCGGCCATGCGGCACGCCGCGCCGGTTCGGACCCAGTTGGGTGTGCCAACCGTTTTCAACTTTCTTGGTCCTCTGGCCAACCCGGCGGGGTCCCGACACCAGGCCGTCGGCGTGTCGGACGCGACGATGGCCGGCAAGATGATCGGGGCGCTACAGAGGCTGGGGGCCGAATACGCCTTCGTTTACTACGGCGAGGACGGTCTTGACGAGATCACCACCACCGGCCCGTCCTTCATCTATCGGCTTCGGGACGGTGAGATAACCCACGCTGAGTTCACGCCCGAGGACTTCGGGGTACTGAGGGCCAGACCTGAGGATCTGCGGGGAGGCACGATCCAAGACAACGTCGCTATCAGCCGGGCCATTCTCGGGGGCGAGCCAGGACCGAAGCGCGATATTGCGGTCGTCAATGCTGCCCCGGCGATCGTGGTGGCGGGTCTGGCATCGGGGTTCGAGGAAGCGGTAGTGAAGGCCGCGGCATCAATCGATTCCGGATCGGCGGCCGCCGTCCTCGACCGGGTGATCGAGCGGAGCCGGCAACTCGCGGCCAGCGGCTGATTCCATGCACCTCGCAGCCGAAAACCTCATAGACGCTCTCCGGACCAGGTCCCTTCGTATCACCAAAGCCCGTAGAGCCATCTGTGAAGTGCTGGCTACTTCGCATGAAGAACACATGAGCGCCACGGATATCCTCGAGCGTGCACGGGCCACCGCCGGGGTTGGAATCGACCAATCAACGGTCTACCGCACGCTCGATGTGTTGGAGGAGTTGGGCCACCTTCATCACGTTCATCTGGGCCATGGGGCCGGGGTCTACCACCTCTCGGAGGAGTCGAATCATCAGCATCTCGTCTGCGAGCGCTGCGGGACATCGGTCGCCATACCGCTCGAAGAACTGGCTCCGGTGCTCGCATCGGTCACTTCCCGCTATGGTTTTGTGGCCGAGGGCGCTCATTTCGCCATCGTGGGGACGTGCGCAGACTGCTCGGAATAGCCGTCGTTTTCCGCTATGCCGTCTGCGCAAAACGCATTAGCCAATACCCAAGAGATATTCATTAACAAACCCTGAACGTTGCCAGGGAATGAGCGGGAACGGCGGATGGTTGCGTACAGTGCTTGGAAATAGACCCGGGAGAAGTATGCAGCATTTGGTTCGGCGCAGCGCATTGATGGCAGCCATCCTGATGGCTCTGTCTGCCTGTGCGGCGGATGGCGTAGCGGAGCCCACCGCATCACCCACCACAGCCACGACTCCTGCGCAGGCCCCATCCTCAACCACGAGCGCCGATGGGGGTGGAGAGGACACGACCCCGACGGTCGCGACCGCCGGGCCGCCACTCCAGGTCGAAGGTCCCGCGGCACCTGATTTTGCCTTTGCCCTGGCCGATGGATCTTCGTTCACGCTCAGCGACGAGCAGAAACCCGTCTACCTGGTGTTCTGGGCCGAGTGGTGAGGCACCTGTCGACGGGAGTTGCCCGTCGTCGACCAAGTTGCCGTCGAGTACGCCGAACGGGTTGCGTTCGTGGCCGTGGCCTGGAAATCTAGCTTTGAGGCAACTTCGGCCCGGGCAGCAGAATTGATGCCCTCCGGGGCAATCCGTTGGGGCCTGGATGAAGGCGAGGAAATCTTCAGCGCCTACGGAGTCCCATACCAGCCGGTAACCGTTCTCATCACCGGCAGCGATGTAGAAGTCCAACGCTGGCCGGGGGCTCGATCCGAAATCGAGATCCGTCAGGCCCTCGATGATCTGATTGCCCTCGGAGCGTAAAGAGCCCCGGCGGATAGGTGGGAGCTCGAGTGATCTTGTTTTGAGCCCGTACTTGGTACTTTGTACTCCGTACCGTCACGCAGTTCCCTGGAGGCGAAGGGGCGGACGAAGGCTTCGTTGCGTATCTGCGCGGCCCTCACCTAGGCCACAGTAACTGGTTGTCGGTGCGTGGTTCTAATCGTACGGGTTCTCTTGCCAGCGAAGAACGAGAAACGAGAAACAGCTCTTCCATCTATACTTCTTATTGCAAGGCGTATGCAATAAGGGTGCCCATGCACATACCCGACGGTTTCATCAACGGAGCAACCTCGTTGGGGGCTGCGGTGGTGGCGGCCGGAGGACTCGGGACTGCACTTCGCCGGGGTAACCGGGCCCTCAAAGATCGCCAGATCCCGCTGGCCGGGTTGGTGGCCGCCTTCGTGTTCGCACTCCAGATGTTGAACTTCCCCGTAGCCGCCGGCACCAGTGGGCACCTCCTGGGCGGAGCCCTGGCGGCGGTACTGCTTGGCCCCTGGATGGGGGTGGTAGTTGTCTCGGTAGTTGTGATCGTTCAGGCGTTGCTCTTTGCAGACGGAGGCGTCTCGGCGCTCGGTCTCAACATCACCAACATGGGTCTGCTCACCGCACTGGTCGGGTGGGGAGCCTTCCGGCTGTTGATGACATTGCTCCCCAAGCGCACCGCCTTCGTGGTGGGTGCCTCGATCGGCGCTGCCTGGCTGTCGGTTGTGGTGTCCTCGCTGGGGTTCGTTGCGGCGTACGCGCTCGGTGGATCCGGACAGGCACCGGTCGGCACCGTGCTCGGAGCCATGACCGGGGTCCACTCCCTCATCGGGATAGGCGAAGGACTGATCACCGGTGCGATCGTGGCGGCCGTACTCGGCGTGCGACCCGATCTCGTCTACGGGGCGCAGAAGTATGAACTGGCAGCTTCCCGCCGCCTCATGCCCGGCCGGATGGCCATTGGTGGGTTTGTCGCCGCTGGCCTGGCCGTTTCGCTGGCGCTGGTCATCTTTGTTGCGCCCCTGGCCAACTCGAACCCGGACGGTCTGGAGCGGGTGGCCCGGGATCAGGGCTTCATCGCCACCGCCGAGGACTCTGCCACTGCCGAATCGCCGCTGGCGGATTACAGCGTGACCGGGGTCGAAAACGATCGAACGGGCACCGTGGTGGCCGGACTGATCGGGACGATCCTGGTCTTCTTGGTTGGTGCGGGAATTCTGATGCTGGTCGGGAGAAAGCGCCCGCAACCGAAATCCGAGGCTGGCCCGTGAGAGCAACCCATGTTCATGCCCTCTATGTGCATGGCACCGGTCGGGTGCGCGCACTCGAAGCTCATGTCAAGGTGGCGGCGATGGTCGCGTTCGTGCTGGCGGTGGTCGCTACACCCCGGGAGGCCTTCTGGGCGTTCGGGATTCAAGCCGTCCTGCTCATCGGAGCAGCTGCCGCGGCCAGAATCCCGGCCGGGTTCTTGCTGCGCCGCCTGGTGGTGTTGATCCCGTTCGTGCTGTTCGCCCTCTTCTTGCCTCTGTTCGGAGGCGGCCCGCGAACACAGGTGTTCGGGTTTGCGCTGTCGGTCGAGGGACTGTGGGGCGCCTGGACCATCCTCGCCAAGGCGACGCTCGGCGTAACCGCCTCGATTGTGATGGCTGCCACCACTGAGGTACCCGACATCCTGTTGGGGTTGGATCGGCTGAGGGTGCCACGGTTGATCACCGCCATAGCCGGCTTCATGATCCGATACCTCGATGTGACACTCGGCGAGATGCACCGTATGCGGATCGCCATGATGTCCCGGGGCTACAACCCGCGCTGGATCTGGCAGAATCGAGCTCTGGCGAATTCGGCCGGAGCGCTCTTCATTCGCTCATACGAACGCGGCGAGCGCGTGTATCAAGCCATGGCGGCGCGCGGCTACCAAGGGCAGATGCCGGTTCTGAGCAGAGAGCTCACCCGGCCTGGTTCTTGGCTGCAGGCACTGGCCTTTCCTGCATTTGCCTGGATGGCGGCGGTCGCCGCCATCATCGCGACATGAGCGTCCCGGCCCTGGAGGTCAGGGATCTCTCGTTCAGTTATCCCGACGGAACGGCGGTGCTGCATTCCGTCGACTTCCACGTCCATCCGGGGGAGCGAGTTGCTCTGCTCGGGCCCAACGGAGCCGGAAAGACGACGCTCATCCTGCATCTCAACGGAATCTTTTCTTCGAGCAGCGGCTCTGTCACGGTGGCCGGGTTGCCGGCCACCGAAGAGAACATCCATGAGATCCGGCGGCGCACCGGACTCGTGTTCCAGGATCCCGACGACCAACTCTTCATGCCGACGGTTCGCCAGGATGTGGCGTTCGGTCCGGCCAACTTCGGGGTGCAGGGAGCCGAACTCGACGATCGGGTCCGGGATGCTCTCGAGGCCGTCGGCATGCTGGAGGTAGCCGACCGGCCACCCCACCACCTGAGTCTTGGTCAGCGCCGGCGGGTGGCGGTGGCGACCGTGCTGGCCATGCAGCCCGAGATACTCGTGCTCGACGAACCATCCTCGAATCTCGACCCAGCCAGCCGGCACGAACTGGCGCACATCCTCGAAGCATTGGACATCACCATGCTGATGGTGACCCACGACCTTCCCTACGCGCTCGAGTTGTGCGAACGGTCCCTCGTCATCAACAACGGCCGGATCGTCGCCGACGGGCCGACCTCGACCATTCTTGGGGATCGCGAGCTGATGCGCGCCAACCGGCTCGAGTTGCCGTACGGTTTCGATCCTTCCTTCATTCGCCCGGGCCGGACCTAGCATCCCGGGACATGATGAGATTTGACCGTTGCGGCCTCTAGAAATTGCTCTGGTGGTCATGGCCGGTCTATACCCGATTGCCGGCTTTGCGGCGCCGCGTGTGAAGGCAGTCCATGGGTTACCACTCGCCGCCGCGGCATTGGTGATCGTCCATCTCATCGTTGAGGGGTACCGCTGGCAGATGGTCCCGGTCTACGCCGTGGTAGCCATCATGGCCCGGGTGGGTGGGCGGCTGCTTCGCAAGCCTGCCCCGGGACTGCAGATCGTTCAAAGCGGACGATCCAAGATCGCTCTCCTGGCGCTCATTCCGGTGGTATTGGTCGCGTTGCCTCCAGCCGTCTTGCCGGTACCCCGGCTCCCCGAGCCGTCGGGGCCGTTCGAGGTGGGGACGCTTTCGCTTTATCTCGTCGATGAGAATCGAGCCGAGATCTACGGTCCGGAGCCAGGAGGCCCCCGGGAGCTGATGATTCAGCTCTGGTATCCGGCCAACCCGGATCCAGACGCGACTCCCGGCCCCTGGACCGACGACCTCGATCGGATCGGACCGGCCAACGCTCAGCGGCTGGGGTTCCCATCCTTTGCTCTGGACCACCTGGCTCTGGTCGAAACACACTCGTATCCCGAAGCTCCCTTGTCCGATGCCGAGGAGAGGTATCCGGTGATCGTGTACTCGCACGGGTGGACGGGTTTTCGGACGGTCAATGTGGACCAAACTGAGGCGCTGGCCAGCCACGGCTACATCGTTGTGTCCGTCGATCACACCTTCGGATCCATCATGACTGTTTTTCCGGACGGTCGGGCGGTCGGAGTCGACGACAACGCTTTGCCCGACGAAGCGGAGGTTGGAGAGAAGGCCTATCAGGGGGCAGCCCAGAAGCTCATAGAGGTGCATGCTGCCGACCTGATGTTCGTGCTGGATGCCCTCGAGGGAGTCGACGAGGAAGATGACCGCTTCGCCGGTCGTTTGGATCTCGACCGGGTCGGATTGTTCGGCCATTCGGCGGGTGGGGGAGCCGTGGTGACGGTGTGCCATGCCGACGAGCGCTGTAGGGCCGGGGCGGGACTGGACCCCTGGGTCGAACCGCTGCCGTCAAACGTCATTTCCGACGGTCTGGCGCAACCGTTTCTCTACGTACGTAGCGAGGAGTGGACCGCCTTCGACAACGATCGGCTTCTGGTTGATCTCTACACGCACGGCGGCGGGGGGCAATCTCTGGCTTCGATCAGCGGGACGGAGCACTGGGATTTCGTGGCGATCCCATTACTGACCCCGCTCGCACCTCAGCTCGGGCTCAAAGGCCCGATCAAAAGCGAACGGGTCATAGCGCTCACACACGACCTGCTGGTCTCGTTCTTCGACACCTACCTGAAAGGAGGCACCACCATCAATATGGCCGGGTTGAAGTCTCGGTACCCGGAGGTGACCATGGAGGCTCGTCCAGGTTAACCAACCGTCGTATCGATAGGGACTAACGTCCCTAGGGACCGGACCGGTTCCCCCTCTAGGCTCGTTGGTAACAGGGAGAGAGTTGCATGAGCGATCAGGGTCCCGAGACCGAAGCGGAGCATATCGAACCGGAGGCACCGGAACGGGAAACGAGAACCCTCTACCGGCACTGGATGGCGGCGCTGGGTGGGTCCCTCATGCTGGCCGGGTTCCTGGTGTTCGTCATCCTACTGATCGTCGACTTCACCTCCGGGATCGACAACCCGTATCGCTCGATCGTAGGGTTTATCGGCGCACCGATCATCGGCTTCATCGGCCTCGTGTTCTTTCTCATCTCGATTCGCGTTCAGGTGCTGCAGGCCCGTCGGCGCGGCGAGGTGGTTCGCTTCCGATTGAACATCGTGCCTTCCGATCCTCGCTATATGCGCAGCCTGTGGTTGTTCCTCGGCCTCACCGCGGCCTTCGTTGTCGTGTTCGCCTACGCAGGCTTCAAAGGGTATGAAACCACCGACTCGGCGGCGTTTTGCGGTGAGTCCTGTCATGAGGTCATGGGCCCCGAAAACGTGACCTATCACAACTCTCCCCACGCTCGGGTTCCGTGCGTAGATTGCCATATCGGACCCGGGGCAGGGTTCTGGGTGCAATCGAAGATCGATGGGATCCGCCAGGTGCTGGCTGTGGCAACCGATTCGTTCGAGCGTCCGATTCCCACTCCGGTGGAGAGTCTCCGGCCTGCCCAGCAAACCTGTGAGGAGTGCCATTGGCCCGAACAATTCTTTGGACAGAAACTCGTCACGCACAACTACTACCGAACGGACGAGGGCAATACACCCTGGACGATCAGTCTGCTGGTCAACATCGGTGGCGGTAACCCGCGCACGGGTGCCTTGGAAGGAATCCACTGGCACATGGCGACGACCAACGTCGTTGAATACATCGCCACGGACACGGACCGCCAACACATTCCCTGGTTCAGAGTGACCGCGGCAGACGGCACGGTGACGACCTATGCCGACCCGGCCGCCGAGTACCCGGATCCCGGTGCCGAAGATACGGAGATCCGAACGTTTGACTGCATGGATTGTCACAACCGGCCCAGTCATGACTTCACACCTCCGGCGGTTTCGATGAACCTGGCCCTTTCGACCGGGAAGATCTCCAGGGACCTTCCGTTTATTCGCAAGCTGGGAGTGGATCTTCTCAACGCCGCGTATGTGACGACTTCACAGGCCAACGCCTCGATTGCTGCCGGTCTGCAGGACTTCTATCAGACAAACTATGCCGGCGAGTTCGACGAGCTGGCGGCGAAGATATCGCAGGCGGAGGAGACGCTGCTGAGCGTCTACGACAGCAACTTCTTCCCTGAGATGAACACCGACTACCGGTCGCGGGTCGACAACCTGAGCCACTTCGTTAACGAGGGGTGTTTCCGATGCCACGGCAGTCAGCAGGTCAATGAGGTCGGCGAGGCGCTGCCGATTGCATGCGACACCTGCCACGTGATCGTCGCTCAGGGCCCGACGGATGATCTCAGCGCGATTGAGAGCGCCGTCGGTGGGCTCGACTTCGAGCACCCGGCACCCATTGGCGACGTCTGGCAGACGATCTCCTGCACGCAGTGTCACACCCGGGCATCTGGGTATTAAGTCACTTCGTTCGTTGCCATCCGCCCTCAGCCATCCGCCTTCCGAATGGGTCTGTCGAGCGAGGGCGTTGTGGTAATCGGCTGGCGGAAAGCGGCTGACGGAAAGCAAGTAGATCGGGCAAGGCCCGATCTACTTCTCTGGTGCTCCTGCGTCGATCCAGGCGGCCAGGTCGGCGAGCTGAAGGTCGGTGAGTTGGCCGGGGTGTCCCCCCGCCGCTTGCGTGGCGTATATCTCAGAAGCGTTGGGATCGCCGGGGACGATGCCGGGTCCCGAGTTGCCACCCTCAATGGCCAGCGCATACCTGGTCACGTTGAGACCGCCCAGAGCTCCGGCGCCGTGACACGCTCCGCAGGAATCGGCGAGGAGAGCTGCAAATGCGCTGTCCCAGGTGGAGCCGGAGGCGGACCCGCCTCCGGCGCCTGCGTCGGCGGGCGTTTCGGGGGCGCCCGCGTCTATCCAGGCGCGCAAGGTTGCTAGTTCCGTGTCGGTGAGCTGCCCCGCATGGCCGCCCGCGTCTTGCTTCTCGTAGATCACGGATGAGTTCGGGTCGCCGGGCACGATTCCGGGACCCGTTGCTCCACCCGCCAGCGCAGTCGCGTAGGTGCTGAGATCCAGGCTGGCAAAGCCGGAGTCACCCTTGTGGCACGATCCGCATTTGGCGGAGAACACGGGTTCGATAGCGGTTACCCAGCTGTCGGGTTCGGTTCCTCCCGTTGTCGATGTTGTGCTCTCGGTCGTGGTCGTGGTCGGGGTGGTGGTGGTAACGAGCGGTACGGTTGGAGTTGGGGCGGGCACGAAGACGGTGACGTTCTCGGGTGGATCGATGGTCTGAATGGCCGTGTCTTCGAACGTCACGAAGAAGTAGATGCCCACCAGCAGGGCTCCCGCAACCACCGAGTAGGCCGGCATGAACCGACGGCGCCGCCGTTCGGTGACCTCTGTCGGTGGGGGATCGAACTCCCCGGCCTCGATCGCGGCCAATTCCAGTGAGTGCTCCTTGACCATCTCGCCGCGGGTCGTGTATCCGGTGAAGATGGAGGTATTGAAGTGACGGAGGTGGACGTGATAGAAGTGCCAAACGAGGATGGCCAGAACTGCCAGGAGCGCCTCACCACCGTGAGCGGCCTTGGCGGCGGGAATGAACTGCCCGGGCAGGAACTTGGCTGTGGCTATCGGGTTCCACAACATGAACCCGGTAAGGGTCATGATCAGCGTTCCCCAGACAATGGCCCAGTACTCGAGTTTCTCTTCCCAGGTGAATCGTCCCTGGACGGGAGGCTCCTGGTCACGGCCGAAATTGAATCGAACTCCCTGCCAGGCAGCTCGCAGGTCAGCTCTGCCCGGCACCATGGTCCGTGGGGCCCGATCTACAAAGATGCGTTTGCCGGCAGTGAAGAGGTGATACACGATGGCCAGCAGCAACAACGTGGCGAAGACGCGGTGAATGAGGCGAGTGGCTTCGATACCGCCCAGAGTCGTGAGGGCCCACCGGGAGAATCCCACGTCCGGCCATTTCTGGATCAACCCGGTAAGCGCCAGTGCTACAAAAGTGATCACCTGGAGCCAATGTTCGACCCGGTCGGAAACTGAGAAGCGCCGGATGCGTTCTTCTTGCCTCACCTGTCGCTCGTTCTGATCAAGCACTGGCCACCTCCTTGCGACGGGCGGCCGGCTTCTTGAAGATGTCGATGATCACCCACAGCAGCATGGCGCCGATGACCAGGGGGATGACGATCCGGTAGAAGAGGTTCACGTAGAACACCAAAGGGGTTTGCTCCACGGTCGGCGAGTAGTGGCTCATCCACGCGGTGGGGAAATTGGTGGTCGCATCGGGGTGGCAGCGCTGGCAGGTTCCGAGCAGATTCTCCCGGAAGGTCTGGCTTTCCGGGTTATCGGCAGAAGCGATGTTGTGGACGCCGTGACAGTCGATGCACACCGGTTTGTTGGTCTGCTGATCGGGAAAGAGCTCTTCAAAGATCACAACGGTTGTGCCGTGAAAGTCGGCCACGTACGTATCGAACACATCGGTGGAGATGTCGTACTTGCCCATCAGGTCTTCGTCCTCATGGCAATCGGCACAAATCTGGGGGGAGAAGAGGTGGAACCCGGCGACGGCGGGCCCCTCGACGTCGTGTACCCCGTGACAGTCGGTACAAGTGGGAACATCGGCATTGTCTTCTTCGAAGAGCGCTGCCCCGTGCACGCTGTCCTCATAAACGGTGTAGATCTCGAAGTGGCAGTTCTCGCAGGTCCGTTGGATGGCGGTGGCTCGCGTTCCCGCCGGCTGCACGTCGTGGGCGCCGTGACAATCCGTGCAGACGGCCGCTTCGTTGTTCCCGCCCAGGAGAGCGGCGCCGTGCACGCTGTCGTGGGTCGCAGAGTATTGGGAGTCGTGGCAGGTGGCGCAGGCGGTGTAATTGGCCACCGCAAACTCGCGCAGGCTCTCTTCCTCGATCGGTTCGTGAGGGAATTCGGAAATGCCGGTGTGGCA
>JAOTUY010000027.1 GCA_029863625.1 Acidimicrobiia bacterium
GGTTGGTGCGACAACTCAGGGTCGTCCGCCATGTACCTGAGTTCTCCGACCTCAAGACCGACCGTAGCCGTCGACAGGTCGGCGTCGATCCGGAAACGGCCACACTGCTCCGTCGGCACCGAAAGGCCCAGCTCGAAGAACGCCTGATGGTGGGTGACGGGTATCGCGACGGCGACCTGCTCTTCGCCAAGCCGGACGGCGTCCACTATCACCCGGAAGCCGTCTCCAAAGTATTCGAACGCCGGGTCGCCAGATGGGGCTCTACCCGCATCACGTTCCACGACACCCGCCACACCTGGGCCACACTGGCCCTGCAAGCAGGCGTCCACCCCAAGGTCGTGTCGGAACGGCTGGGCCACGCTTCCGTCGCCTTCACCCTCGACGTATACAGCCACGCCATACAGGGCCTAGACGACGACGCTGCGGCTCGAGTGGCCGACCTGGTGCATCGAGAAGCGAGTGTTCGACCCCGCTCGTGACCATTCTGTGACCAAGCGCCAATCTGTCGAGACGGTTTAGACCCGCTGCCTGGTCTTTTGTTGTGCCCGGGGTGGGATTTGAACCCACACGCTCCTTTCGGAGCAGCGGATTTTAAGTCCGCCACGGCTGCCAAATTACGTCACCCGGGCCTGGACTCTGCAACCCTAGATGAACGATAGAAGCTCGACGGCCTTGGCCATACCAACCAACAGTAACCTCACGGGTATGGACCACCTCTGGGCCGGATGGCGCAGTACCTACATAACGGGAGCCGGGGACCCGGAACCCGATGGCTGCCTTTTCTGCCGTCTGCCCGATCAACCGGACCGCGAATCCCTCATTATCGCTCGAGGCCATACGGCTTTTACCGCCCTCAATCGCTTCCCCTACACGACCGGCCACGTGATGATCGCCCCTTTTCGTCATATCGCGGATCCGGGCGACCTGAACGACTCAGAACGGTCCGAACTGTGGGAATCCCTCGTCGTCGCTCAGCGCGCCCTGCAGCCAGCCATGTCGCCGGACGGGTTCAACCTGGGCGCCAATCTCGGACGCGTCGCCGGGGCGGGGGTTCCCGGCCACTTCCACCTGCACCTCGTCCCCCGCTGGGAAGGCGACGCCAACTTCATGACCACCGTCGGCGGAACCCGCGTGATTCCCGAAGATCTGGCCGACACATGGGAAAAGCTGCGAGCTGTGCTCGAGTAATCAGTAATCAGTAGTCAGAAATCAGTAATCAGTAATCGGTGTTCCGAACTGATGACTGATCACTGACGACTACTTCGGTTCCCGCCACATCGGGTTCCGCACGACGTCGCCTCGATCATCCTCAGTCACACAGCCCGCCGAACAATCAAGCGGTTCGACCCACGGTGTAACCATCTCTCCGACCGGGTTGTCGTGGCCGGCTCGATGGTCGGCGTAGTGGGCATGCAGACATTTGACGCCTCGCTCGCTCCCCGCCACTCCGCCCGATGGCCGGTGCAAAGCGTCTTCTGGAACCAGCGAGTCACGCTCCGCCGCGTAACGTTCTCCTGCGGCCTGGAACCGGGCCTCGATGGCCGGGTCCGATTCCACCCACCGTTCCATTGCTCTCACACCACCGACAGACTCGAGCCTCCCCACCCGAATTCGAGCCAGTGGACAAGTCAGCCAATAGCGAGTCGGAAACGGCGTGCCGTCCTCAAGCAGGGGCGGGACCGCAACCACCACCGGTAGATGGAGAGGGCACCGAAACATTACGTCGACCGGCGCGCGGAGCGCCCGCTCGAGCTGAACGGCCGCCACCTGCTGGTCGTCCATTGGGAGTCTCCTAACCGAGCAGATCGCGACCGGTCAGGAAATCCCAGATTCCTTGCCACCAAACGCTATCGAGCTCCTCGATCGGGTCGGGCAGCGGCGGTGTGAACTCCACCTGCTCTCCAGGCGGCGCCACGACAACGTAGGCTACTTCGCCCGGCTGGACGTAACCAAAGTCTTGACGGGCGATCTTCTCGACTCCCTGATCCGTTTGAAGATAACCAGCGGTCGCCGTCAACCGGGCGTTCTCTTCCCGCAACACAGCCAGCGTCTCCTCCTTCTGCTGGACGAGCTCTTGCTGGGCGAGAATCTGCCGGAACGGGAAGACGTTAGAGAACACGAGCGCAACCGCTACGACCAGCAGCAAGGTTATGCCCGAGACCACCCTGGTCTTGGTCGTTGCGCGGATCACGAGCGACGCCCCAAGGTTTCCCAGCCGGCATAGCGAGCCTGATCTCCTAGATACTCTTCAATCCGGAGCAACTGGTTGTATTTGGCGGTCCGCTCGGCCCGGGCCGGGGCCCCGGTTTTGATCTGGCCGGCGTTGGTCGCCACGACCAGATGGGCAATGAATGCGTCTTCCGTTTCGCCGGAACGGTGGCTGACCATCCGCCCGTAGCCGGCCCGTTCGGCCGTCTCCATCGTGTGAAGCGTCTCAGACAGTGAACCGATCTGGTTGACCTTGATGAGAATGGCATTGCCGATTCCCTCTTTGATCCCTCTGCGGAGGATGCTCTCGTTGGTCACGAAGATGTCGTCACCGACGAGCTGGGTCCGGTTCCCCATCCGCTTGGTGTGCAATTTCCAACCGTCCCAATCATCTTCAGCCAGACCGTCTTCAATCGAGACCAGCGGGAAATCGTCGAGCAGACCTTCGAGGAAGGTGGTCATCTCTTCGGAGCCGAACTCGCGCCCCTCTCCCGACAGAACGTAACGGCCGCCCTCATACAACTCCGAAGCTGCCGCGTCCATCGCCAGGGCGATGTCGTCCCCCAGCTGGTAACCGGCATTGCCGATCGCCTCGGACAGGATTTCGAGCGCCTCACGATTGCTCGACAGGTTGGGAGCAAACCCGCCTTCGTCGCCAACGTTGGTGGACAGCCCGCGCCCCGCCAGGACGGCCTTGAGAGCATGGTAAACCTCAACGCCGGCCCGCAGTGCCTCGCGGAAGCTAGGAGCACCGGCGGGAACGAGCATGAATTCTTGAATATCGACCGAGTTGGCTGCATGCGCCCCACCGTTCAACACATTGAGGAAAGGGACCGGCAAAACGCGAGCGGACGGTCCTCCGAGATACTTGAACAACGGAATATCGAGGGCTGCGGATGCGGCGCGGGCGGCAGCCAACGAGACGGCCAGGATGGCATTGGCGCCCAACCTGGCTTTGTTGGGTGTCCCATCCAGATCGAGCATGATCTGGTCGAGGGCTTCTTGATCTGTGGCGTTCCTGCCGATCAAGGCAGGTGCGATCTCGTCGTGGATATTGGCAACGGCCCGCGTTACGCCCTTGCCGCCGTAGCGGTCTCCACCATCTCGAAGCTCGACAGCTTCGAGCGCCCCCGTCGATGCTCCCGACGGAACCGCGGCTCGACCGAAGGCGCCGCCAGCGAGGAGCACCTCGGCCTCGACGGTCGGGTTCCCCCGGGAATCGAGGACTTCACGGGCCCTGATCACCTCGATCGTGGTCATGGACCCTCCTTAGTGGCAACCTTAGCCATGATTGCTCCTGTTCTCCGGGAAATCCTCGAGCTCGGCTTTGGCGCTTTCCCACAACTCGTCCAATTCGAGAGGACTCAGTGGCGTCAGGTCGCCCGACTCTTCCATCCGGCGGAATCGCTCCCCAAACCGAGCGACCGCCCGCCGCAACGCCACCTCCGGGTCGATGTGAAGATGGCGCGCCAGGTTGACGGCAGAAAACAACAGATCACCGAGCTCGTGTTCGGCTTCCACTCGATCGCCGAGCGCCTGATCGAGTTCTGCCACCTCTTCGCGCACCTTGTCCATGAGGGGGGCCGGCCCTTCCCAATCAAAGCCAACGGTGGCTGCCCGGCGCTGGAGCTTGGCGGCTCGCTCCATTCCCGGCAGCCCGGCGGGCACGTCATCCATCAGCGAGGACCGCTGCTTCTCGTCTTGTTTGATCCGCTCCCAGTTCTGGAGGACTTCTTGAGCGGTTGCTGCCTCACCGTCCCCGAACACGTGGGGATGGCGGCGCACGAGTTTCTCTCTCAAGCGCTCGGCAACATCTTCGATGTCGAAAGCCCCGGCCTCGCTGGCCATGGTGCTGTGAAAGAGCACCTGGAGGAGGACATCACCCAGCTCATCCTCGACCTCGTCATACGCGACGAAATCCGGGCGGCCGGCCGGGGCTTCGACGGGAAGCAGCGAAAGAGCTTCAACGAGTTCGTAGGTTTCCTCGACAACGTTCCGGACGAGGCTGTGGTGCGTCTGCTCCCGGTCCCAGGGGCATTCCGCCCGAAGCTGCTTCATCGTGCCGATGAGGCCGGGAAGCCCAACCTGCATAGCCTTCAGGAACAGAGAGGTGCGGAGGCCGGCGTGTTCTCCCCCGAGCGCCTCGAGCGCAATGGTCTCGACGCGAGCCTGGGCGGTGCCCAGGTCTGTCAGAACGGTGACGGGCGTCGCGTCCGGTAGCAGCCGGGCGAGCCTGTCGCGCACGTCGATGAGAAGGATCGGGACGTCGACCTGGGTGATGATGGTCGGCAGCTGAAGCAGCAACGGATCCGGGAGGTGGTGGCCATCCAACACGACCAATCCATCGCCGATCGGATCCACTCCGACTGCAGACAGCGCCAGGTCAAGGAAGGACTCGCCGCCCAACACCTCAACCGGAACCCCGGCGCGGGAGGCGTACTCGCGTATCAGCCCGGGAGTGCGTTCGCCGACGTTCGGGCTGCCCGGCACCGCGAATATCACATGAGTCGCCGAACCGGCTTCCACCACCCTCTCGGCCAGACCCTCGTAGACAAGGTCGAACGTCTCTGCCGACTCGTAGAGATCGTCGCCGCTCTCCACAGCTCTGAGCTCACTGAGATGACGGGCGGCGGGATGTTCCAGGGTGCGGACGATCACCCGGACGTCGGGGTTGAGCAACAAATTCCTGGTCCCGGCGGGAATCCGCTGATAGTCGCCCGGGCCGAGACCGACAATGGTGATGTGTCCAGCCATCAGGCTGGGGAGATTACCCCGAAGGAAGGTTCGGTTTGCCAGGTCCCATATCGCTCGGTCACGACGATTTCGGCCGCCCCTAACCTCTGGGCCACCCATTCGTCGAAGAGGCCGGCGCCCTGCTGATTGATGAGCGCCGCCTCGAGATCGACCCGGATCTCATCGAGCGGCTGCGAGTCGCGGGAATCAACGATCATCACGTGGTAGCCAAAATCGGACTGAACAGGATCGGTGACCTCGCCGATCGGAGCCGTCAGGGCCGCCTCGGTGTAGGGAGCCACAAAGGTCTGTGTCATCTCGGCCTCAGTCATACACCCCACGTCCCCGCCGTTGGCTCCGGATCCGGTGTCGGTGGAGAGTTCCGCAGCTAGGTCGCCGAAATCCTCACCTCCGTCGAGACGACCCAGTACTGCCGTTGCTTCGTCCTCGGTTGCCACGAGAATATGTCGGGTGCACACCGTGGTGAGGTTGGGCAGCAGCTCGGAGTAGGCGGCTTGGATGTCTGCCTCGTCGACGGGGTCGGATGCTTCGGCGAGCTTCTCCCTGATTGTCGGGATGATCACCTGCTGGAAGGCAAAGTGGCGCAAGGTCTCCTCAGTGATGTTGTTGGCTTCCAGGAACTCATTGAGGGTGCCCTCGACGTTGGCCACATAGTCGGCGTAGAAGGTATCGATTGCTGCTTGATCCTCCACGACGCCCAGTTCTCGACCTCCCTGACGCAGGGCTTCTTCGAAGATCAGCACGAAGAGATCATCGGCGAAGTCCTGACGGGCGACCGTTGCGGTATCGGGGCGAAGCGCCTCGACCTCACCCAACGTGATGTCCGTCCCGTTGAATGTAGCGACGATCGCTCCGCCGCCCGAGCACGCGGCAGCCAGCAGTGCGAGTACAAAGAGCAGGACAACGAGTTTGCGCACCAGAATCACCTTTTTGTCACGGAACTGGAAGTGAAAGCCAATGGTAGGCAGGGAGCCGGGCAACAGGAAGTGGGAAGTCGGGGAACTTGGGGGTCCCGCTTGGTGGTTGGGAACCGACCCCTCCGCCGAGCCCTCACCGGGCTCGCCGCCTCCCCTCAACCGGCTCAGGCTTTGCCTGCGCCTCAGGGGGGCGGTGACCGCGGACGAAGATCGAAGAACTAGGAACTCTCTGCCGCGGGCCACATCTCGGTCAGGAAGGCAAGCAGCTCCCCGACGATTTCGTTCTCCGGAGGGGCAGGAAGGAAGATCACCCCTTCGGCTGCCCGGAGAACTGCCCGCGGGGCTATTCGCGACAGCCGCACTTCTTGGGATACCGAGAGGTCGACGGTGGCCAGGCGCACCTCGTCGTGCAGTTTGACAACCTCGGTAACTCCCACCCGCAGCGCCTCGACGCGCAACCGGGCGACGGCGAGCAAGGCCGCCGCTGCGACGGGCATGGGACCATAGCGATCCAGCCACTCACGGCCCACGTCCTCCACCTCATCGTCGGTCGCCGCCAGGGCCAGCCGGCGATAGGCCTCTAGCCGCGCCCCCTGGTCCGCCAGGTAGTCATCAGGCAAGTGGGCATCTACCGGCAGATCTATTCTCACCTCGGCTCGGTCGGCTCTCTCCACCGGCTTACCTTCGAGCTCGCGCACCGCCTCGGCCACCAGTTCCGTATACAGGTCGAAACCAACCGCAGCGATGTGGCCGGACTGCACCTCGCCGAGGACGCTGCCCGCTCCTCGGATCTCCAGATCTCTCAGCGCGAGGGAAAACCCGGACCCGAGATCGGTCGCTTCTCCGATCGCCTCCAACCGTCGGTACGCGTCCTCGCTCAAAGACAACCCGGTCGGGTGAAAGAGGTAGGCGTAGGCTCGCTGGCTCGATCGTCCTACCCTGCCGCGTAACTGGTAGAGCTGAGCGAGACCCAGAAGGTCGGCCCGTTCCACGATGAGTGTATTCACCTGCGGAAGGTCGAGACCCGACTCGATAATGGTGGTAGCAACCAGTACGTCGTATTCGCGGTTCCAGAAGTCGATCATTACCTGTTCGAGCTGACCCTCACTCATCTGCCCATGAGCTACGGCATACCGGGCGTCGGGAACGAGCTCCCGCAGATGAGCAACCGCCCGTTCTATCGACTGAACGCGGTTGTGCACATAGAACACCTGACCCTCTCGCAACATCTCGCGCCGGATGGCAGCCGAGATGGCTTGCTCATCAAAAGGACCGACGTAGGTGAGGATCGGGTGACGATCTTCCGGAGCAGTGCGGATGTGGGAAACATCGCGGATGCCGGTCAGCGCCATTTCCAGAGTCCGAGGGATGGGCGTCGCCGTCAACGTCAACACATCGACGCCAACCCGAAAGCGTTTGACCTTGTCCTTGGCATTGACTCCGAAGCGTTGTTCCTCGTCGATCACGAGCAGGCCGAGATCCTTGAACCTGATATCGTCGCTGATCAGCCGGTGCGTCCCTATCACAACGTCGACTTCACCCGTGGCGATGCCATCAACCACGGCCCGTTGTTGCTTGGAGGTCAAGAACCGGCTCAGCATCTCGACCCGAACGGGATACGGGGCGTAACGTTCCGAGAACGTCTGGAAGTGCTGTTGGGCCAGCAGAGTCGTCGGACAAAGGATGGCGGCTTGTTTCCCTTCCATGACCGTCTTGAAGACAGCTCGAATGGCCACCTCGGTCTTGCCAAAACCGACGTCACCAAACACCAGGCGGTCCATCGGGCCGGAGTGCTCCATGTCGGCTTTGACGTCGTGAATCGCGGACAGTTGATCGGGGGTCTCCTCGAAGGGAAAAGCTGCTTCTAGCTCGCCCTGCCAGGGAGCGTCGGGCGCATACGCATGCCCGGACGCAGCCGCCCGAGCCCTGTGGAGCGAAACCACCTGTTCGGCGACTAAGGCCACGGCCTTGCGTACCTTCGACCGGGTGGCTGACCAATCGGAGCCTCCCATCCTCGACACGCGAGGGGTTTCGCCGCCCGTGTATTTGCGGACGGCCGCCAGCTGGTCGGTAGGGACATACAATGTATCGCCTGCGGCAAAGCCAACGACCAGGTAGTCGCGCTCGACCCCGGCAATAGTACGGGCGGCGAGGCCCTCGAACCTCCCGATCCCATGGCGATAGTGCACCACATAGTCGCCTTCGGTGAGGTCCCGATAACCGGACGTGTCCTGGGCAACCCGGCGTGGCCTGGTCCGTCGATGAGCCCGCCTGCGCCCGGCCACCTCTTGTTCTCCCAGCACGGCAACGGCCCGATCGGGAAATACAAACCCGCGATGAATCCCAACGGGAAGGACGACCGAGGCAGGCCGATCGAGTCGGTCGGCCCTGGTCATCGACAATCCAGCCTCCATGAGGATGCGGGCAACCCGATCCGCTGCCCCCGCCCCATCCATCGCCACGACCACATCCATTTTGCGCTCCAAGAGGCGTCGCAGGCCGGTAGCAACCGAATCCGCATCGCCGGGAGTTGCGTCGAACCCACGGATCTCGAGCGAACGGTCGTCTGGCCCAGCGGCCGCCGCCGGCGCTTCGAGCATGATGCGCCCCGCTAGCGCTTCGTCCAGATCGAGATAGAGAGCGGGATGATCGCCGGCTTCGGGCGCCCCATGGCCCCAGGTAGGAGCGAGCGCCGCGGCCAACTCCCCCTCCTCCTTGAGCAAGTCCTGGTTTCTGTCGCATGCCCTCACCTGATCGAAAACGACCAACGACCCACCCGGAGCCAGCTCCGATAGAGCGGTGACGGGCGGAGCCAGCCAAGGGAGCCACGACTCCATCCCGGAGAACAGAACGCCTTCGGACAGCCGATCCCAGGTCGAGGCGGCCCACGCTTCCTTCTCCAGTAGCAGCCGGGCACCAGCAGAAACAACCTGATCCGGGCGAAACTCCCGGGCCGGATACGCGACGAATCTCTCTAACTTCTCGACGGATCGTTGGCTGGATGTGCTGAACACTCGGGCGTTCTCCACAACATCGCCCCAGAAGTCGAGCCGCACCGGTTCGTCCGCTTGGGCGGGGAAGAGATCCACGATCCCCCCTCGGACCGAGAACTCACCCCTCGCCTCGACCCGGTCGGTGCGGCGGTACCCCGCGTGCGCCAGCCACTCGATCGTGCGGTCGAACCCGATCTCCTCATCAACCCGGCCGGATAGCGGCTCAGTGCTGGAGGGGCTGATCCGTTGGGACACGGAACGCGCCGACGCAACCACAACAGACCCCGGTTGACCGGCAACCAGCATGTGGCGAGCCTCGGCTCTTCGAGCCATCGTTGCTGCGTTGGGTGACACATGCTCGAATGGAAGGGTCTCCCAGGCGGGCATCAGAACCACCGCGCTGTGGAAAAGGGCGAGGTCCTCCGCTAGTTCTTCGGCGTCCCGCTCGCCGGGCACGATCGCCAACAGGGGACCGGTGCTGTGGGCCGCCATACCTGCCAGAAAAAAGGCGCGGGCGGCCGGCGGTACGACCAGACGACCCGGTAACTTCGGGAGGTTCTGCGGCCGCCACCGATCAACGAGAGGTGCGAGTGGGGCGGGCATCGTTTGATGAGCGTAGCGGTGCTCCCACCCTCTCCTAGGACGCAAGAAAGGCTCGCTAGGTCGCCCGACCTAGTGATTTCCGCGGAAATCAGGCCTAGGTGCGGTAATTTCGATGACGACAGCGACCACCTTAGGCCCCAAACTGAACCGGCTATCTCATCGCAATGCCCCCCAGCGACGGTTCAGCCTCCCAGCCGGGTGGTCGTTGTCATGGGAGAAAGAAGCCGCTCTGGGGCTCGTACCTCGTACCTCGTATCTCGTACTTCGCATAACACGGCGGGCAGACAGCGTTGGGTACGAGGTACAACGCAGCGAGGAACGAGCTGCTACATCCTTGGCAGCTCTCTCGTGACCAGTCCTTCCTGAACGAACCACTCGATGGTCCGTCGGACGGTCTGGCGGGCCGGCGTGTACTCGAGTCCGAGGTCGCGTACGGCTCGCGATCCGTCGTAGGAATGACCGAATGACATCACGCGCATCATCTCCCGACAAAAGCGGGGACGGCGCCGCACCGCCCGGGAACCCATCTCGACAATGCCGGCACCTCCCATAGCCAGCCAGCCGGGCAAGGTGGGAAGGCGAAGCCGGAGCCCGGTCACTTCTTCGAGGAGCCCAACGGCTTCCTCAGTCGAGAGGGTGAACCCGCTCAGCACATAGCGCTCACCGGCGAGGCCGCTCGCTTCCGCCAGGAGATGACCCCTGCCGCAGTCATCGATGTCGACAATGCTGAAGTGGGAATCGACCACCGCCGGGATCCTTCCGTTGATCAGGTCCAGGAACAACTTCCCGGTCCCCGCGGCCCGTCCCGGACCTTGCACGGAAGACGGGTTGACCACCACCAACTCGACGCTGGTTTTCTCGGAGAGCAGCATTCGCTCCGCTTCGTACTTGGAGCGTTCGTAGTTGGAAAGGAACCAGCCACGGTGTGGCGACCGTTCATTCCCGACCGATCCGCGCTCCTCCCCCAAAGTCGTGGCCGAGGACGTGTAGACCATCCTCCGAGCACCCACCGCGGCCGCAGCCCGCAGCGTGTTGCGGGAACCGTCCACATTGACCCGGAACAGCATCGCTGGATCTGCCAGGCACATCTCGTTGTAGCCGGCAACGTGAAACACCACGTCGCACCCGTCCATGGCCGACGCAACGGCGCTGAAGTCGAGGATGTCCCCGCGCACCGGTCTGGCCCCCAGTCTCGCCACCGTCGCCGCGGCGGTGTCCGAGCGGACCAGTGCCCGCACCTCCCGGCCTTGGGACACGAGTTGTTTCAGGAGAGCGAGGCCGACCACGCCGGAACCCCCGGTAACCAGGGTGCTCATGACCGATCGGCAGCCCGAACGACCGACCAGAAGCTCGCAACGTATTGCCAACCGGAGGCGATGGTGATGGCTGCCGCGAACCACATCGCCCACTCGTCGAGGTAGAGCGGTCCCCACGGCTCGGCCAGTCGCAACATCGCCAAACCGATGGCGACGAATTGGGCATTGGCCTTGACCTTGCCCCACATCGACGGTTTCACCACCTGCCCCTCGAGCGCGGCCATGCCGCGCAAAGCCATGACCGTGAACTCGCGGATGATGATGATCAGCGCCACCCACACGGACGCCCGGTCCACGGCAATCAAGGCCAGCAGCGACCCCGTGACAAGGAGTTTGTCAGCCGTGGAGTCCAGGAATGCGCCGAGGACGGTGCCGATATTCCAACGCCGGGCAAAGAAACCGTCAAGGAAATCAGTGAAAGCCGCAATGGTGAAGAGCACCACTGCATAGGTGTAGTTGTTTTCGACGGTCCCTTCCGCCATGACGAGCGCCATGATCACCGGCGTCATCAGGATCCGCGCCACCGCCAGAAGGTTGGGCAGGGATTTCACTGGTCTCCTCGAGATGGTCGCGCCGTGATGATACAGAAGCAGTCATCAGTTCTCAGCCGTCGGTTCTCGGCGATCAGCGCCGGGTCCTCCGGTAGCATAAGGGGTGGCTACGGAGGTGAAACCGTGCACGCCTCAGTTCCGGACTCCCTCGAAGAGCTACGCAAGGAATTGTCGGATATCCAGAAGCAGCTCTACGAACTCCCTGCCGATGCCTTCCAGGAACGGGTTACGCTGCACGATCGCCAGGTTGAGTTACGTGCCCTCGCCGGCCCTCTGCACATGAGAACGGTTTCGACGGACGATCTGCTTGCCAGGTTGACCGATCTCGAACGGCACCGAGATGCTCTTCTCGGAGACCACCTCGACATGGCCCATACCGGTGGCGCCACCGGTGCCGGGGGCGGAGGAGGCGGGGCCGGCATCGACTTGCAGAACGTCATGAAGATCAACGAGGCCATCGACCGTTCGAGCGGCCGCGCTGCTCTTGAGAAGAAGATCCAGGAGATCCGGGTCGAGATCCGACGCCGAGCCGAAAAGCAAGGCCAGGATCAGAGTAAGTAGTCAGGAGCCATCAGCGGCCGGTAGCCATAACCCGAGCCCCGCGCGGACCGGTAACCGATGTCTGACTACTTAAGACTGCGAGCGAAGCGAGCCTATCCGCCCTTCTCCTGGCGGGTTAACGCGTGCTCGCGTTTCGGAGGCCGCAAGCTTGCCTCGGTTCGGTTGAGGATCTCATCGACCTCATCGGGCTGGATCACGAAGGGAAGCCGATACCTGATCGAGTTCGGGCCGCACGGCAAGGCAATCAACTCATTGTCGAACATGTCACCAAGGATCTGACCGCGCCGTTCCGGTGTGTCCGCGGTGAAGGCCACCAGAGACCCAAGACCCCGGATATTGGATATCACACCGGTGCGGTTGGCGATTGTGCGCAGTCCGGCCATCAGGCGATCGCCTGCCTCGCCGACCTGTGCGCACAGGGCCTCCTTCTCGCAAATTTCAATGAACCGACGGCACCGCACCATGTCGACGAGGTTGCCACCCCAGGTGGAGTTGATCCGGCTCGAAAGGCTGAAGACGTTGTCCACCACTTCATCGACCCGCGGTGACGCGTAAAACCCGCACACCTGGGTCTTCTTGCCAAAGGCCACGAGGTCGGGCTTCACCTCGTAGTGCTGCCACATCCAGGGCTTCCCGGAGCCGAAGAACCCGGTCTGCACCTCATCGAAGATCAGCATCGAATCCCGCTCATCGGCGATCCGGCGCAACGCCGCCAGGAACTCGCCGCGGAAATGATTGTCGCCACCCTCTCCCTGCATCGGTTCGATGAGGATGGCAGCGATTCTGTTCCCGTACCGGGAATAGACCTCTTCGATGTCGTCGTAGGCCCGCTCCTCCTCCGCCTCGATGTTGTTGGCGATCCCGCCCTGAAGGTCGAATTCGATGGCCGGGTTGTGGACCCGGGGCCAATCGAACTTGGGGAAGAGGCCAATCTTGTCGGGTCGAGTGTTGGTCAGGCTGAGGGTGTAGCCGGTGCGGCCGTGGAATGCCTGACGGAAGTGGAGAATCACCAGATCGTTGACGTTGCTTTCGAAGCTGGTTCGTCCTATTTTGCGCGCCTTCCAGTCAAAGGCGGTCTTGAGGGCGTTCTCGACGCCGAGAGCGCCACCCGATACCCAGAAGTGATGGGGGAACCCGTCCGGCGTGACCTTGGTCGCGAAGGCCTCAACAAACCTGGCCATCTCGACGGTGTATACGTCGGAGTTTGATGTTTTGGTGGTTGCGGCCCGCAGGAGCTCTTCCTGGAACTCCGGGTCGAGCAACATCGGATGACGGTATCCCATCGGCCAGGAGGCGAAGAACGAAAAGGCATCGAGGTAGCGTTTGCCGCTTCGAGCGTCGTGCAACCAGACGCCTTCGGACCGTTCCAGATCCAATACGACGGGGTATCCGTCGACCAGCTGATGACGTGTCAAGACCTCGTGGACATCGTCCGGACCGATCATCCGCAGCTCCTTTCGCCGGGTCCTGAGGAAGGCCCTTACCCAAAACCATACAGATCGCAGAAGAGGGCGGAACCAGCCACCAGCGACCAGCGACCAGGCCTACCACATTTTTGGCTAGAAGCTGGGAGCCAAGCGGGCTAGAAGCCGGGTTGATGGTTGGCCGGCCCCCTCCCCGCCTTCGGCGGTACTCCCCCCTACCGACTCGCTTCGCTCGCCAGGGGGGAGACCCTCCTACACCGGCTCGAACCGGGCGGTGAAATGGCGCAGCCAGGGTGCCTGCTCGACAATGCGATAGCCGCGCAAATGCTCGGCCCGCTCGGCCACGGCAATCACCACTTCTCCCACATAGTCGATGTGCGACTGGGTGTAGGTACGGCGCGGAACTGCCAGACGGACCAGTTCCATAGCGGCCGGAAGCTCGGTGCCGTCGGGTTGTGGCTTGCCGAACATCACCGAGCCGATCTCCACCCCCCGTACCCCACCTTCGCGATAGAGCTCGACGGCCAACGCTTGGGCCGGGTACTCGTGAGGAGGGATGTGCCCCAGGAAACTCTTCGCGTCGAGATAGACGGCATGACCGCCCGGCGGCCGAACAATAGGTACCCCGGCACCGCTCACCTTGTCCGCCAGGTAGCCGGTCGATCGGATCCGGTACCGGAGATATTCCTCCTGCAAAACCTCGACCAGCCCTTGGGCAATCGCTTCGAGGTCGTATCCGGCCAGACCGCCGTAGGTTGGGAAGCCCTCCGTCAGGATCAGCAGGTTCCGGCACTGCCGGGCGACATGCGGGTTGTTCATCGCCAAGAACCCACCGATGTTCGATAATCCATCCTTCTTGGCGGACATCGTGCATCCGTCAACGAGCGAGAACATCTCCTGGGCGATCTCTTTCGGCGTTCGGTCGGCGTACCCCTCCTCCCGCTGTTTGATGAACCAGGCATTCTCGGCGAACCGGCAGGCATCGAGAAAGAACGGAATCTCGTAGCGATTGCATACCTCCCGCACGGCGCGGAGGTTGGCCATCGAAACGGGCTGACCGCCACCGGAGTTGTTGGTAACGGTGACCATGATCAGCGGCACCCGCTCGCGCCCAACCTCTTCGATGGTCCGGACGAGGGCTACGACATCCATGTTCCCTTTGAAGGGAGCCTCCGAGGAGGGATCGATTCCCTCGGATATGACCAGATCCCGGGCCTCGGCATTCTGATACTCGACGTTGGCACGTGTCGTGTCGAAGTGTGTGTTGTTGGGGACCACATCGCCCTCGTTGACCACCGTGGTGAACAGGATCTTCTCCGCCGCCCGACCTTGATGAGTGGGGATTATCTCCTGGAGACCGGTGAGGTCCTCTATGACATCTCGCAACCGGTAGAACGACCGGCTGCCGGCATACGATTCATCTCCAACCATCATCCCCGCCCACTGCTGAGCGGACATGGCTCCGGTGCCCGAATCGGTGAGGAGATCGATTATTACCTCATCGCCGTGCAATCCGAACAGGTTGTAGCCTGCTCGAAGCAGCGCTTCCTGCCGCTGCTCACCGGTCGGAAAATCGATGGCCTGCACACTGTGAATGCGGAACGGTTCGATGATCGTCCTATACGGCATGGATTCCCTCTCGACGAAGTCGGCTCAGTCTGACATGACGAGCCCCACGGCGCCCATTCGCTCAGTCACCGTCTCGCCAACGGTTGGCCAGCTGGTCGGCGTACTCGTTCCATTTGAATCCGGCGTGCGCTTTGATCCACCGCAGGTCGAGTTCCGGTCGTCGGCGGAACCCTTCATATACAGTCTTGACCAGGTCGAGGTTTTCCACTTGACCGGTCTTGCGCCTCCATCCCCGCTTCTCCCAACCGGCGGCCCACTCGTTGATCGTCCGCACGGCCAGGTTGCTGTCGCTGTACACCACTACGGCCAGGCCGGAAGGCACCAGACGGAGCGCAGCGATCAACGCGGTCAGTTCCATACGGTTGTTGGTGGTGGCCGGATCGTGACCGTACGCTTGGGCGATGAGAACATCATCGACGACGTAGGCGGCTCCCCACCCACCGGGACCCGGGTTGGGAGAGGCTCCCCCGTCTGTGAACACCCCGGACATCGGATCCCCGGTTTTGGTTCGGGTGGTTCCGGAACCGCCCTGCACCGCCTTGACACGGTCCCGGCATTCGAAGCACCGCGACGGCTGCCAGCCCGGATAGCGCTCGACGACGGACCTCGACAGAGAGAACGTCGCACCGCAATCTGAGCAGGTGAAATCGGGCATCACGCCAGGTTAGGAGTCTTCCCCGGTGAAGTGGTCGGGTCGCAGCGATAGAGCGACGGGCCAGCCTTGTTACGTCACCGTCAAGCCGTTGGCTCGATGCTCAATAGGTGGCCTTCACCGACAGCACCGGGCACTCGGCGCCGAGCAGAATCTCCTGAGCGTTGCTCCCCAAGATGAGTTTCCCGACTGCCGACCGGCGCCGCAAACCGATGACGATGAGTTCGGCGTTTTCGTCCCTGGCGCACTGAATGAGGTCTTCGCTCGGCGATTGCCCGCGCACGTATTCGTGGATCTCGTGGGGAACGCCCAGACTCGTGAGCCGTTGCTCAATCTGTTCGAGCTCGACCCGATAGGCGAGGACCTCTTCTGCTTCCTCTTTGTCGCCGCCCTCCATCGAATGCACGACGACCAGCTCAGCCTGGCGGAGCTGCACCTCTTCGATGGCCCTATCAAGAGCCGCCGCACCCGCCGGACTATTGATGAACCCAACAACGACCTTCATCCGCTCCTCACTCTGTATTGGTTCCCCTGAGGCTACCGGTCGCTCACCCGGGCCAACTAAACCCAGTCGAGGGTCCGATTCACCGTCTTCTTCCATCGAGCGTACAGCTCATCACGCTGCGATCCGATCGTAACAGGTTGCCACGCTCGGTCCAGGCCCCAATTGGCTTTCAGGTCGTCGAACCCATCCCAGTACCCCACCGCCAGGCCCGCCGCGCAGGCGGCCCCCAGCGCTGTGGTTTCTGCGACCACGGGCCGCAATACGGGCACTCCCAGCTGGTCGGCCTGGAACTGCATCAACAGGTCGTTGTAAACCATGCCCCCGTCGACTTTCAGCGAGGTGAGTTCCACCCCGGAGTCGAGGTTCATCGCGTCGAGTACTTCACGGGTCTGGAAGGCAGTGGCCTCCAGAGCCGCTCGGGCCAGATGGCCCTTGGTGGCGAACCGGGTCAACCCAGCGATAACGCCCCGGGCGTCACTCCTCCAGTGGGGGGCGAAAAGACCGGAGAAGGCCGGCACGAAGTAGACACCGCCGTTATCGGCGACCGAGCGCGCCAGTGCCTCTACCTCCGCCGCCGAATCGATGATCTCGAGGTTGTCGCGCAGCCACTGGACCAAGGCCCCCGCAATGGCGATCGAACCCTCAAGCGCGTAGATCGCCGGCTCGCCATCGACCTGGTAGGCGACCGTCGTCAGCAGCCCGTTCTGTGACGTAACCGGGTCGGATCCTGTATTCAACAGCATGAAGCACCCCGTGCCGTAAGTGTTCTTGGCCTCACCGACATCGAAGCAAACCTGCCCGAACAAGGCCGCTTGCTGATCTCCGAGAATGCCCGCAATAGGCACTCCCTCGAGCACACCAACCGCCCGGCCATAGATTTCAGAGGACGGGTGAATCTCAGGAAGCATCGCACGTGGCACTCCGACGGCGCCGAGTAGGTCGTCGTCCCAGTCGAGCGTCGCCAGATTCATGAGCAGGGTTCGCGACGCGTTGGTCACGTCGGTGAGATGCCGGCCACCAGACGGCCCACCCGTGAGGTTCCATAACTCCCAGCTGTCAATCGTGCCGAATAACAGCTCACCGGACTCGGCTCGTGACCGGGCCCCCTCGAGGTGATCAAGTAGCCAGGAAACCTTGGGTCCGGAGAAGTACGTTGCGAGCGGCAAACCGGTTTGGGAGCGGAACCGATCGGGCCCGCCCTGGGCCGCAAGCTCGTTACAGAGGCCGGCGGTCCGGGTGTCCTGCCAGACGATGGCGTTGTGGATCGGCTTACCGGTAGAACGCTCCCACACGACCACCGTTTCCCGCTGATTGGTTATGCCTACCGATACCAGATCAGACGGGCGCAATCCACCTCGCTCGAGGCCTTTGTCGATAACCAGCCGGGACCGATCCCATATCTCGGCTGCGTCATGCTCGACCCATCCTGGTTGAGGAAATATCTGCTTGTGTTCCTCCTGGTACGCGGACACGACCTGCCCGCTGTGGTTGAACACCATGAAGCGAGTGCTGGTAGTGCCCTGATCGAGCGCTCCTACGTATTCGCCCATTCCGCCTCCTTCAGGCCGACTTCCGTGCTCAAACTGCGAGCGCCGGCTGGACTCTCACGGCTCAGGACTCAGGCGATCTCCGTCGCGCCGCGATCTGCACTGCCTCATCAGGATCTTCGATCCACCGCTCGATCACTTCGGCCGCATCCCTAACCACGAAATCGACTTCCTCCCGTTCGGACTTCGCAAAAGGACGAAGCACAAATGCGGCGGGATCCATCCGACCCGGCGGGCGTCCCACGCCGATCTTCAACCGGTGAAACTCATTGTTGCCGAGCGATTGGACGATCGACTTCACTCCGTTGTGACCGCCGGTTCCCCGGGCGTGCTGCAGCCGCAACCGGGCGAACGGCAGATCAATGTCATCGTGGACAACGAGAAGATCTTCCGGCCCGGCCTTGTAGTAGCGGAGCACCGAGACGACCGCAGGTCCGCATGTGTTCATGAAGGTGCGCGGTACCGAGAGGACCACCGCATGGTCGTGCACCTGGTGTCTGGCCAGGTCGGCTCTCACCCGCAGCGGACCCCGTTTGAGGCGGACATTCCATCGGGCCGCCAGCTCTTCTGCAACTTCGCCGCCGACGTTGTGCCGGGTACCGACATATTCCCGGCCCGGATTGCGGAGGCCGACGATCACCTGCATAACGCCCTCCGACCCGAGGGGCTACCTGTCGCCGCTCTCCTCGTCTTCCGGCGCTTCGCCTTCCTCGCCCTCTGCGCCTTCCTCGAGCTCCTCGCCCTCTTCGAGTTCCTCTTCCGCGGCGATTTCGGCGGCAGGCAACACGACGGTGATGAGCGGCTCATCCAGATCATCGACGTACTCGACTCCCTCGATGACGGGCAAGTCGGAGACGCGGACCGTGTCGCCGATGTTCAAGTCGGTCACGTCGATGACGATGCTGGTCGGGATGTCGGTGGGAAGAGCTTCCACGAGCACTGAGTTGTTGATCGTCTCGATGATCCCGCCTTCGCGAACCCCGATCGGGTCACCCTGCAGGTCGAGCATCACCTCGGCCCGGGTCTTCTCAGTCAGTGAGATGGTCACAAAATCGACATGCGTGATCTCACCACGAACCGGGTGCCGGTCTACCACCTTGGCCATGGTCAGGCGTTTCTTGGCTCCGTCAACTTCCAAATTGATCAGGGCGTTGAGGCCGGCTTCCGTGTGCAACACTCCGTGCAACTCGCGGCCATCAACGGCAATCGCCTGGGCCTCGATGTCCTTGCCGTATACGACGGCCGGAACCTGGCCGGTTCGACGAAGGCGCCGTGACGGGCGACTTCCCTGGGTCCGCCCGGTCTCAGCGCGCAGCGTGACTTCCATTGGTGTACTCCTCGGAAAAGAAATGAACGTGTGGAGCCGCAATTATGCCTCTTGGCGGCGGGGAAGCAAAGCCCCGGACTCCAAGGGTAGGTCTCACCGGCGGTAGACTGGTGCAGAATCCGGCCATTCTTCTTTGAGGTGACCATGAGCAACGCCGCTCTCGATCCTTTCCAGGCTCGCACGTCGATTTCCACGCCTCTCGGCGAACGGACCATCTACCGCCTCGACGCGCTCCGCGACATAGGCGATATCAACACAATCCCCTACTCGATCAAAGTGCTCACCGAAGCTGTGTTGCGCAATTACGACGGCGTTGTGGTGAGAGACGATGACGTTAGAGCGCTTGCTTCCTACGATGCTCGCAAGGTCGCGGAGACCGAGATCCCTTTCAAACCCGGCCGGGTTGTGTTGCAGGACTTCACGGGTGTGCCGGCAATAGTGGACCTCGCGGCGATGCGGGCGGCGGTGGTGCGGATGACCGGGGACCCGGACTCCGCTCAGAAGGTCAATCCCCTCGTTCAGTGTGACCTGGTCATCGACCACTCGGTGCAGGTGGACGCTTTCAACAGCGGGATGGCCTTGCAGATCAATTCCGAACATGAGTTCGAACGGAACCGGGAACGTTACGAGTTTCTCAAGTGGGGACAGTCGGCGTTCACCAACTTTCGGGTGGTCCCGCCCGCCACCGGTATCGTCCACCAGGTCAATCTCGAGTACCTGGCTCAGGTGGTGTGGGACAACGGTCGGGAGCTGTATCCCGACAGCCTGGTCGGTACCGATTCGCACACAACCATGATCAACGGAATCGGTGTGGTCGGCTGGGGAGCGGGTGGCATCGAGGTAGAAGCAGTGATGGTCGGCCAACCCATCTACATGCTGATCCCCGAGGTGGTCGGATTCAAGCTCACCGGCCGCCTGGTCGAGGGGACTACGGCCACCGATCTGGTGCTGCGGGTAACCCAGATGTTGCGTGAGCACGGGGTCGTCGAGAAGTTTGTTGAATTCCACGGATCCGGGTTGGCCGACATGCCGCTCGCCAACCGCGCCACGATCGCCAACATGGCCCCCGAATACGGAGCCACGATGGGTTTCTTCCCGGTCGATGACCAGACCCTCAAATACATGCGGCTGACCGGGCGCGACGAAGCTCTCCTCGAGACGGTTGAGCAGTACTACCGGGCTCAGGGTTTGTGGCGTGACGAGTCGCACGACATCGTGTACAGCTCGACGCTCGAATTGGACATGTCAACCGTTGAGCCTGCCCTGGCCGGTCCGAAGCGGCCCCAGGACCGGATCGATTTGTCGGGCATGAAAGCTCAGTGGCGACAAGACCTGGTCAACACGTTTGGCAAGCCCAGCCCGGCTGCCGCCGGCACCGTCACCGAGTGGGAAGACGAGGGAGGACCGATCGCCGAAGAGAGCCAGGAGGACGATCAGGTACTCGTCGACTACGACGGGCAGCGTTTCTCCCTCAATAACGGGGATGTGGTGATAGCCGCTATAACGTCGTGCACCAACACCTCAAACCCGAGCGTCATGGTGGGTGCCGGTCTGGTGGCTCGAAAGGCCCGCCGGCGCGGCTTGACCCGCAAACCATGGGTCAAAACCTCACTGGCTCCCGGCTCAAAAGTCGTCACCGACTACCTCGATCGGGCCGGACTGACCGAGGATCTCGAGGCTGCCGGTTTCTATCTGGTCGGCTACGGCTGCACCACATGCATCGGTAACTCGGGTCCACTCCCCGACCCCATCCGCGAGGCCATCCACGACCACGACCTGGTGGCCACCTCGGTTCTGTCGGGTAACCGGAATTTCGAAGGGCGTATCTCACCCGACGCGAAGGCCAACTACCTCGCTTCTCCCCCGCTCGTGGTCGCCTACGCCCTCGCGGGCACCGTCGACATTGACCTGACCACTGAGCCGATCGGCAAGGACCCGAACGGTTCCGACGTGTACCTGCGCGACCTCTGGCCCACCCAGTCGGAGATCGACGACATCGTTGCTTCGTCGGTCACCCGCCAGCAGTTCGTCACCCAATACGCCGATGTGTTCGAGGGCTCCGCCGAGTGGAAAGCGATCGAGACGACCGGCGACGCACTGTACGCCTGGAACGTGAACAGCACCTACGTGCAAGAGCCACCCTTCTTCCAGGGGTTGACCCCAGATCCATCTCCGATCGGCCCCATCCACGGTGCCCGGGTGCTGGCCAAGCTGGGCGACTCGGTGACCACCGACCACATCAGCCCGGCCGGGTCGATTGCCGAACACTCGCCTGCCGGCCAATACCTGATCGATCATGGCGTGGAACAACGCCTTTTCAACAGCTACGGCTCCCGACGCGGCAACGATCAGGTCATGACCCGGGGCACGTTCGCCAACATCCGGGTCAGAAATCAACTGGCACCCGAAAAGGAGGGCGGCTTCACCACCGACTTCACCGACGACACAGTCAAAACCATCTACGAGGCCAGCCTCAACTACAAGTCGGCCGGGATACCCCTGGTGATCCTCGCCGGGAAGGATTACGGGATGGGCTCGTCCCGGGACTGGGCGGCCAAGGGCACCTACGAACTCGGGGCCCGGGCCGTGATCGCAACGAGCTTCGAACGGATTCACCGGAGTAACCTGGTCGGTATGGGAGTCCTGCCGTTGACGTTCATGGCGGGCCAGGATGCCGACAGTCTGGGCCTGGACGGAAGCGAGATCTTCTCCATCGACATCGATGATGACCTCCGCCCCAGACAAGAGGTCATCGTGACGGCCGAACATCCGAACGGTTCCACCGTGGACTTCACGACCATCTGTCGGGCTGATACCCCGGTTGAGGTCGAGTACTACCGCAACGGCGGCATCCTCCACACGGTACTCCGCAAGATGGCAAAGAGCTGATGGTTGGCTTCATACTCTGGCTGATCTTGCTGGCTGTTGCCTGGCCGCTGGCGCTGCTGGCGCTGCTGGCGTATCCCATCGTGTGGCTCGTGGTGTTGCCTTTCCGCTTGGTTGGGGTCTCGGTCAAGGGTGTGCTCGAGTTGGTTGGCGCCATCATCCGGCTTCCGGCGCGGGTCTTGCGGGGGCCAAAGGACTTCCGGAAGTAGCTCCGAATCGCCCGACGGTGCGATTCGTGACATCATGCCTCGGCGGGATTGGTGGGAACGGCCCCCCTCCGTCCTGACCGACTCGCTTCGCTCGTCAGGGGAAGACAAGAGCTAGGTTCATCCAGGTGATCAAGAGTCGCCTGCGCAGGCTGGCAGATCCCCGGAGAACGGCCGTCTTCATTACCCTCTCTTTGGTCGTGGGATTGCTGGCCGGACTGGGCGGAGCAGGTTTGATCGCCGCCATCGACCTGATCAGTCGAGGTACCCGCGAACTCGAGGCCTGGTCGGGTTTGGGACAGTATCTCGTGATGCTCACCGTTCCGGCC
Organism: Acidimicrobiia bacterium; assembly: GCA_029863625.1. Taxonomy (GTDB): domain Bacteria; phylum Actinomycetota; class Acidimicrobiia; order Spongiisociales; family UBA4744; genus UBA4744. The sequence continues at coordinate 22,409 of JAOTUY010000027.1, forward strand.
GGGCTCTATCTGGCCTGGCTCCTCGCCCGCCGCTACCCGGAGGTGCGGGGCTCGGGCGTACCCGAGACCACCGCCGCTCTCGCCGTGCGAGCCGGATACATCCCCACTAGGTCGATAGGTCTCAAGATCCTGGCTACCGCGCTGACCCTGGGCGGAGGTGGATCGGCAGGTCGGGAAGGGCCGACGGTGATGATTGGGGCTGCCATCGGGTCGTCGATAGGACGCCACACAGGGTTGGGCGAGGATCAGGTTCGCAGCCTGGTCGCGGCCGGAGCAGGCGCCGGAATCGGCGCGACATTCAACGCACCGATCGCCGGGATGCTGTTCGCCATGGAAGTGATCCTCGGCAACTTCGCCATCCGTCACCTCAACGCAGTGGTCATCGCGTCGGTCACGGCCGCCGTGACGACGCGAACTCTCGTCGGACAAGAACGCATCCTGTCGGCTATACCGCACCAAGCCGGTGACCCCCGCGAGTTGCTCTTGTACGCAACGCTCGGGATTGTGGCGGCCGGATTCGGGTTTCTGTTCCTCAAGGCATTCGATGGGGTGCACGGCACGATTCCTCTTTTCGAGAAACGACCCTGGCTGCGACCACTGGTACTCGGGTTACCGGTAGCGGGCATCATCGCCGTCGAGCCCCGGATCTTTGGGACCGGCCAACAATTCATCCAGGAACTGGTGGGTGGGAAACCACTGGCCGTAGCCTGGTGGGTGCTCCTGCTCCTGGCCGGCCTGAAGATCCTGGCTACGGCCGGGACCCTCGGCTCTCACGGATCAGGCGGCCACTTCATGCCTGCCCTCTTCATAGGGTCAACGGTTGGGGCCGGTCTGGCCGCCCTCCTGGCGACGGTGTGGTCGATATCTGAGCTCGACACGGGGGCCTTCGCCATCGTCGGCATGGCAGCAACGTTTGCGGCTGTTGCCCGCGCGCCGCTTACCTCGATTCTCATAGTTTTCGAACTAACCGGCGACTACGGGCTGGTGCTTCCTCTCATGCTGGCCACCTCGCTGGCCACCCTCATCGCCGATCGCGTTCACAAGGAGAGCGTTTACACGATCCCGCTGGTCCGACGTGGGATCCGCTTGTTGCGCACCAGCGACGTCGACCTCCTCGACACCGTAGCGGTCGGAGAAGTAATGACTCCGCGCGGGGCGGTAATCCGCCCCGCGATGACCACCGGCGAGGTGCAGGCGCTGCTCGACCGCAACCGGCACCACGGCTTGGCGGTGGTCGACGACAACGACACGCTCGTCGGCGTCATGACCATCACGGACATCGTCCGTTCCGGAGGTCCGTCGGATCAGGTCACGGCTTCGGACGCAATGACGCCCCGACCGGTGACGGTTACCAAAAGTACTCCCGTCTCTCTGGCGCTGGAACGAATGGCGTCGCTTGGTGTCGGGCGTCTGCCCGTCGTCGACGAGGACGATCCGAGCCGGCTGGTGGGAATGTTCCGAAGAGAAACAGCCGTCAAGGCCTACCACCACGCTCTCAACGAGGTGACCGAAACCGAGCTCCGGCGAAAACGTGCAGGCCTGTGGGCGAGGCCCGATGCCGAATTCTTCGAATTTCACATTCCGGGCGGCTCGATGGCCGACGGTCGACCCGTCAAAGAAGTTCATTGGCCGGCCGGGTGCACGCTCGTTGCGATTCGGCGAGGACGGGCTGTGCTGGTGCCGGAGGGCAACACGGTGCTGACCTCCGGGGACATCGTGACCGGATTCGGCATGCCGGGCGCCCGCAGTCAGGTCATGGAAAGACTCATGGCAACCTCGAGCGACGATGTTACCGATGCACCCGTCGGGATCGACAATGCCGACCCGACTGGGGCTCACGGAAAAGTCTAAATCCATCATTCGCGTTGTGAGCTCTCGGCTACCGTCTGATCCATGAATCTGCCGCTCGTCTGGATCGATCTCGAGATGACCGGACTCGACCCCGAGGTCGACGTGATCCTCGAAATCGCGGTGATCATCACCGACGGTTCCCTCGAAGAGACCATCGAAGGGCCCGACCTCGTCCTCCATGCCGACGAAGCGGCCCTCGAAGAAATGGCCCCCGTGGTCCGCGAGATGCACCATCTGTCCGGCTTGACCGAAGCAGTCCGGCGATCGCCATTGTCGGCCGCCCGGGCGGAACAGTTGGTCCTAGAGTTTGTGAAGTTTCATATCCCCGAACCCGGTCACGCCCCGCTCGCCGGTAACAGCGTGCACGCGGATCGAGCGTTCCTGCACAAGCACATGCCGGAATTGGCGGCCTGGTTCCACTATCGCAATGTCGATGTCTCGACCATCAAGGAACTGGCGCGCCGCTGGAATCCCGGCGTGTTGGAAAAGGCCCCTGACAAAGGCGGCGGCCACCGTGCGCTGGCCGACATTCGCGAATCGATTGCGGAATTGAAGTACTACCGGGAGAACGTGTTCAAGAAACCTGACGGGTAATCCGCCAACCTCGTTTTCGTTTTCGTTCCTCGTTTCGCTCCCCGGTTGCCGCCACTTAGTCCCCCCAGAATCGCTGTTCTTTCCAGGGATCGCCGTACATGTGATACCCATTGCGTTCCCAGAACCCCGGCTCGTCCCGGCCGAGAAACCGCAAACCCCGCACCCATTTGACCGACTTCCAGAAGTAGAGGTGGGGAACCACCAAGCGCAGAGGCCAGCCGTGCTCAGGTTCCAACGGCGCCCCGGCGAAACGGTAGGCAAAGAGATTCTCCTCGGCCATGAAGTCCGTCAATGGAAGGTTGGCCGTGAAGCCGTGCTCCGCCACCACCAGCACATGAGACGCCGCCGGCAACAGCTCGACCTCGCTCATCAACCCGGTGACCGACACTCCTTCCCATTCCGTGTCGAGTTTCGACCATTTGGTTACGCAATGGATATCAAACGTTCGCCGGACGGCCGGCATCGAAAGCACATCCCGGTAGTCCCATCGGTGCGGAGACGCCACCAAACCGTCGACGGTGAATTCCCAATCCGCCAGGTCGGTCTTGGGGACACTGCCTGCATGCAGCACCGGGAATCGCTCGGTGTAGTACTGCCCGGGTGGGATCCGGCCGGGATCGATCCCCTTGGCCTTCAACTCTTCTCGCTTGCGGGTGAAGAAGCTCATGAGTAATCAGTAAAGATATCCCATTCTCGCGAGCTGCGAGCTGCGAGCTACGAGCTGCGAGCTGCGAACCGAATCCCGCCAACCGCCCTATCCTGTGGAGCTATGACCGACCGTCAACCTTCTCCCGGACCCCTGCGGTCGAGACCCGGGCTCTTGACCGTGGCCGTGCTCGCCGTGGTCACTCTGGGGCTGATCGTGGCCCCGCACAAGGGCAGCGGCTCTGCCGGCACCGAGCAGGATCTTGCGCCGGACTTCCGGTTTGAGGTCTTCGACGGAACCACCTTTTCACTGGCCGAGCACTTCGCCGATGACGGCCGGCCGGTCGTACTCAATTTCTGGGCGTCGTGGTGTCCGCCGTGCCGGGCCGAGATGCCCGATTTCGACCTCGTCGCGCAAGCCCATCCGGAGATCAGATTCATCGGCGTCGCTGTGGACGATGTCGAATCCAATGCCCGGGCATTCGCCGCTGAAATCGGCGTATCGTACTTGCTGGGTTTCGATCCCACCCACAAGGCACATCTCACGCTTCCGTTCGTTGCACTGCCGACGACCTGGATCATCGATGGGAACGGAGTGATCGTGCACAAGGTGCAAGGCATCATGACCATTGATCTGTTGGAACAAACCCTGGCCGACAAGCTCTAGCAGTCGCCAAAACTCCTCGCCGCCCACCGGCGTTGCGTGGATGCCCCAAGGTTGGGGGGTGAGTGCTGTTTCGCACCGCACACGATCTTCCGGCGCCGTCCGGTGTCCTCCTCTTTCACACTGCCTTTCGGTTTCTACTGCCCCGGTCCCACCACGCCACCTGAATCGAGCAGATCGCCTGCCCATTCGAACAGAAAGAACAGAGCAACGAGCACAACCGCCAGCGCGACCATCACGATCAGCACCCGCACCGGGAGCGGACCGGGGAACGCGGCGAACAGTCGCCGCATCAGGAAGCCTCTTGCGGCACGAATTCCTTATCGGCCAGGGCATACGCGAAATTCGGACCATCGACCAGCTCTGCGGAGATAATGAGACGCTCCCGCGCTGAGAACTTGGGGTTGCAGGTGGTCAGTGTCAACCACGCCCCCCGTTTCGGGTCGGTCACCTCGACTGCGGTCGGCGCCACGATGATGGAGCTGCGAACCACATAGGTGTGCGTGCCGAGCACCGTCTCAACCAGTATCTCGTCGCCCGGCTCCAGTTGGTCGAGGTCGAAGAACGGCGCCCCATAGGTCGTCCGATGTCCGCTCACAACAGCATTGCCGGGTTGCCCGGGAAGTGGCGTCCACGGCATGTGACCGGGACCTTTCTTCAAAGTTGCACGATCTACCCCTTCAAACAAGACGTGCTCGGCCTCGATCCTGGGAATCGTCATCACCCCGAATGCGAGGCCGTCCTCAGGTGTCGGCTCGCCGTAGTGGACTACGGGCGGTTCGTCTTCGTGAGGCAGAGGTTCGGGCGTGTCTTTGTCGTCGACCTGAGGAGGCGGCAAGGTGTCGACTACTTCGATCTCTTCCTGGGCAGCGACGAAGTGCTCCTCGACGGTCTGTTGCCCTAGGTCCTGGGAGCGAGCGGTCAGGAAGTTGGTGCCAACCAGCTGATAACCGAGGAACACCAGGATCAGAACCCCGAGTCCAATCATGATCCATCCGGTTGCTTTGAGAGTCCGCGTCATCAGTCCCGCTGGTTGCCGTAGGCCACGCACCATTATCGGCGATCCGACGGCCAATCATGAGCTGCAGCAAACGAGGTACGCGAGTCAGAGTGTTTGCTGGGCGTTGGTTGCATTGTCGGCCGAGCATCCCCGCATCTTCTCGAGTCGAACGTAGTCGAAGAATCAGGCTGCTGGTACCGTTCGCGCGTGCTCTGGCTCGCCCTCGTCATTTTTGCTGCAACAACCATCGCCCTCCTGCGCGGCGGCCGTCTGGCCAACCTCGCCGACATCCGGCTGCGACTGTGGTGGCTCCTCCCACTCGGTTTTGGAATCCAGGTCACGCCGGCCCTGCTGCCCGACGAGGCTGCCTGGGCACCCGTCGGGGTGGCGCTCATCCTCGTCTCCTACCTGCCGCTTCTCCTGCTGGTGATACTCAACCGCGGGCGGAAAGGCATGTGGCTGGCCGGCCTTGGAATCCTGATGAACTTCTCGGTCATCGCCGCCAACGGAGGCATGCCCGTGCTGGCCGAAGCAGCAGTGGCTGCGACAGGTTACGGGGAGGGCATCCGGGTGGTGTACGGCTTCAAACATATCGCGCTCGACGGCACTACCTACTTCAGCTTCCTGGCAGACGTGATCCCCGTCCGACTGTTCGGCCAAGGACAGGTCATCTCCCTCGGAGACGTATTGCTGGCCGTCGGACTCGGGGCGTTCCTCGAGGATGAACTCCGCCAACCCGTGCGCTGGTTCAAACACGGGCAGCGGACGGAAGGCGGATCAGCCAGCGCCCGATAGCCGTCCAGGAATCCGATCTTGCGACTCAGGACACCAAGAGGGCGCTCTGACTACGACCGGGCCTTCGTTCGCCCCTAAGCCTCCTCCAACTGTGGTGGCGGTACGCAGTACCAAGTACTCAATACTGGCCTAGGCAAGAGCGCTCCAAACACCCACCTATCCGCTGGGGCTCTAAGCGGGGACGACCCCGCGCCGCTCCAGGACCCGGCGGACCGCTTGCACTACGTCGGGATCGAAGTCGTAGGCAGCGCCGCGGTGCAGCACCTCCAAAGCTTCCAGCGGAGAGAACCCCAACTCCATCGTGGCATGGTCGTAGGCGCTGGTTGCCTTGATGATCTTTGATGCCATCGGCAGCTCGAGATCGCGCTCCTCCCCCGGACGGCGGTAGGGCTGATGCTGCTGACGGACGAGCGTTGCAACGTGCGACAGGTAGGGCGCCTCAGCCACGATCTCAGCTCCCCAGCGAGCGATGTCCTCGTCGGTGAATCCCATCTTCAGAATGCTCGGCTCGTTGAGCGTGATCCTCCCGATGTCATGCATCAAGGCCGAGTACTGAAGGTCGGTTACTTCGTCCGGGGTCATGCCAAGATCCTGTCCGACCTCCATCGCCATACCAGAAGTGCGATCGCTGTGCCCTTTCGGCGAAAGGCCCGCTACCTCAGGGATCCTGGACAGAGCACGAATCGTCTGACCGTACGTGCGCCGCGACTCCTGCGATCGGAAGAAGGACAGGTGGGCGAAACCGTAGGGGATTCCGGCAATGACGATAGCCCAGAACCCAAGTTCACCCCAGGCGAACCCGAAGAGGGCCCCGGTAGTGAGCAGACTGAGCACGACGGCCCAGTCTTTTGCCGCCAGCAGCCACAGGTAGCGGCGTGAGAGCCGATTCCGGCCGTAGACCATAGAAGCCCAGAGCGAAGTCTCAATGAGGAACCACAGTGAGGCCGCCACAGCAAAGGCGGTGAGCCGCACCCAATCGACATTGCCTGCGGGTATCGAAAGGCTATCCGCCAACGAGACGGTACCCGTGAACACGACCAGGTAGGCAGCCACGCCAAACCCGTGGCGGAGCACCGCCGCCATGACTTCCTCGGCAGGGTCGCTGCGCAGAGTCCGGAACATCCAGGTGCCGAGCAAGCCCATGGCCGAGGCCGCCCCGGCGGCTGCCAGATCGACGGTGCCGTCCACGGAGACGAGCACAAAGGGGAGGGCGCCTGAAACTGCGAACGCCAACGAAAGGCGGTTACCGCTGCTGGCCGGCAGCGAGACCAGCGACGCTTCTGCCAGGAGAATCGCCCAGACGCCTACCTCGAGCACCGGCATCTCCGTCTCACCCATCAACAGGTACGCAAGTGCCGCCGATCCGAGCGCCCACACGACCGGCACGAGTGGCGACTTGACCGGAACCCGCGGATCACCCATGGCTGATCACCTGCGAGCCTTCAGCCAACCGACGAGCTTCCTCCTCGCTGGCCAGATGGGGTGATCCGTACCGCTCGGTGGTGCGCGCTAACGCTCGAACCAACGCTTCTACGACCTCGGGATCGAACTGTGATCCCGAGTTGCGGCGCAGCTCCGAGAATGCGTAGTCCTGACTGAGAGCCATCCGGTAGGACCGGGTGCTGGTCATCGCGTCGAAAGCGTCTGCGACCGCCAGGATGCACGCCTCCGGTGAGGGTTGCTCACCATGGTTATGACCTACCCCACCGTACCCGCCGCCGTCATAATGGGAGTGGTGACTGGAGGCGATCTCGACCATCGGGCGCAGGAATTCGACCTCGGCCAGGATCTCCTCGACCACGTGGGCATGGACCTGCAGTTCCTCGTACTCTACCTCGGTCAACTTTCCCTTCTTGCGGATCAGATCACGGGGCACGGCCAGCTTGCCGACGTCGTGGATCAAGGCAGCCCATCGCAATCGCTCCAGGCGGGTCCCGTTGAAGCCCATCTCCTCCCCCACAAGTTGTGCGAAGAACGCCACCCTTTCGGTATGGCCGCGGGTGTAGAGGTCCTTGGCCTCGAGCGCCTTGATGAAACCGCGCAAAGTTGCTTCGTGAGCCTCCCGTAGATGCCCGTACGAGGCGAAGGAGAGATAGCCAACGATGAACACCACAAATACGAGGGGCAGGACCACGGGCAGGACCGTGTAAGTGGCGCCGAGCAGGCCACCGACAAACCCCATCAGCAGGTAGGAGGGCAACAATTGCCCGAGGTTGGACCAGGGACGCAGGTCGCGTTTCTCGAAGACTGTCCGCACCGCCACGGTGACGAATGTGTAGTTGATCAGGGCATAAACGGTGGCGGCCACGGCACTTCCGGCGGCGATCCACACCCAGAACGTGTTACCAGTCTCGGGCTTGGGAGCCTGCTTCAAAAACCATTCAAGGATATAGACCGAGACACCGGCGGTGACGACCATCTGACCGAAGTTGGCGATCGGTTGGAACCAGCGCCGGTGGCGGAAGTCGTCGGCACTGAAGGCCCCCAGGGCGGCCATGGTGGCCACGCCGAGGGCGGCGGTGTCCGGACCAAAGGCCACGGCGGCGGTCAGGGCAACCATCACGGTTGGGCTCATCAGCATCCGGTCGTTGACCTCGACCGACCGCCACTCGAGGAAGGCGAAGGCAGTAGCGAAGGCCAGCCACAAGGTAAGAGGGGGGAACTTCTGCAGCAAGATGAGGGCAGCCAGTACAACCACGCCGAGCAGAGCGTAGACACCCCCGATCTGGATCTTGCGTCGTTTTGCCCCGTGCAACTGCACTCGCCTCCCCGAAAGTCCGGCGCTCCGGGCTTGTCGCTACCCAATCTTTATTGTTGCGCTTCCGGCGACGATCAACGCCGCCAAACTGCTAGCAATAGCGATCAGCTTCGTGATCCTGCTCTTCAAAGAGAGTCCCTCCAGTTTTCTTGAGTCTCGATGGGACGCTATGTCCCGTCGATGATCCGCTTCGCTGGATGACACTCAGGGATTGACGAGCAAGCCCGGTGCGCCTCCCCAACCCGTGTGGTCGGGGAAACCTTCAGTTGTCAGTTTTACGGAGGCAGCCCCTCGCCCTACCTCAGAATCCGGACCAAGCCAACCGCGCGCCGACTTCTTCCCGGTCCGGACCACCACATTGAGTGATGGCTGTGGACAAGTTAGCAGCCGTCCACGTGCGGCTCAAGGGTTCAAACCCGAATGGGGCACTTTCGAACGCTACGCTGGCAAAGTGAAACAACGAGAACTGGAAGAGACTCTCTGCCGGCTACCCACCGTGGATGCAGTCCGTGTGGTTGGCGACAACGGCACCATCAGCGAAGTGCACGTGCTTGCGTCGCCCGGCAAGGCGGCCAAACAAGTGGTGCGCGATATCCAATCGCTGGCCATGGCCTCCTTTGGTCTGGCCATCGACCGTCGGGTCATCTCGGTAGTGCAGATCGAAAACGAGGACATCGGCCATCGGGAGCGGGCCGCCATCATCGAGATCAAAGAAGTGCCGGAAGGCACCAAACTGCATGTCGCGGTGACACTCGGCTGGCAGAACGAGATGTTCGTCGGACAAGCGACCGGCCCGAGTGCCTCCGCCACGCGCTTGCGCCTGGTGGGAGAAGCGACGCTGCATGCTATCGAGCAGGCGATCGGCGACGACATCGCCTTGGCCCTCGCCGCGGTCGAAACGCCGATGGTCGGCAATCGTCCGGTCGCCATAGCGCAGATCGTGATGGTGAGCGGCGGCGAGGAACGCTTCATGGTCGGGTCGGCGATCGTCGGTCAGGATCCGGCGCAGTCGGCAGTCCGGGCGGTCCTCGACGCGCTCAACCGACAGGTCCCTCAACTGCGCCGGTGACTGTCCGACCGGTGCCCCCCAGCCAGGCTTCTGGATACGGTGACGCCGCCGTAGCACCCCATCATCTCTCGGCTCTCGCGGCGCTCGAGATCATGGCGAATGGCGGCAATGCCGTCGACGGCGCCCTGGCCGCCAATGCCGTGCAGGGGGTCGTTGCCCCCGAGACCTGCGGAGTCGGTGGTGACCTCTTTGCCCTGGTGCACCAACCCGGGCAAGCCGTCCCGGTGGTGCTCAACGCTTCGGGACGGGCCGGCCGCCGGGCAGATGCCGAAGCGCTGCGCGCCGATGGGTTCTCAACCATTCCCTACACGCACCCGGAGGCGGTAACGGTGCCCGGCTGTGTCGAAGGGTGGTCGGCGCTCGCCGAGCGATTCGGCCGGTTGCCGCTGGCCACGCTCCTCGGGCCGGCCATTCACTACGCGACCGAGGGATTCGCTGTGTCGGTAGAGCTCGCCTTGACACTCGACCGACTGGCCGAGGATCTAGTGAATCAGGATGCGGCCGCCGGGCTGTACCCGGACGGTCGAGTACCCGCGCCCGGAGATATCGTGATGCGACCTGATCTGGCATCGACCCTAGGAGTCATTGCGTCCGGAGGCCGGCGGGCCTTTTATGAGAGCCACCCCGGCGAGTCGATCTCGAAGGCCACGGGCGGAAGAATCACCATGGACGACCTGGCAGAGATCCGGAGCGACTGGGTTCAACCGCTGGCCGTTGATGTTTTTGGATCGACGGGGTGGACGGTGCCCCCCAACTCGCAGGGTTACCTGACACTGGCCGCGGCCTGGTTGTTTGAACGGCTTGATCCGCCTACAGACCCGGATCATCCCGACTTCTTCCACCTGTTGATCGAGGCGTACCGGGCAGTAGCCTGGGAGCTGGGAGACCTCGTTGCCGATCCGGACTTTGCCCCGCTTCCACCAGAGGAATTGTTGAGCCACGACCGGCTGTCCAGCCGCCTGGCCAAGATCAACCGAGCATCGGCCGCGGTGTGGCCGGCGGCGACGGCACCACCAGGCGGAACCGCCTACTTGTGTGTGGTCGACCGCGAAGGCATGGGCGTTTCGATCATCCAATCCAACTACACGGGTTTTGGTGGAGGTATCGGCGTGCAGGGCGGGGGGTTCTTTCTGCACAACCGGGGCGCCGGTTTCAACCTTCAACCCGGCCACCCGAACGAGCTGGCTCCGGGCAAGCGGCCCTTGCACACTCTGTCGCCGACCCTGTGGACCAGGGACGGCCGGCTCGAACTACTACTGGGGACCAGGGGCGGTTCATATCAACCTCAGATCCTCGTGCAGGTCGCCGCTCACCTGCTCCATCGGAGCCTCACTCCTGCCGAAGCCCAGGCGCGTCCCCGTTGGGTAATCGACCATCAACCGGAACGCGTCCGGCTGGAAGCAACCGCCGGTGCTGGGACGGCTCAAGCACTGACCGAGAAGGGACACGAGGTTGACCTGGCTCTTGAGTATGAGCCAGGGTGGGGACCGGTCTCGTTGATCCGGGTTGCAGAATCCGGTCTTCGCACCGCCGCCGCCGATCCCCGAGTGCCGACGGCCCTGGCGGCGATCCGCTGAGTCACCGACGCGGGTTACCATCCCCGGCCATGAGCCGACCGACGGTCCTAGTCCTTCGTCATGCCGAGGCCGAGGGCAATGCCGAGCGTCGCTTCATCGGCCAGCACGACGTTCCGCTTTCGGCGCTCGGGTGGAGGCAGGCAGAAGCGCTGACTCGCCGCTTGAGACTGATGCCGATCACCCACATCGTCTCCAGCGACCTACAACGCTGCCTGGACACGGTGAAAGGCCTGGCCGAAGACCTCGGCCTCCAGATTGCGGCCGACTCGCGCTGGCGAGAGATTGCCAACGGACAATGGGGGGGTCTGGTTGGCGATGAAATCGCTGAACGATGGCCCGACGCCTGGCAACGGTACCGGGGGGGCGAGGATGTGGCCCGTCCCGATGGGGAACGGTGGGCCGATGTGCGGATGCGTGTGGTTGAGGCTTTCGAGGAACTGGCGGATGGCCTGACCGATCGGGACGTGGTCGTCGTGTCAACCCACGGGGGCCCGGGAGCCCTGCTAGCGATGTGGGCGACCGGGATATCCGGCACCGCGTTCGGCGGACCGTTCGGCCCGCTCGCCAATGCCTCGATCACAACGCTGACCCTGCCCGGACCCCGGTTACTGGGAATCAACGACGTCGGTCACCTGCCGACCGACTTGCTGAGGGCGTAGCGAAGCGAAGAGCTTCGAATGACAATTACCGACCTATCCCGCTTCTCCACCGGTACCAGGACATGCGCAGACGAGGTGTCGCCGGTGACCAATCTCACGAATGGATCGCCTCAGTGATGGCTCGCCAATCGTCATCGTCCAGACCGACGGTGACGCCCGGGCCGGCTCCATAAAAGGCAACACGCTGCAACCGGCTCCCATACCGTTCCCGAAGCAACCTGCCGATAGCCTCGGGCGAGCCGGTCACCGCCACCTCATCGAGTATCCGGTCATCTATCAACCCGGTCATCGCATCCCAATCGCTGCGACGGGCGAGCGCACTCAGCTTCGGCCCGATCTCCCACCCGTGCAGATCGAGGATGGGCCGATAGGTGGGTGTCGATGCGTAGAAAGCGATCTGCTTTCGCACCGCCTCTCTCGCCGACCCAATCTCTTCCTCGGTGCGGCCGATCGCCACAAATACAGAGGCAGCTACCGCAACGTCACTCAGCTCGCGGCCTGCCGCAGACGCGCCTTCCTGGAGAGCGGGCAGGGTCACTTCATCGAAATACCTAACGGTATGAAAGGGATGAACATGGATCCCGTCGCAGACTTCACCGGCCAGCCTGGTCATAGCGGGTCCGACCGCGGCAGTGAACACCGGCACCGCGGGATGATCGATCGGACCGGGATCGAAAAAGGGCAACATCAGCGAGAACCGATAGTGCTCGCCTTCGAAACGAAGCGGACCGCCCTCCTGCCAGGCCGACCAGATGGCGTGCAACGCCCGCACGTATTCGCGGAGGCGCGGGACGGGTGCGACCCATGGGGTGGAGTACCGACGGGTGAGGTGCGCCCGGACCTGACTACCAAGACCGAGGATGAACTTGCCGCGGCTGGCCGCAGCAAGATCCCAGGCAGTGTGGGCGACCACCATCGGCGAACGACCGAACGCCACAGCGATCCCGGTCCCCAATTCGAGGTCGGGCGCAACCGCGGCTGCCACTCCCAGCGGAAGAAACGGATCGTGGTTCGTCTCAGCGGTGAAGAAACCGTCATAGCCCAGATTCGAGGCTCGCCCGGCATGGTCGGCCGCGGCTTGCAGCCCAATCGGAGGTAGGTAGTAGTCAACGCGCACCGCGTCCCTGATCGTAATGACCCGCCCTGTCAGCGCAAACGGTTTGCATTAGATTCACCACCCGTCCTAGGGTTTCGGCCAGTTCTGCATCAGGTCCGCGCTGGATCTGCTCGGGAGAATCACGAAGGCGGAGACAACATGCGTTTCGCTCGCTTTGCAGCGTTCGCGCTTTGGCTGACCATCGCGCTGCTGGCGATTGCCGGGTTTGCGGCGTTTTCGCCGCAAACTGCACCCACCACAACCACATCTACGAGCGTCGCCGCACCTCGTTCGGCCGGTGCCGACTGGGGCTCTAGCTCGGGCCGCGTCGTCGCGCTTGTATTCACCAGCGGATTACAGGCAGCGCCCGAGCTTTCCGACCTATCGGCCGAGGATTCCCTGATCTCGGATCTTCTCGGCGACCGGCCCGTGGTAACGACACCGACGGTGGCTCCGGAGTCGGTTGCCGCGGAGCGGGATACTCCGCCGACCACATCGCCGCCCCAGACCACAACCACGACACCGGCGCCAACCACTACAACAATAACGACACCTCCGGCGACGACGACTACTACCACCCAACAGGCCGGCGGGAAGCTGAGCGAAACGGAAGCGCGCGGCATCATCGCCTTGTTCTTCGCGCCGGACGACGTGGAGCTGGCACTGGAGATCGCGTATTGCGAGTCGCGGTGGGACCCGGGAGTAACGAACGGATCGTCCGGTGCGGCCGGGTTGTTCCAGCATCTTCCGCGTTTCTGGGTCGACCGATCCGAGGCCGCCGGGTGGGCGGGAGCCAACCTCTACGACGCCCATGCCAACACGGCCGTCTCAGCCTGGCTCGTCTACCAGGGCGGCGGCTGGAGCCATTGGGCAGAATCACAGGCCTGCTGGGGTTAGAGGTCTCCTGAGTTCCCAGACCGGAAACGAGGAGCAACCAGCGTCACGATTGGTATGATCGGTCAATGAAGAAGTTGTTTCGATTCTTCGGAGTTCTCGCCGGTCTCGGCACGGTGATCTGGGTCATGCGAGACCGATTCATCTCGTTGGCTCTCCCCCGCGAACCGAACCTACCGACGTTCCGCGTCGCTCCTCATCCACCCCTTCCCCACGAACAGGATCCCCTCAAGGATGATCTCACCATCCTCAAGGGCGTCGGACCCGTTTATGCAGCACGCCTGGAGGACGCCGGAATCACCAGCCTGGCCGGACTGGGCGCCGCTCAGGCGGAAGCACTAGCTGCCATCATCAACATGCCGGCCGACCGGGTCGGCGCCTGGATCAAAGAGGCCGCGTTCCTCAGCAGTTTCCAAGGGAACTGACCACAGGCCTCAGCGGCTTCGAGCTCGTCCACCTTCTGAGATCCTTGCCTTTGTGTCCTCGACCGTCGAGGCTTTGGCCTCAAGTGCCTGGAAGGAGGCGGCGGATTGGCCCGTAGATATGTTCTTGACACCTGTGTTCTGCTCGCCGACCCAAATGCTCTCTTCCGATTCGATGAACACGAGGTGGTACTACCCCTCGTCGTCGTAGAAGAACTGGACCGCCAGAAGAACCGTCCGGACGAGGTCGGCACCAATGCCCGATCCGCAATCCGCCTCCTCGAGGGCCTAGGCGCATCGGAACCAGGCGGGTTGCGGGACGCGGTGCGGTTGCCGATCGGCGGCACCCTTCGCATCGAGCTGAACGGCACCCAATCACCCCGGCTGCCAACGGTCTTCGATCCTTCAACACCCGATCACCGAATTCTTGCGACTTGTTTGAATTTGAGCGACAACGGCGACCGCCCTGTGCTGGTGACCAAGGACTCGGCGCTACGGATCAAAGGCGCTCAACTCGGTGTCGAGGTGCAGGACTACCGGGCCGACACGGTCCCGGTCGATGAGTTGTACACCGGCGCCATCGAAGTCGCCGTCGATTCTCACGTCGTCGATCGACTCTTCGCGGATAACCAGGTTTCTTTGCCGGGCGTCGATGCGCTCGTCAACCAGTTCGTGGTTCTCCGCAGCGGGCCATCTCAGTCGGCATTAGGGCACGTAGTCGAGACCGACCCGGAGACGGTAGTGACCCGGGTCTCCGGCGGTCCGCGAGCGTTTGGCGTTGAACCGAAGAACCTGCGACAGGTGTTCGCAATGGAACTTCTGCTCGATCCAGACATAGCGGCGGTCTCGCTGATGGGCATGGCCGGGACTGGAAAGACGTTTCTGGCCCTGGCAGCCGCACTCGAACAGGTCGTGGAGTCAGGCCGGTACCGGCGCGTCTCGGTGTACCGCCCGCTGATCGCCGTCGGGCGACAGGAAGTGGGGTACCTTCCCGGCGACCTCTCCGACAAGCTGGCCCCGTGGATGGCCGCGGTCCACGACAACCTCTACGCACTGTTCGCCGACAGCGGGCCGGAGGCTGCCCGCGATGCCATCACCGAACTGTCGGAACGGAATGTGTTGGAGATGGCAGCAGTGACCTATCTCCGGGGCCGTTCTATCACCGGCGAGTTCGTCATCATCGACGAAGCTCAGAACCTGGAATTGCCGACCCTCAAGGTGATTCTGACCCGGATGAGCAAGGATGCCAAAGTGGTGTTCTGTGGAGACCTGTCCCAGGTTGACAACCCTTACATCTCTCCATTTGGCGGCGTGGCCGCATTGATCGAGAAGTTCAAGGGTTCGCCACTCTTCGGCCACGTGACCCTGGAGAAGTCGGTGCGCAGCCCGTTAGCCGAGATGGCGGCCACGGTTCTGTAGGGATCCTTGAGCGTGTTTTCTGAATTCGAGAAGCTGCTGGTCAGACGCGCAGCTTCGACATGTAGTAGGCCTCTTCGATTCGCCAGCGGCCGATAAGGGCGTAGCTGGCAAAGGAGAAGGCAAGAACCATTATCACCGGTGGTACGCCGGCCGCTTCGGAAGGCGAAGGACCTGGAATCAGCTGTTCCACGAAGGCTACCCACCCCCCCGGACCGGCCGGGGCGATCCACTGATAGAGGACAAACCCGAGAATCAGTGACGGCAGGGCATACAGGTTGACGCCTCGGTATGCGCCTCGGATGTCGTACAACGAGTCCGATAGATAACTTCGCCGGCGCACAAAGAAGAAGTCGGCCAGGAACACCCCAAGCACCGGGACGAGGACCGAAACGAGTAAACCGATCAGGTCGATCCAGAGGGCCGGGTCCACCACCAGTGACAGGGTCGCCGACACTGCTACCAGCAGGACACCGCTCACCCAGATCGGAACTCCGCCGAGAAGAGTCTGCACCGAAGAAGAAGCGCTGTATAGGAACGCGAAGGGTTGGTCTCCTTCGCCACCGACCACCCACAGAAAAGCCAATACGGCCCCAAACACTCCGGCGGAGGAGCCGAAGAGCGATGCAACCATCCCGGCCGGCGTAGGTTCGGTGAGACCAGTCGTTGCCGCGGCCAGTCCGCCCAGCAGGATGGCAATCAGAGCCGGGACGCCGTACCCCGCACCGATGCTGGAAACCGCCGTGCTCTCATCAGGCGCGAACCTGGCCGTGTCGGCAACCAAGGGGAAGAAGAACACGGCCGCGCCCACCACAAGATCGACTCCTAGCCAGAAGTGCGCTCCCGGAGCCTGCTCGAGCATCAGGGCGAGATCGAGGTCCCCGACGATCTGCAGCACCAGCGTCAGCATCACGGCGAGACCCACCCAGAACGCGAACCACTTGACCCAAGATCGGACCAGCCGCTGCGGACCAATGAAGAGGAAAAAGGCTGCCAGTACAGCGACGACGATCGTACCAACCGACCGGTCTATCGCTGGTCCGTCGAATAGCTCGGAAGCGGCGACAAGCGAGCGGCCGGCTACTTCGAGCTCGACGGCGGCCCACGATATGAGAAAGGCCACGGCGACCGGCACGAACAGCCACGAACCCACCATCCCCAGGGCGGGACGAATCACGACCGCGGTACGGTCACTGATGATCGCCGACGCATAGGCAACCGCGCCCAGGAGCGCGACCCCAAGCAGAACACCAATCGGAACCACTAGCAGCAGCTGGCTTCCAGAGAGAGCAAGGCCCCCCGCCGCCGTGCCCGTCATGAGTCGGATCCCAACCATCACCAGAGGCACGCCGATCGCAAACGACACCCACAAGCCGGTTAGCTCAGTGGCATCGAGCGATTCGTCCTGACGAGAAAGACGAAAGGAAGGGATCCTCAGAACGGGCAGTCGTATCCTGGCCATAGCAGTCAGAGTCTAGAGTCGGCCGACTGCCATTCCCCGCACCACGTACCATGGGCCGGTGC
>JAOTUY010000075.1 GCA_029863625.1 Acidimicrobiia bacterium
ACTTCGCAGCCACACTCGGCTTCTTCACCGGCGCAGACTTCGCAGCCACACTCGGCTTCTTCACCGGCGCAGACTTCGCAGCCACACTCGGCTTCTTCACCGGCGCAGACTTCGCAGCCACACTCGGCTTCTTTGCGACCGGCCTCTTTATGGACGCGGCTTTGGTGCTGGTCGTGGTTTTCTTAGTCGCCATAGATCCCTGCGTCGAGTTGGACCCGCAATAGTAACGCTTCTGAGTCGCCTGAGTGATACCGGTGCCGCCAAGCCATCAGTATGCAGGATCAAGTATGCATGACCAAGTACCGGGTACTTGGAACTCGGTACTCCTGCTCACAGGTCGACCGAGTGATCCCAGGCACGAATCGTCTCGAGCATCCGATCGAAGAGCAGACGCAGCTGCAAAGCTCGAGTCCGACCCACCCCGGCGACCTCATCCAGCTCATCGACTGAGGCCCTCAACATCTTCTGGAAATCCTTGAAGTGTTTGACGATTTCGTCCCGCACGGGCGCCGGAAGTCGCGGCACCTGGGAGAGAAGACGTGCACCGAGCGGTCGAGTATGGCTGTCTGGATGATCAAAGCCGAGCGCCGCCGCGACTACGTCCGGATCGCTCAGGTCGGCCGTGGGAAGGGCTTCCAACTCCGCCAGGGATTCATTCAACCTCTTGGCGGTGACAGGCCGGACATAATCCCTGATTACGAGATCCCGAAGATCGGTCGTGCCGTAGAGAAGATCGGCGAGCTGCAGGCTGATGATACCCCCCTCCCCCCCGAGCCCAATAGAATCCTTTTCAATGTCCTGGCCGATGCGGCGCACCAGTTCGGCACGCTGCACGACCTGGACCACGGCCCGGAACGTCATCAGGTCGGCTACTTCTTCGCGGGTCAGCCGTTCTTCGGCCTCGTCCAATCGTCGGCGGAATCGTTCGAGCGTCAACAATTCTTGGTTTACTTCGGCGGCCAGAGCCGTAGGGCTTTGCAGTTCATGCTTCTCGCCTCCAAGGAACAACGTTGCGACCCTCCGGTCTTCACTGACTGCGACCACGGGCCGGCCGGTTTGGCGGGCTACTCGTTCTGCGGTTCGGTAGCGGGCTCCCGTCTCCTGGGTGGTAACCGCCGGATCCGGAAGCAAGTGAACGTTGACCCGCAGGATCTTCTGCCACTGGCTGTCGAGGACAATCGCCCCATCCATCTTGGCCAGCTCGGCCAACCGGGCAGGCGAGAAATCCGAGTCGGTGAGCTCGAACCCACCCGTGCACAAGCTGTCCACCTCGGGACCGTAGCCGAGGACGATCAGAGCGCCATTTCGATGCTGGATGATCCTTGCGAGAGCTTCCCGCAAAGGGGTGCCGGGCGCCAAGCGTTGCAGGATCTCGAGGAGTCCAGGAGAAGTCGAGGCCATCGGCACGATCTTAGTTGGTCAGGAGCAAATCCTCGTTTCTCGTGTGCCTCCCTCCTGGTGAGCAAAGCGCGTCGGACTGGGAGGAGTACCCGAGCACAGGGAGGGGGCGTTGAGGTCCGCTTCCACCAACGATGCTTGAAAACGTCAACTAGCCGTCAACCTGCCCCCGCCAACCCGGCAAAGCCATGTCGAGCGCCTCGCAGATACCAAGCCGGGTGCCTTTGTGCGGGGCAACTGTGGTGGGAATCCCCAGACGGGCAGCTTCTTCTACCCGTCGCGTCTCATGGGCTACCGCTCGGAGCTCACCGGTGAGGCCCACCTCCCCCCAGGAGGCCAACGGACCGAGGGGACGGTCCAGCAGGGACGAGGCGAGCGCCAGGGCAACCGGCAGGTCGGTTGCGGGCTCGGTAAGCCTGAGGCCGCCGACAACATTGACGTACACCTCCTGGTCAGAAAAAGAGAGCTTGGCGTGTCGATCCAGAATCGCCAGCATCTGGTGAACGCGGGACGGCTCAACGCCCCGCACGCTCCGGCGCGGTTGTGGGGCGCGGGTTGGCGACGCCAGGGCCTGCACCTCGACCAACACCGGGCGCCTGCCTTCCACCGTTGGGAAGGCCAGCGTGCCCGGTACCGCACCGCGCCAGTCGGCGAGGAAGGCAGCCGAGGGATCCACGACCTCGCGCAGACCTTCTTGAGCCATCTCGAAGAAACCCATCAGGTGGGTTGCGCCAAAGCGGTTCTTCAGGCTGCGCAACCCCCGCAAACCCGACTCACTTTCGCCTTCCAGGTAGAGCACCACGTCGACCATGTGTTCGAGCATCTTTGGTCCGGCAATGCCCCCGTCCTTGGTCACATGGCCGACCAGAATGGCCGTCGTCCCTGAGTCCTTGGCATAACGCATGACGCGGGCGGCGCATTCGCGAACCTGGCTCACGGAACCAGGGGCGCTCCCGATCTCCGAGGCCATAACGGTCTGAATGGAATCGACTACCAGCAGATCCGGATGCAGCCGATCTGCTGCCCCCAAAATGTCATCAACGTCGGCCTCGGCCAGCAGATAGACCTCATCCCCCTCGATCTCTAGTCGCTCAGCCCGAAGCCCGATCTGCTCCGCAGACTCCTCAGCTGTCGCAATGAGCACCTTCGAACCACCTGCCGAAAGGGACCCGGCGGTTTGCAGCACAAGCGTCGATTTGCCTACCCCCGGCTCGCCGCCGAGCAGCACCACAGCGCCCGGTACAAAGCCGCCTCCGAGCACCCGATCAATCTCTCCTATACCGGTTGCCGCGCGAGTAACGGTGGCTCCTCCGGCCTTGGCGAGCGGGATCGGGCCCTGGGTGGTTCGCATCGAGCGGGTCTTCCTCTCCGATACTTGAACTAGGCCCTCCGCTGCGCGGCATTGGGGGCAGAAGCCCATCCATTTGGCCGATCGGTAGCCGCACGAAGTACAGGAATACGTCATGGACCGGATGTTATCGGTCGCGAGTGACGAAATAGACTGCCGCACCGATGCCGGCCAGCACAGTCAGCAGCAGGAAACCGAGAAGAATCCCGCTCCAGGTCCACGTCTCGGCCGTTCTGATCACAAAATAGCTCACGCACGTGGCACAATACCGCCGACGAGGAAGGAAGTCTTTTGACGCAGCAGACCTGCAGCAACTGCGGGGCACATTTTGAGGATCAGCAGTTCTGTCCGGATTGTGGCCAATGGGTCGATCCACTTGACGAGACCCACTTCGAGGAGTTCACCCTGGGCGACTCCCCGCCCGCCGACGACGACGAGTTATCGCTCGCCGTCCCGCTCGACAGCCCGATCCAGCAATTGGTTGGCTGCCCCTCCTGCGGAACAGCCAACCCTGCTCACAACCGACACTGCGAGGAATGTGGGGCTCGCATCACGCAAGGCCCCCTCCCGGTCGCTCCCCAACCGATGATCAGGACAACTGCCGGGGCACGCGCCCTGGCGGTGATTCTGGGGGTGGTGGCCGTCGTCGCAGTTCTGGCCTTTGCGTGGAATGCGATCTTCGGCGGTGGCGACGAGCCTGCCCCGGAAGACACCACGACGACCTCCACCACCCAGGGTGGGGTCAGCTCGCAACAGTTCGTGGCCATATCCGTTACCTGTTCCAGCACGCTGGAAGTGTCCGGCGATCGGTTCGCCTGCGACAACCTGGTTGACGGGACCGACCGATACTGGAACGACCAGTCGGCCCAGGGACGGGACGCGTTCATCGAGTTCACGTTTGCCGAACCCATTGCCATCGAACAGATTGTTTTCAAGAACGTGGTCGATGACGACGCATTCAGGAAGAACTACCGAGTAAAAGGGTTTGAGATCGTCACCGACGATCTGCCGGACCGCCCGTTCATTGATCAGCTTGACGACGACAACCGATCACAACTCATCCTGCTCGCCACGCTCCGGACCCGACAGCTCACCTTCAGGGTGACCAGCACGTACGCGGCCGAAGCCGTCACCGGCGAGACGCCGTTCAACGAGCTGGCCATCGACGAGTTCGAGTTCTACGGCCGCCCGGCGGGATGAGCGTCACCAGTTGTCAGTTGTCAGTCGTCAGTAGAAACGGGCGCCCGTCCGGCCACTTCACTGAGAACTGAAAGGGCGGGCCCGTGGGGCAGCCCGACTGAGAACTGAGAGCGAAGTGAGCTAGTCCTTGATGTAGGGCTGACCGTCGGCCGCCGGAGGTCTCGCCCTTCCAACGACGCCGGCCACCACGATGATGGTGACGATGTAGGGCGTCATCGACAAGAACTCCGAGGGGATCGGCGTTCCCAGGATGCCAAGCTTCTGCTGTAGGGCCCGTGCGAAGCCGAACACCAGACCCGCGCCGAGGACTCCCAACGGCCTCCACCGCCCGAAGATCATCGCTGCCAGACCAATGAAGCCGATACCGGCTGTGAGGTTCTCTTCAAAACGCGACACCTGGGCCAGTGTGAGGAATGCGCCACCAAAACCGGCGATGACACCGCCCAGGATCACATTGCGGTACCGGACGCGGTAGACATTGATACCGACGGTATCGGCGGCCTTGGGATGCTCTCCCACCGACCGGGATCGCAGACCCCACCGCGTGTAGAAGAGCCCGAAGTGCAGGGCGATGATTAGCAAGAACATGGCATATACGAAGATGTTGTGGTCGAAGAACATGGAACCAATTACTGGGATGTCCCCCAGAATGGGGATCTTGATTGACGTGAAGCGGCCCGGCGAATTCAGGTCCGGGGCCTGGGAGAGCACCCGGCGGGCGAGGAACGAGGTCAAGCCCAGGGCGAAGATATTGATCACCACCCCGGCGATGATCTGATCGATCCGGTAGCGGATCGACAAGACGGCCAGCACGGCACCCAGCAGCGCTCCCGTCACCATTGCGCCGATGAGACCAGCCCAAATTCCCCAGGCCGAGCCAAGAATGGTTCCAACAAAGGCGGCCGTGAGTAGTTGACCTTCGATAGCAATGTTGATAACGGCCACTCGCTCACACATGAGACCGCTGAGGGCCCCCAGAGTGACGGGAACCGAAAGGAGCACGGTGGAACGGAGCATGCCAACCAAGCTGAATGACCCTTCGGCCGCCGCCCAGGTCAGGAAACCAAGTGCGAATAGGCCGAGACCGATCGCCAGCGCCACATTGGTCCATTTGACATGAGATCGACGCAACACCAGGCCACCCAGGAACGCCATGATGGCGGCCACAACGAAAGATAACCATTGAGCGTTGACCTCCCAGACGAGGTTCTGGAACCGTTCACCCGGCAACGACAGATTGAAGGTGGATCTGACCCCGGATTCCAGCCCCAGGCCAAACACCCAGAACACGAACACCGCCAACAACACCATCACCGTTCCGATCACGGTGGCTCGTCGCTCCGCCGGTGTGGCCCGGGTCTTGACCTCTGCTTTGGCGGGCGTCGCGGTCGCGGTCATGCGCCCCACCCTTTCGAGAACGTGGTGCCGCCTTCTTGCTCGGGCGTCTTGATCCGGTAGATCGCCCGCACGAGCGCGGGCGCGGCGATGAACACGATGACCAGCGCCTGGACGACCAGGACGAGGTCAATGGGGATGCCGGCCGCGCCCTGCATCTCGCGGCCTCCGGCCCGCAGGGCACCGAAGAGGAGTCCGGCAAAGAGAACCCCGACCGGGTGCGACCGTCCGAGAAGCGCCAAGGCGATCGCGTCGAAGCCGACCGTGCCGGCGAAGTTGGATATCCCCCGATAGGGCTCGAGGCCCAGGATCTGATTGGCACCGGCGATTCCGCCCAGCGCCCCGGAGACTGCCATGACGGTGACGTAGATCCAGGCGACGTTGATGCCCGCATACTTGCCGCCATCGGGATTGGAGCCAACGGCGCGGAACTCAAAGCCGATGGTGGACCGGTACATCAGCCACCACACCGCCCCGACCGCCGCGAGCGCAAGGAGGAAACCGATTTGCACGCGGTAGTCACCGATGAGCGTCGGAAACTCCGCCGTTGACGCAGCCTTTTGCGAGATGGGATCGTTCCGGCCGGGTTGCTGAAAGACCGTCGTTTTCAAGAGGTAGTCGACCAAAAAGAGGGCGATGAAGTTCAGCATGATCGTGGTGATGACTTCGTGCGCTCCGGTGCGCGCTCTGAGGAGACCGGCGATGCCGCCCCAGAGGGCGCCGCCGGCGATGGCCGCCAGAATCGCCAACGGGATGTGAATGATTGCCGGCGCAGCGATACTGAAACCCACCCAGAGTGCGGCCATGCCGCCGATGTGCATTTGACCGTTGACCCCGATGTTGAAGAGACCGGCCTGGAAGCCGACGGCAACGGCGAGGCCGGCGAAGATCAGCGGGGTGGCCGCGAAGAGCGTCTCGGTGATCGCCCGGACCGACCCGAACGAGCCGACAAACAGAGCCTTGTAGGCATCGCCGATCCCCCCGATCGTTAGGCGGAAAGCCTCGCCTGGATCAGTTCCCCAGAGGGGAAGGATGTCGACGTCGGTCACCGCGATGATGAAGGCGGCGATGATCAGCGCGCTGAGCAGCGCCAGAGCCGGGATAACCAGAGCTTGACGCAGTGAGCTCCCGACGCCGGTGACGCGTGCGTACCAATCCGGCAACTCTTTATCGCCCGGCTCGTTCTCGGGAGGGGTCCCGCTTTCAGTCACGATGCTTCCAGCCCTCCTTGGCTTCCCAGCATTGCCAGTCCAATCTCGGTTGGCGTGGCCGACGAGTCGAACTCTCCGGCGATCTTCCCTTCGAACATCACCAAGATGCGGTCGGACAGGGCCATGATCTCATCAAGCTCGGAGGACACGATGAGGACCGCCGACTGGTTGTCGCGCTCCTGGACAATTCGGGAATGGATGTACTCGATAGATCCAACGTCAATGCCGCGGGTTGGTTGTGATGCAATGACCAATGCCACGTCGCGGTCGAACTCCCTTGCCACGATGACTTTTTGCTGGTTGCCGCCGGAGAGGGTCGACACGAGCACATCGACGCTCGGCGTTCGCACGTCGTACTCCTCCACCAGTCGCACGGCGCGGTCCCGGGCAGCGCCCCAGTTCATCTGCACGCCGCGCGAGACCGGCGCCTCGTAATAGGAGTCCAGCACGATGTTCTCTGTCACCGTGAACGGCAATACCAGGCCACTCTTCTGGCGATCCTCGGGCACGTGCGCGACGTTGCGCTTGTGAATCGCTCGTGGTGATTTAGTAGTGATGTCTTCCCCGTTGAGACGCACGACACCACCCAGGGACGTCCGCAGCCCGGTGAGCGACTCTACGAGTTCCGTTTGCCCGTTCCCCTGGACACCGGCAATGCCCACAATCTCCCCAGCTCGCACCTCGAGCGAAAGACCATCGACTGCCCGCTGGAGACGATCGTCGAGAACGACCAGATTCTCTACCGAGAGCACGACGTCGGCGGGCTTGGCTTCCTCCCTGTGAACTACGAGGTCAACGGGGCGTCCCACCATCAACTCGGCGAGCTTCTCCTCGTCGACCTCCTCCGGAAGCACCTCGGCTACGGTCTTGCCCCGACGCATGATCACGATGCGATCGGCGATCTCCAGCGCCTCGCCGAGCTTGTGGCTGATGAAGATGATGCCTTTGCCGTCGGCTTTCAACCCGGCGACGATTTCGAAGAAGCCCTCGACCTCGTTGGGGGTCAACACGGAGGTTGGTTCGTCGAAAACCACGAACCGGGCCTCACGTGCGAGGACCTTGATAATCTCGACCCGCTGTTGGATCCCAACCGGAAGATCTTCGATGATGGCGTCCGGGTCGACGTCGAGGCTGTAACGACCAGAGATCTCCTTTACCATCTTGCGTGCCCTGCGCGCGTCGAGCCATCCGATCCGTTTGGTCGGTTCGTCGCCGAGGATCACGTTCTCGGCAACGGTGAACACCGGGACGAGCATGAAGTGCTGGTGCACCATGCCGATGCCGGCGGCGATGGCGTCCCCCGGGGAGTGGAGCTCCAGCGGCTGGTTGTCGATGAGCACCTCGCCCGACGTCGGGGTGTAGAGCCCGTACAGAATGTTCATGAGGGTGCTCTTGCCCGCCCCGTTCTCCCCGAGCAGCGCAACGATCTCGCCTTCGCCAATGCTGAGGTTGACATTGTCGTTGGCGAGCACTCCCGGAAATTGTTTGGTGATGCCTTTCAGCTCAAGCTTCAACCGTTCCTCCCGGAAGTGCCGATGCGTCAATACCCTACAATGTTGCCGTCAACCGTGCCGAACAAGAGTGGGACCCCCGTGATGGAGGTCCCACTCGTAGTCTCCTACAGCTGGTTCGACTAGTAGCCGACCGGCGTGTAGTCGGCCTTGATCACACCGTCTTTGATGTCCTGCAAGACCTGCTCCACCTCTGCCTTCAGTTCAGGCGACACCCGCGAATCCCAATCGTGGTAGTCGGACAGGCCGACGCCATCGTTGTTCAGGTCGCCGACGAAGGCGCCCGGCGCCCAGGTTCCCTCCGCCTGTTCCTGGATTGACAGAGCGACGAATGGCGCAATCGCCTTCTCGACCGTCGTGAGCCAGACCGGCTGGTATTGCGCGTCCATGGCGAAGTAGGCATCGGCGTCAACGCCGATCAAGGCGGCGTCAAGGCCCAGGTCATTGATCGCGTCACCAGCAGGCAGGTTGATGGCGCCACCCACCGGGATGCTGATGTCGCAGCCTTCCTGGAACTGGGACTCCGCCGTCTGGCGAGCCAGCCCCATGTCGGTAAAGCTCCCGGTGAACGAACCGTCCTGGGCATCGACATCCCAGCCAAGGACCTTGACGGTCGTTCCCTTGACCTGGTTGTAATGGTCAGCACCGCGAGCGAATCCATCCATGAAGATGGAAACGGTCGGGAAGTTGCCACCACCGTAAGTGCACAAGACGCCGGTCTTCGACATACCCGCCGCCAAGTAGCCGGCCGCGAACGCAGCCTGGTCGGTCTGATAGACCAGTTCGCGCACATTCGGTAGGCCCAGCGGTGCGAAGTTCTCGTCGGTCAGTACGTTATCGATCATCGTCCAGATGATGTCCGGGTTGGCCGCCGCGTTGATGGCCGTTACCTCGCCGAGGGCGAACCCGACCGTCACGATGTGTTGGCACCCCTGCCCGATGAACTGATCGATGTTCGGCTGCCAGTCCGAGGCATCGGCAGACTCCAGGTAGTTCGAGTCTTCCGTTGCGTACCCGGCCGCCATCGCGTCCTGGACACCCTGCCAGGCGCTGGCGTTGAAGCTGCGGTCGTCGACACCCGCCAGGTCGGTCACCAGGCAGGTCTTGAGCGCGTCAGCCGACATCGCAGCCGTCGTCGTCGTTGTCTGTCCCGCGGTCGTCGTTGTCTGTTCCGCGGCCGTCGTCGTGGTCTGTCCCGCGGCCGTCGTCGCCGTGTCGCCGTCACCGCAGGCTGCGGCTACCAGAGCGAACACCGCCAACAATGCGACGAGCGCGACCCAATTCTTGCTTCTCATGATTGGATAGCCTCCTAGTGGATTCTCCGGCGGGAGTCCTTTATCCCGCCTTTCAGAGTGTAGTAGTGCAGGCCGATCCTTCCCAGCTCGACCGGGGGCGGAGGTCACATTCTGGTGATGGATAATGAGAAAGTGCAATTCATCGATATCCGGAGCGGTGCTCCGCCACCCGGTTGGGGAGTCCGGGTTGATGCCGACGCCGTAGCACAGCTGGCTTCGTCATGGGAATCCGAGGCATTTCCTCTGCCGAACTGGGACTACCCGGGACTCCCGATCGGTCGTACCCCGCCGCACTGGTTCGATTTCTGCGGCCTGGCGGTGTCGGTACTCGCCTGTCTCTGGCCTCCGGAGGGCAAGGAGATGTGGTCAACCGGGCACCAGGGTGAGGAGCTCTTCGACGCACCTGGTGTGTTTGCCTGTTTCGTCCGGGGCGTGCCCGTAACGAAACGTGGCTTGAATACCGCGATCTTCGCTGATTGGGACGATGAGAAGGCCGAGCGCTTCTTCGCCGGTTCGGGTGTTTTGCAGCTCATCCCGGCCCGGCGTCGAGTACTGCAGCAAGTCAGCGCAATCCTCATCGAGCGATGGGAAGGCCACTTTATGAACCTCGTCGAGGACGCCGGGTTCTCCGCTCCAGGAATCGTCGCGCGGTTGGTGTCCACCTTTCCCTCATATCGAGACGAATGGGCGTCTGACCAAGGATTGTTGGCCTTCAACAAGCTGGCCCATTTGAGCGCTGCCATGATGGGGTCCGGCGGCGGAATCGATTTCACGGGACTCGAAACCTTCCCCGTCTACCCCGACTACATGCTCCCGATGGTGCTCCGCCACTTCGGGGTAATCCACTACCAGCCCGGGCTGGCCGAGGCGGTCGACGCTCGGCACCTGATCCCGGCGGGTGGGAATTGGGAGCTGGCCATTCGCTGGGCGACCGTCTACGCCGGCCAGCAGCTC
>JAOTUY010000028.1 GCA_029863625.1 Acidimicrobiia bacterium
CCTTGACGTCGATGCCGGGGTAGCTGGCCAGGAGACCCAGCGCGCCCATCACTGCGGCGAAATGCCCCTCCTTCTTGGTGCGACTTGAGATCTCATCGGATGCCCCATCGAGAGGAAGCGAGATGAGATCGATGAACGATCCGTGTTCTGCCAGGAACGAATCGTTGAGCTCGTCTCCGGTGGTGGAAAGAGCCACCTCGAGACCTTCGCTCTTGGCGGCGCGGATCAATAGCCCGATATCGGGTCGCTTGAGCGGGTCGCCGCCGGTGAATACGATACGACGGGCCGGTCCGGCGGCGATCCTGGACACAATCGCCAGCGCTGTGGTCGTGTCGACCGCTTCGATGTCCTGCGGACCCCAGCAGTAGGGGCACTCCTGATTGCAGTCACAGGTGACATGAAAATCTATCGTGGCGACTTCTGGCATGGAGTGCTCCGGTGGTTCCCACACTGTAACGGTTGGACCGCCCGGGATTAGGATCGCTTGGGCTCAGCGAGCTCCGCCCTTAACTCGGATTCATCCTTTCAAGCAGGTGCGGCGGTGGAAGAACTACTTCACCGGGGAGCCGACCTGCATATTGCTCAGCATCCTCGCCGAATCGGCCTTGGGTCGGCAACTCTTCGCAGGAACGCTGGTTCCACCGGCCTGACGGAGTTCGCGTGGTCCCGACGAAGGAAGATGCGGGGTGGCACGACCTTGCAGCTAGCGTGAGGGAGAATTGTTGGGAGTCGTTTGATGGAGGACATTCCGTGGGCCGCTTTGGCCCCGGTGCTCGTGCTGCTGGCCGCCTTCTTGGTCTACTGCCTCGTTGATCTATCTCGATCTGAAGTCCAGCACCTCCCCAAGTGGGCGTGGGCGATTGTCTGTGTGATATCGGTACCGATGGGCGGCATCGTCTACCTCACGATTGGCCGGAAACCGCGCGCCGAATGATCGTCAGGACCTCCCAACTTCGAAAGGACTACGGGTCGACCGTCGCCCTCCGCAACGTGGACCTGCAAGTTCCATCCGGGTCGGTCTACGGCCTGGTCGGCCCCAACGGAGCGGGGAAGACAACCCTGCTCGGCGTGCTGGCCGGGCTCCGCCGACCCACATCGGGAACGGTCGAGATTGACGCGGAGTGGACCAAAGTGGCCGTCCTGCCGGATACCCCCCAATTCGATGCCTGGTTGACCGGCCGAGAGGTCGTCGACCTGGCCCGTTCACTGACCGACGCGTCAGTACCAGCGAGCCGGGTTGATGAGGTCCTCGAACAGGCAGGTCTTGCCGACGCGGCCCGGAGAACCGTGGGCGGATACTCGCGCGGCATGCTCCAACGCCTTGGCGTGGCTTCGACGGTGGTCGGACGTCCGACGCTGCTGATGCTCGACGAGCCATCTTCCGCTCTCGACCCGGCCGGAAGGAGAGAGGTGCTCGATCTGGTCGCTCGGTTGCGCGGCGAGGCAACAGTGATATTCAGCAGCCACATTCTCGGTGACGTGCAAGAAGTGTGCGATACCGTCGGCATCCTGCGAGCGGGGGAATTGTTGTTCCAGGGGCCCATCAATCGACTGCTGGTTGGCTCCGCCGTCCCCACCTACCGGCTTCGAATGCGACCTCCGAGCGAAGCGGCCGTCTCCGCGCTCCGTGATGCTCCGTGGGTGCGGTCGATCGAGAGGGTGAGCGGAGAAGAGGTGCGGATCTTTGTCGAGTCGGTCGAAGCGGCCGAAAAGCACCTCGCAGCCGCCCTGGCCGGGACCGACGTCCGCATCGTGTCCTTTGGCCCGGAGGCCGCCACTCTCGAACAGGTCTTCTTGGAGCTGACCTCGTGAACCTCTGGAGATTGGAATGGCTCCGCCTGGTGCGAACGAAGCGGTGGATTGCTCTGGTCGGGGTCTACGTCTTCTTCGGTTTGCTCGGGCCACTAACGGCTCGCTATCTCGCCGAGATTCTCGAACGATTTGGCGGCGGGGTCGAGGTCACCTTTCCGCCCCCCGTTCCCGCCGACGGGATGATCCAGTACATATCGAACGTTTCTCAGATGGGGCTGCTCGTGGCAGTCGTCGTCGCGGCCGGTTCGCTGGGGTTTGACGCAAAACCCGAGATGGGTGTGTTCTTACGGACACGTGTCTCGGAGGTATGGGACATCCTCGTTCCGCGCCTCATCGTCACCTTCCTGGCCATTGCGGCCTCGTTCGTGCTGGGTGCCCTGGCTGCCTGGTACGAAACGGTTGTGCTCATCGGCAGCCTTCCGGTCGGTGGGACGCTGGCCGGTATCGGCTACGGATTGTTGTACCTGGCGCTGGTCGTGGCCGTCGTGGCGGCCGCCGCGAGCCGTGCGAAGAGCGTTCTCAGTACCGTCCTGATCACCATCCTGGTGCTGCTGGTGATGCCCATCATCGGGGTCGTCGAGGCTGTCGGAGAGTGGCTGCCCAGCCATCTGGTCGGGGCCCTGGCGGACATCCCCGCTGGAGCAGGAATCGGTGATTTCGTGCCCGCCGCCGGGGTCACCGTGGTTTTCGTCGGGTTATCCCTGTGGCTGGCGGTCCGGTGGTCGGCGGCCAGGGAACTCTAGGAGAAGAGCCCGTCAGCGTTTCCACGCCCCGAGCGCGGCCTCGAGTTCCTGGGGTCGTTGGGATCCAATCAAGATCTTCTCACCGTCACCGAGCAGCAACTGCAGCCCTTCGTTGCCGACGACGATGTAGGCCTTGCCATCCCGGCCCCAGCGGATCCCCCACCCCCCGTAGTCACGGACAGGGCGATACGTCCTCGTATGATACGACGCGATGGTCTCGTAGGGGATTGCCTTCCATTTCATTGGGAAGAACCGTACGTGGAGACCGTCGGAGCGAACCTCCGTGACCAAACGAGCCGATAGGAGGAGGGCCGTTAGGCCCACCACCAGAATCGTCGTGCCGATGCCGGTGGCGAGGAGCGCGGCATCGGACATCGGCTTGTCACCCCACGGTGTTCCCTGAATGATCTGTACGAAGATGCCGTATCCGAACAGACCGATCGTGCCCAGTGTCGTTACGAGCAGCAGGACCCATAGCCACCACTGCCGGAACCCCTGCACCTCTCGAAAGCTCGCCGGTCCACCCTGCACGATCCCAGCCTATCCCAGGCCACCGGAGGTCGATCAACGACATGAATCAGTCCCGGCTCCCCGCTCTCGCAGCGTGGCGCAACGATTGGCCGGTGAACTCCACGGTGACGCCCGCCATGGAGATTGCCTGGGGTCAGGTGACGGTGTGACTCAGGATTCGAACGTGTGAGCGCTCCGGGGCGCGAGAAGACCTGGAGACACTTCATCGTTTCGGATGCCGTGAGAGGACCAACTCACGGGTCTCCAGGCCTCGGTGGTCCGGTTTTGAGTCGCCACCTATCCCGTACGGGAAGGCGACGCTATGGCCGCCTTAGCGTCCGGCCACCTCCAGAGTCCTACAAGAACTTTCAGACAATGCGGACCACCTCCTTTCTCTGGTAGGTGCAGTTTTGCACACACGCCACACAAACCAAGTGGTTTTTTCCTCGCGCCGAGCCAGCGAGTTTCCTTCGCTAGAGCAGCTGTAACCCGGCCACCCACTGGGCGGTGGCCTCGAGTGCGGCGTGACGGGTCAGATCGACCTGCATCGGAGTCACGGACACCCGACCGTGGGCCACCGCAAAGAAGTCGGTCCCCGGCCCGGCGTCTTGCTCCGGTCCGGCCGGTCCCACCCAGAAGATGGTACGACCGCGTGGGTCTTTGGTCCGAATGACGCCTTCGGCCTAATGGCGATGACCCAGTCGGGTCACCTCGATCCCCTCGAGATCGTCGAAAGGAAGGTCGGGCACGTTGATGTTCAAGATGGTGTCGGTCGGGATGGGACTGTCGGCAATGTCCTTGAGCAATATTCGGGCGACCCGTGCGGCAGCGGTGAAATGGCGGGCCCTATCGAGGACCAGCGAGATGGCCAGAGCCGGAAGCCCGAGAAACCGTCCTTCCATGGCCGCGGCCACGGTTCCTGAGTAGATCACGTCGTCGCCCAAATTGGCCCCGGCGTTGACCCCGGCCACGACGACGTCGGGTTCTTCAACCAGGAGACCGGTGAGGGCGAGGTGCACGCAGTCGGTCGGCGTCCCGTCGACGAAGTAGCCACCGTCGATCCGGGTGGCGCGGATCGGATTGTCGAGCGTCAAAGAGTTGCTGGCGCCGCTGCGGTTGCGTTCCGGAGCAACGATGGTGACCTCGGCCACTTCCGACAGTTCCCTAGCCAGAGCCACAATGCCGTCGGCCCGGTACCCGTCATCGTTGCTGATCAAGATCTTCATGAATGCAGGGTATCGCACGGGCCGGCCGGCGGTCCGGTAGCCGGCCGGCTTCGCTACGGTTGCCGGGACGGTCATTGATGGAGGTCAGCACGATGCCCAAGCCCGCCTCGCTTCCCTGGACGGAGCAAGAAGACGCCAACCGGTTACTGGCGGAAGATCCCCTGGCGTTGATGCTGGGAATGATGCTCGACCAGCAATTTCCCATGGAGCGCGCCTTCCTGGGACCCTTCTTGCTGCGGGAGCGCTTGGGACGGGACCTCGATGCTGCCGACATTGCCGGGATCGATCCAGACGCTCTCGCGGAAGTCTTTCGAGGGCCTCCTGCCATCCATCGATTCCCGGGCTCAATGGCCAAACGGGCCCAGGCCTTGTGTGCGTTTGTGGTGGAACGATATGAGGGCGATGTCGCGCGGATCTGGACCGACGCCGATGCAACCGAGGTTCTCAAACGCCTGCAGGAACTGCCCGGCTACGGCAAGGAGAAGTCGAGGATCTTCGTCGCGATCCTCGGCAAGCGGATGGGTATACGCCCGGCCGGTTGGGAGAAGCAAGCCGCCGATTGGCCCTCGATTGCCGACGTGGCGACATGGGACGACATCTTCGTGCTCCGCGAGAAGAAGAGGCTCGCCAAAGGGGCGAAGAAGTAGTTGTCCTGGAAAGAGCCTGCGACACAAGCCCGGCGATTGAAGTGCTACTTCACCCCAACCGGCAAGACAGCGGTTGGCGTCGTTGACGACGGACAGGTTGCTCAGCTCTACGCTCCCGAGGGGAGTCTCCACAAACACCCCTTCGAGTCGGGCTTCCACCGGATCGCTAGGTTTGGCCCGGCTAGGTGGTTTCGTACCAGCGCAGCACCCGCAACGCCCGCATGGTGTTCCAGCGGCTCGGGTCGCCGGTTGCCTCCATCTTGAAATGCTCGCGCCCGGAGTGGTGGTTCTGCAGCTTCCACCTCCCGTCTTTGGTCCGCTTGGACAGCTGCAGATCGATGGCCTCACCGGCCCGATCGTCAGGGTTGCGCCAGCGCTAATCATCCGTTCTTGCGTGAGAAACCGACGCGGAGCGCATGGAACTCACGCAAGAACGTCTGGACCACACCCCTGCCCCCCGGATGGCGCGATGGGGCCACTCCCGATAACGTGGCCGACAGCCGACCGGAGCGATGACTCCATGTTCAAAGAACCCGAACACCTCGAGCTGCCCGAAGGGGGAGGCCCCCTTGTCATCGGCGTGGCCGGTGGTTCGGGATCGGGGAAGACGACCATCTCCAATGCCATCGTCGAGCAGATCGGGCCGGACCAGGTCGCGCTGGTCGAGCACGACGCCTACTACCGCGAGTACGGATCTCTACCGCTCGAGGAACGGGCCAAAGTCAACTTCGATCACCCTGATTCGCTGGAGACCGAGTTGCTGATCGAGCATCTTCGCTCCTTGATCAACGGCCAACCGATCGAGAAGCCTGTCTACGACTTCACCACCCATTCCCGGCTTCCTCAAACCGTCACAGTCAAGCCGAAACCGACGATCGTGGTCGATGGCATCCTCGTCCTGATGGAGAAAGAGCTTCGAGAGTTGATGGACCTCAAGATCTACGTTGACACGGATTCGGATCTGCGGGTTCTTCGCCGTTTACAGCGAGATATCGAGGAAAGAGACCGAACCCTCGACTCGGTGATCACCCAGTACCTATCGACGGTGCGACCGATGCATCTCCAGTTCGTTGAGCCGAGCAAACGGTACGCCGACATCATCATCCCCGAGGGGTACAACCGGCAAGCCGTTGCCACGGTGATGGGCATGGTGCGCGAATACCTCCGGCAGGGGTGAGCCCCGGCGCTCCGCCCGATCTTCGTATACTGCTGCGGTGCACTCAACTGTTGCCATTCTCGGCGCCGGCGCCATGGGGGGAGCCCTCGCCTCCGGGCTCTTGCGAGCCGGATGGGAGAAGAATGAAATCTCGATGGCCGTCCGCCGCGAGGAACGCCGCCGAGAGCTGATCGAACGCACCGGGTGTGCCGTATCACTTGATCCGGTCGAGGCTCTTGATGGCAAAGAAGTGGCGGTTGTGGCCGTCAAGCCGCGCGACGTGCCACACTTGCTCACTCAGATTCAAGGTGCCTATCGACCGGGCCAGGTCATCCTTTCTCTCGCCGCCGGTGTACCGACCCGCCTCTATGAAGCCTCGCTGGGTGAGGCGCCCGTCGTACGGGCCATGCCCAACACCCCGGCCTTGGTTGATGAAGGTATCACCGGCCTGGCCGCCGGTCGCTTCGCCGGCCAGGAAGCCCTGGCCCGGGCAGAACGGGTGCTGTCGGCAGTCGGTCAGGTCATTCAGATGGAAGAGAGCCTGCTCGACGCGGTTACTGCCGTTTCGGGTACCGGGCCGGCCTACGCCTTCCTGTTGGCGGAGGCGCTGACCGAAGCCGCCGTCCGGGAAGGGCTCCCCCGGCAGATTGCCGAGCGGTTGGTGCATCAAACCATCAAAGGAGCCGGTGCTCTGCTGGTGGAGACCGGCTTGAGTCCATTCGAGCTGCGGGCTCAGGTCACCTCGCCGGGCGGGACAACGGCCGCGGCCGTGCATGTGCTCGAGGAGCGAGGATTTCGCGCTCTGGTCGAGGACGCGGTGCGGGCGGCCGGAGATCGTTCTCGGGAACTGGGAGCCAGAGCCGAGGAGGACGGAGAGCGCTAGTGCCCGACCTGTCGTCCCTCTACCGCCGGGGCATGCTCGGGATCACCGAACGAACCTGGGTTAGGCGCCTCTTCACCGAATACCCGGTCGGCCGTCGGCTCGCCACCCGCTTCGTGGCCGGCGAGGGCTTGGATGATGCCGTCGCTGTGGCAGGCGCCCTCAATCGGAGCGGGATCTCAGTGTCGATGGACCACCTCGGTGAGCACGTGCACGACGCCGGATCGGCGTCCGAGGCCCTTGCCGACTACATGGCCTGTCTCGATCAGATCGAAGCCGAGCATCTCGACGCCAATGTTTCGGTGAAGCTGACCCAGTTGGGCTTGGCAGTCGATCCTTCCATTGCTTCTGACGCTCTCGCGAAGCTCGCCAAGCGGGCCGCCGGGGCGGGGACGACCGTCACGGTCGATATGGAGGAATCGATCTGGACCGAGGCAACGATTGAATTGTACGAAGAGATCCAACCGCGTTTCGGCAACCTCGGAGTCGCCGTACAGGCCTACCTACACCGCACCGAAGACGATCTCCGGCGCATCATGGCGCTGGGCGGACACATTCGCCTTTGCAAAGGGGCCTATGTTGAACCCCCGGAAGTGGCCGTCCAGGACAAGCGTCAGGTCGATGCGCGGTTCCGCCACCTGCTCACCATGCTGATGGGTGAAACGGCAACGTATCCGGCGATCGCCACCCACGACAACGCGCTGATAAGCGACACCTATGCCCTGGCTCGTTCCCGGGACGGCTCGTTCGAGTTCCAGATGCTCTACGGGGTCCGCCCTACGCTCCAGCAGGAGATCCTCGAGAAGGGCTACCGGCTACGCATCTATGTTCCCTACGGATCTCAGTGGTATCCCTACCTCACCAGGCGCATGGCCGAACGTCCCGCCAACCTGGCACTGTTCCTCCGGGCGGTAGTGGGGAAGTAGGCCAGTCGCCAGTTGGCGAGAGTGGCATGTCGGTACTGAGTACTGGGTACTGGCTACTGGGTACTGGGTACTGGCTACTGGCTACTGACTACTGACTACTGACTACTGACTCCTGACTTCCGAGTAACCCACCTGGCAGAAGCCGTGGTTGCAGTAGCCTCCCGGGTTCTTGGCCAGGTACTGTTGGTGGTACGCCTCGGCGTAATAGAACTCGGAGGCGGGTTCGATCTCGGTGGTGATTGAGCCGTAGCCGCGCCCGCTGAGCAGAGCCTGGTAGTGATCCCGAGATCGCTTGGCGACATCGAGTTGTTCGTCGCTGAAGGTGTAGATCGCCGACCGGTATTGCGTGCCATGGTCATTGCCCTGTCCCATGAACTGCGTGGGGTCGTGTTGCTCCCAGAATTCCGCCAGCAATCGCTCATAGGTGACCTGCCGGGGGTCGTGGACCACGAGCGCGGCCTCGGTATGCCCGGTCCGGCCGGTGCAGACCTCTTCGTAGGTGGGGTTGGGGCTAAAGCCCCCGGCGTAGCCCACAGCCGTCGTGAACACGCCGGGGATCTGCCAGAAGATGCGCTCTGCTCCCCAGAAACAACCCATACCGAAGATGGCCTGCTCGGTACCCTCCGGGAACGGCGGGTACAGGGAAGTGCCCTGCACGAAGTGCACATCGGAACGCGGCATCGGTTCACTTCTACCGGAAAGCGCCTTCTCCGGCGGAACCATCTCACTCTTGGATCGAAACATTGAACAGACCTCCTGAGACAGCCAACAATATCGGGGGGCGGTTCGTTCCCGGAGGGTTCGTAAGATGTACTTCGTACTGCGACGAGGCGCGGAGGTTCCAGGTATGACGATCGACATCGGCGAACCCTTCCCGGAGTTTGCACTCAAAGACGAGGTGGGCAACACCGCATCCCTTGGCGACTTTGCGGGTTCGCGGCTGATCATGTTCTTTTATCCGAAAGCCATGACCCCGGGGTGTACGACCGAGGCATGTGACTTCCGCGATAACTACCAAGGCCTATTGGACGCCGGGTTCGCCGTGGTCGGTGTCAGCCCCGATCCTCCATCGCTGAACGCGAGATTCAAGGAGAAAGAGAGACTGAACTTCAAGCTTCTCTCCGACGAAGATCACCTGCTGGCCGCCCAACTGGGCGCCTGGGGCCTGAAGCAGAATTACGGCAAGGAGTACGAAGGGCTGATCCGTTCAACCTTTGTCGTCTCCCAGGATGGAATTCTCGAGGTTTCGTACCGCAATGTCCGCGCCAAGGGACACGTAGCGCGGGTCGTGGGGGACCTGCTGGACGCGAACTGACTTCCAGCTGTGCACGCCCCATTTGATTCCACCTGCCCGCCGCGCGGCGTATTGTCGGGGATGAACCGAAGGAGCCAATCATGGAACAAACTCGCCGTCTCACCAGATCGGTTGATGACCGTCAGATTGCCGGCGTGTGCGCCGGAATTGCCAAGTACATGGGGTGGGATGTAGCCCTCGTTCGGGTCGGTTATGTGCTGTTTTCGATTGCATCAGTTGGGTTTCCCGGAGTCCTCGTCTACCTCATCATGTGGATCGTGGTTCCTGAGGAATTGCCTGGATCCTGATCAACCGGGTGCCGGCTCGGGCCTCGGTCCGAACCGGTAGGCTGGTCGCATGCGTCGATGCATCATTCTTCTCCTGTTGGTGCTGCTAGCGATGACGCTGTCTGCAGGCGCAGCATTTGCCGCAGATCCCGTGGATGTTGCCGATCAGGTTGACCCGCGCGGCTACTACATAGAACCGGGCGCCGGAGTCGATTTTGGGGTAATGGAAGATCTGGTCGCCCGGCTCGCCAACCTGCAAACCCGGTTCTACTTCGTGGCGCTGGCCGACAACCCGGACGAGGGAACCGACGAATTCGCCGAGAAGGTCCTTACTCTCCTCGACCAGGGGGCGACGGTGGTGGTGATCTCACCCGACGAGATCGGCGCCCGGAGCGACGATTTCTCCGACTCTGAGCTCAACCAGGCGGCTGATGAGGCGGTAGGCGATGCCGACCGCAGTTTCGAAAGCGATTTCCGGGTGTTCGCAGAGTCTCTGATCGGGGTACCGGCCGGTGCAACCGCAACGACAACTGCCCTGACGACCACTTCGATCAACTCCGCCGCCGGGGGAAGCTCCGCCAGCGGTCGCGGTAGCGGAGGCATCTACATCTTCATGGCTTTTGTGGTTGGCCTGATTGCGGTTGTCTATTTCATGACGCGCCGGTCCGCCAAGCAAGCACAGCAGTCGACCGTCCGAAGACTCGATGAGGCCAAGCAGGAGATCAGGGAACAGCTCGACGTGATTGCCAATGAGATCCTCGACCTGGCCGACAAGGTGACTCTTTCGGAGCAAGACGAAGCAGAGGAGTACTTCCGAACCGCCAGCGCGACATACCAGCAGGCTCAGGATCAGCTCGACAAAGCTACAAATCTGGCGGAGTTGGAGCGTCTCTCGGATGACCTCGACACGACCCGGTGGCAATTAGAGGCGGCCGAGGCCGTTGTTGAGGGTCGCCCGATCCCGCCTGAGCCTGAAGATCGTCCTAACTCGTGTTTCTTCGACCCCACCCACCGGGCCGGTGTCGAGGAGGCGAAGATCGAAACGGCCGCTGGAACCAAGACGGTCAGCGTGTGCCGCGAATGCGCCGAGAAGCTGCGACGCGGCGAACAGCCGAAACCGCGCGACATCATGGTGGGTGGGCGGCGGGTCCCCGCACCGATGGCGCCCCGTTCCCACGGTGGAGGTGGTTTCGACTGGATGGGGGTGGTGGCGGTCATTCTGTCCGGGCTGGCGCAGGGTTCCTCATATGACTTTGGACGGCGTCCCCGCCGTCCGTCCGGACTCGGGGGTTTGATCTTCCCGTCATCGAGCGGGTCGCGCAGCTCATCGAGCCGTTCATCGATGGGTTCCGCTTCGAGTTCCCGTTCGGTTCCGCGATCGAGCCGCCCTTCGTCGCGAGGGATGGGACGGACCCGCCGCAAGAGGTAACAGCTAGCCCGCTGCTAATCCGGGCTCAGGCTCCATTCAGAATCCGTAAGATGGGACACGTTCCGTAAACTGGAGGACTGCAGGTGAGCTTTTTCAAGCGTTTGTGGGGGTACATCAAGACCCTCTTCCGCACCACGGCCGAACGGGCCATGGACCCCGAGATCGAGATCGAACAAGCGATCCAGGAGGCACGCTCCCAGGATCAGAAGCTGCGCAACCAGGCGGCCAAGATCATTGCCCACCGCACGCAGATCGAGGCAAAGATCGAACGGTCGGCGGATGAGGTCGGCGAAGCTCGCGAAATGGCGAAGCAGTCGCTGATGAAGGCGGAGGGGGCCAAGACCGCCGGCGACACCGAGGGCATGGAGAAATGGACCAGAGCTGCGCAGAGTTTGGCCATGAAGCTGCAAGCGGCTGAGAACAACCTGGCCGGCTTCAAGGAACAGTACGGGATTGCCGTAACCCAGGCTGAGAGCGCCAAAACTGCCGTCGAACAGAATGCGATGCGCCTGCAGGAGTTGGCTGCCAAGCGCATGGAACTGGTCGGGCGACTCGAGCAGGCCAAGATGCAGGAAGCCGTCAACAAAGCCGTCGAGTCGATCGGCGCATCAATGGAGCTCGAAACACCCAGCCTTGACAAGGTCCAGGACAAGATTGATGTTCGTCTGGCCGACGCCAAAGCTCGTGCCGAGTTGCGCGAGTCGACCCCCGAAGGTGCTGAGACGGAGTTGAGGGAAGCAATTTCGGTGGCGCAAGCAGACGCCAAGCTGGAAGAGTTGAAAGCAGAGCTGGGGCTCTAGGTTGCGCTAGTCCAACAACAGCGGGGCGGCTGCGGCCGCCCCGCTCTTTGGTTCTTTGAGTATCGCGTGGCAGTTCGGCAAGCAAGAATGTGAACGGCGCCAAAAAGGTGGCGAATCTTCAGGCTCCCCAATCTCGGCGAACGGGTGAGGGGCCGACGATGGGGAGAATGGCTATGTCCGGACCGCAGGTCATCGTGACGAGGTCGAGCGGATGGTCGAAGGTGGTTTCGCTGTTGGCCATCGCCGTGATCGCCGGCGGACTGGTCTTCTTCGTTACCAGAGACGACAACTCATCATCGTCGTTTGTGACCGTTGATCAGATTCGTAACATTGCACGCATATCGACCGTGGAGTACCACCTCTCCGAGTTCTATCGGGGGGAGGTAGGGCGAGGCAGCGTCGAAGGTGCCATTTACATCAGTGCGGTCGTCACCGGCAGTGTTGATATCGATCGGGCCAGGATCGAAATCGACTCGGATCCTGACCAGCCCCGGGCGACCATCACGATTCCCAAAGGTGCCGTGCACATCAGCGACCCGGAGACCTGCCCCGACTGCTCAGAACTGGTACAGCTCAATAGGCCCATCCTCAGAGCCCGCATCTCGGACGAAGAGTGGACTGCCCTCACCAAGGAAGCCCTCGTCGTGATCACGCAGAGGGTCCGGGAAGCAGGTATCGAATGTCAGACTGCCGCGCGGCTCCAGACGGTATTGACCGATTTCCTGGCGGCTTTCGGTGTTGAAAGTCGGGTCGTCTTCGAGGACAACTTCGATTTCGGCGCCTGCTCGCCGAATACCTGACGGCAGTTTCCCGGGACGAGCCATGGCCCGATCGGCACTTCTTGCTGGTCGCTGGACGCTATTAACCGGCCACTGGTCACTGGCTAGAGGTGACTCCTTCCGCTTGCCTTGAGCTCGCATCTCGTAGCTTTTAGCTAGCACTCGCACTATCTAGACTCCGCCCCGTCGGACTTCCGGAGGGAAACAGAATGGAGCCTCGTCGTCGCCTCACCGCCAGCGGAGTCCTCATCGGTCTCGCCGCGGCTGTTTTCTTCAGTGTGTTGCTGTTGTGGTGGTTGGGTACTTTGCCCGCGCACTTCATCCCCGCGGTGGGGCGGGAGGTTTTCGGCAACATCTCTCCGCCGCTGCAAGCCCTATTTTACGTCGGCATGGCTGCTTTCCTTCCACTGACGCTGTACTTGTTCTCGCTACGAGCCAGAAACTGGGAACGGGGCAGCAGTGAAGACCGCACCGGTCGCTGGGCCGAGCGTCTGAAGTCCGCGGGAGCCGGGTTGACGATGAAGACGCTGCTGCGCGACCGGGCAGCCGGGCTGATGCACGCCATGATCTACTACGGATTCATCGTCCTGTTCCTTGGCACGGTGACCCTCGAGATAGACCATCTGCTCCCCGAGAGCCTCAAGTTCCTCGAGGGCAACACCTACCAGATCTACTCGGCAATTCTCGACCTGGCTGCGGTGGTCTTTGTGGCGGGGATTGTCTGGGCCGTCATCCGCCGGTACGGCCAGAAACTTTGGCGGCTGCGGTTGAAGACCAAGGCCGAGGACGCGTGGATACTGCTCACGCTTGGGTTCGTCGGGGTGTCCGGCCTCGCCACCGAGGCAGCCCGCATCTCGTTGCAGGGCCGGCCCGACCACGAAACGTGGTCCTTGATCGGCTACCCGCTCAGCTACCTCTTCCCGCAATCGGTGGCGAGCGGTT
Source organism: Acidimicrobiia bacterium (assembly GCA_029863625.1). Classification (GTDB taxonomy): domain Bacteria; phylum Actinomycetota; class Acidimicrobiia; order Spongiisociales; family UBA4744; genus UBA4744. The sequence goes on from JAOTUY010000028.1 coordinate 13,432, forward strand.
GGCATCGGGCTTTCTGGATCGCCCACGCGGTGGCGTTCGTTGCCTTCCTGGTACTGCTTCCCACCACCAAGCTCCGGCATATGTTCACCTCGCCGGCCAACATGTTCCTCGCTCCGAAGGACCGGCCCAAGGGCGCCATGAAGGCGATTCCCAATCTGATGGAGGCGACCGACATCGAATCGATCGGTGCGTCGGTCATCGGAGAGTTCACGTGGAAACAGTTGCTCGACACAGACGCCTGCACCATCTGCGGCCGGTGCACGTCCGTCTGCCCTGCCAACCTGACCGGCAAACCGCTCGACCCCCGTGAGATTGTCCTCAAGCTTGGAGAGGTTGCGGCCCTGTCAGGAGTGCCGGCCGTATCGCCGCCGGTCGGCATGGATCACGCGATCACCGTTGTGGCCGACCGGGTCTTCGAGCGGATTCAACCGGAGGAACTGTGGGCGTGCACCACTTGCCGGGCTTGCGATGAGATCTGCCCCGTCAATATCGAGATACTCGACAAGATCCTCGATATGCGCCGGTATCTGTCACTCATGGAGGCCAACTTCCCGGCCGAACTCGGGAAATCGTACGTGGCCATGGAGAATCAAGGCAATCCGTGGGGTCTCAGCCAGGCGACCCGCGCGGACTGGGCGAAACCACTCGACTTCGATGTGAGGATCCTGGGCGAGGATGGCGTCGACTCTGCCGAGTACCTCTATTGGGTCGGCTGTGCAGGATCGTTCGATGACCGCAACGTCAAGGTCACCCAGTCGATTGCGAGGCTACTGAACGAAGCCGGGATCGACTACGCGATCCTCGGACCCAAGGAGTCGTGCACCGGCGACCCGGCCCGCCGTTCCGGCAACGAGTACCTCTTCCAGCAACTGGCCCTGGCCAACATCCAGACGCTCGATGATCTCGGTGTGAAGAAGGTCATTACCCAGTGCCCGCATTGCTTCAACACGCTCAGGAACGAATACCCCCAACTTGGTGGTGAGTATGAGGTTCTGCACCACAGTCAGCTGCTCATGTCGTTGGTAAACGGCGGTCGCCTGTCGGCCGACGGAAAGGGTGGAATGAAGAAGATCACCTACCACGATCCCTGTTACCTGGGTAGGCACAACGATGTCTTCGTGGCCCCGCGGTCGGTCATCGCCTCGATTGGCGGTGTCGACCTGGTCGAGATGGATCGATGCGGTAACGAATCGCTCTGCTGCGGGGCCGGCGGTGCGCAGTTCTGGATGGAAGAGAAGATCGGCAAGAAAGTCGGCACTGAGCGGGCCGGTGAGGCAGTCGGAACCGGTGCCGACGAGGTGGCCGTTGCCTGCCCGTTCTGCTACGTCATGATCGACGATGGAGTCAAAGAACTGGGCCGCGGTGACGATGTCATCGTGCGAGACATCGCCGAGATCCTCGCCGAGCAGGTGTTTGAGACCAGCTGAACCTGCTATCACTTTTCGTGGCTGGGCACACACGGAGAGTGACTAGTGATTAGAGACTCTTCTTCGATTGGTGCCCTTAGCGGCGTGACGACCGCACAGAGTGGCGGTAAGGTTCGGTCTGTTGGAGCTGGGAGGCTCAGTGGCACGGTACATCAACTGTAAAAAGGGTTTGCACAACTATTCCCGCATCGGGAAGGTCGGCGGGGGTATCGCACGGCGCACGTGTTCGGTATGCGGCATCGTGCAGATAGATCTCCATCAAGCGGAGACGATCAGCGACCCGAACCTCTTCACCGATCCGAAGCTGGCAACAATGTTCGAGGTGGAAGCCTTGCTGGCCAAAGTTGTCGATGCGCCCATTTCGACGGGGCGGTCATTTGGGGAGGCGCCCGTGGGAAGGCGCCGGCCGGCCAGCACTTCCCGATAGAGAACGAAGATTTGCACGGGAGGCGGGCGACCCATGGGGGTCGCCCGTTGTGCAGGTCTGCTCAGTTGAACCCGGTCAAATATTAGGGCGCGTGACGATGATGGCGCGGTAGGCCGAAGCAAGCCTCGACTAGTTCCTCCGCTGCCAGACCACGCCGGCTCGAGGTGGGAGAGCCATCCGTATCCAGTCTCCGTCGGACGTGATCGCTCCGGTTCCCCACAGAGTCTCGAAGTGCCGGCCGGGGTTGGGCTCGTGAACCGAGGCAGAGGCGGCGTTGTCGCCCGTATTGACGGCGACGAGCAAACACTCCTGCGATATGTCGCGAAAAAACAGGTACAGGTCAGAACCGGCCGGCGAGGGCAACCGCCGGTACGAACCGTACCGCAGAGCCGGATGGGCGTGCCGCAGGGCAATGAGCGTGCGATACGTCTCGAGGATCCGCCGGTTCCATGACTCTGGACGGTCCCACGGCATTGCTCCCCGCGATTCAGGGTCCTTGCCTCCGGTCATACCGATCTCATCGCCGTAGTAGACGCACGGCGCGCCCGGGTAGGTGAACAAGAGGAGCGCGGCCAGCACTACCGAGTCGACATCGCCGTCTGCCACCGTCAAGGGCCGGGCGGTGTCGTGCGATCCCAGCAAGTTGAAGCTGGACCGGGTCGTGTGCTCGGGATAGAGAGCCAACAACCTTTCGATCGTGTCGCCGTAGGCAGCTGCGTCGATGGCGGGCCTGATGGGGTAGTCGACTCCCTCGGCGAGTTCTGCATCGACCCGGTCTCCAGCCACGAAGGCCAGCGTCTTGCCGGCAAATTGGTAGTTCATGGTGGCGTCAAATCGATCGCCCCGGCTGATCCAGTCGGTGGCATCACCCCAGACCTCACCGACAAGGTAGGCCTCGGGGTTCACGGCTCGCACCCGGGCGCGGAACTCCTCCCAGAATCCAGAAGTGGTGATCTCGTCGGGAACGTCGAGGCGCCAGCCGTCGATGCCGGTTCTAGTCCAGTGCTCGGCAACCCCCATCAGGTATTCCCGCACGCCCGGGTGGTCGGTGTTGAACTTGGGGAGCGCCGGGTTGTCCGACCAGGCGTCGTAGTTGGGAGGCAGCTCCTCGTGGTAGGGGTTGAGTGGTGAGCCCTTGATCGTGAACCAATCGATCCATGGAGAGCCGTAACCATTCTCCAGGATGTCGTTGAATTGGAAGAAGCCGCGGCTGGCGTGATTGAAGACTCCATCGAGGATGACACGAATCCCGCGCTCGTGACAGCCGTCGAGCGCGGCGCGAAAGGCGTTGGTTCCGCCCAGCAAGGGATCTATGTGGTAGTAGTCGTAGGTGTGGTATCGGTGATTGGAGGCCGACTGGAAGATGGGGTTGAAGTAGACGGCGTTGATGCCGAGATCGGTCAACCAGTCCAGCCGCTCCACCACGCCGAAGAGGTCTCCCCCCTTGTAGCCGTGCCGGGTCGGTGGCGAGTCCCAAGGATCCAGGTTGGGGGGCTTTGAGAGCTGCGAGGACCAGGCGAATCGATCAGGGAAAATCTGATAGAAGACGGCGTCGGCCACCCACGAAGGGGGGCGATTGAGCGGGGGGGCGGCGCCGAGCACATGGGAGACTCTAGAGGTGGTCGCCGAAGTTCTGAGTTGTCGATCGTCAGTCGTCGGTCAGAAACGCCGTTGTTGCGATCCACCAACCGTTACCCGACGACCTGGCTACGCCTCGGAAGGGTGCACCCGGCCGCGGACCCGTGGGAAGCGGACCGGGGTGTGTTGACGGCAGGTGGGCCGGGAGTTGTACGTAGATAGCCGCGTATCGCAGCCCCTTTTCGAGCAGATGCGGCCGGCGGCGTAGGTGCCAGGTTTGCGGACGTAGCCACCCGCCTTGCTCGCTTTCATGATGTCGCTCATCGGAATCCTTTCGGAGATCTCATCGTCCAATCGGACGGTGAGAATCAGGTGAATGATTTCTGAGAATTGTCTAAGAAGTTTCCGGTTCCCGGTTCCCGGTTCCCGAAGATGGTGTGCCTTAACGGGCTACCGGCGACTGGCGACTGGCGACTGGTTCTCATGCCGCTAATGTCCGCGCCATGTTGATTGGCTACCAGGGTGAACGGTACTCCTATAGCGACCGGGCTTCACTCGAGATGTTCCCGGGCGGAGACCTGATCGGATATTCGAGCTTCGTGGCCGCTTTTTCGGCCTTGGCTGCCGGCAACGTTGAGCGCCTCGTTCTGCCCATCGAGAATTCCACCACCGGCAGCGTTCTGCCCGTTCTCGACCGGCTGGTCGATGCCCCGGCCCGTATCGTGGCGGAACACCAGGTTGAGGTCCGCCATGCCCTCCTCGGCTTACCGGGCGCTTCGCTCGAGGGAATCAAACAGGTTCGGTCCCACCCGGAGGCATTGGCTCAGGCCGAGGCCATCATTCAGGCGCGGGGTTGGCAGCCGATACCGACGCATGACACAGCCGGGGCAGTTCGCGAAACGGCCGAACACCAGAATCCGGCAGAAGCAGCGCTGGCGCCACCCGAGGCAGCCCGGCCCCACAATCTCGAAGTGCTGATGTCTGATGTCGTGGATCGGGCCCACAACACAACTCGGTTCGTGGTGTTGGCTTCCGGCGAACCGCCGATTGCTGCAGACGCCAACAAGTCGAGTATGGCTTTCGAGACCCAGCATCGTCCGGGTGCGCTGGCCTTGGCGCTGACGGAGCTCGGTCTGCGCGGTGCCAATTTGACCCGTATCGAGTCCCGTCCCACCGATACCCCCTGGCGCTACCGCATGTTTGTCGACCTGATCCACCGGCCCGGCCCGGACGGGTTTTCGGAGGTCTTCAATCCCCTGCCCGGGTCGATGTCGGAGCTTCACCACCTCGGGACTTATCGAGCCGAGGTCTAGAGCTCAGTCGAGATGAGCAGGAGCCGGTTGGTGGAGTGGCTCGAGGAGCTTGACGAGTTCCGGGCAGGGAGCGCTCGCCACCCGGGCGTCATCGTGCAATGCGGCGAGGTCTGGCAACAGCACGCTCGGCTCGAGGCCCAGCCAGTGACGGGCGGCCCGGACGGCATCTTCTCGACCATGCAACGGGACTCGGTTGAGAACCAGCGCCGGGAGGGGTGCCGCCCAGGCCTCGACGGTCGCAGCTGCCCTCACCAGTCCTTTGGGGGTTGCCTCGCAGGTGAGGATTCGGGATGCTGCCCGGTAGAGGAGCGGATCGTCCGGATCGGTCACCCCGAGGTCGACCACGATCCGCTCGAAGGATCCCTCGGCAGCCTGGACGACCTCGTTGATCAATGCAGAGGTGAGGGGGCCGGCCGCACGGATGGGAGGCCCGGCCAATAGCGAGAGAGATCCAATGCGGCAAACCTCGGATGGAAACAAACCCGACGCCATGACCTCATCCGCGGCGTGAGTGACATCGGGAGCGGGCACCACGCCGAGGCGGACCGAGAGCGAAGGTCCCTGCCGATCCAGATCGATGAGCAAGGTGGGGTGATGCTCGGCGAGCCCCCACGCCAAACTGAGAGCCACTTCGGAGATGCCGGGAGCGCCCCGGCTGCCCGTGACGGTGGTCAGGCTCCCGGACTGAATCGATGCAGCGACTGGCGGACGAATCGCACGGACGATGTGGAGTACTCGCTCCGGCGGAGTTGTGTCGGGGAGCACCTCATCGGCTCCGCCCATGGTCAGCAATCGGCGCCCCGGACGATCGTGGGGCGGGTACAGGCCGAGCACGCCCGCCCCGCGGCTCCGCCAGTTCTTGATTGCGGTGGGAGTAACCCACGCAGTCTCGGCTCCCGCGACGATCACGTCGAGCTCACCCGCCCGCCGCTCGAGGTCGGACGGCTGATAGGCGCGGGCCACCAATCTCACCAGGCTGGTCGCCCGCGCCATGTCGGCAAACGTGGACTCCCACTCACGGGCGGACAGAATGGTCGCAACTCGGGGTCGGGTCATACGGCGGTGTCTTCGACAGCGATGATGTGCACGATGGCTACGCACGAGGTGGCGCCGTCCCTTTCCAGAATCACGTGATCGACACCGACGGCACCAACTCGACCCGTTCGGGTTGCGCCGTCGACACAGGCGATCCGAACCGCTTCACCCCGATCCTCGGCATCGAGCAGCCGATCCCGGATTGTGCTGCGTCGTCGCAAGGTGATGGCGGCCGCCTCCTGTTCCGCGTCGAGTACCTGGGCCAGCTGGAGCCGGAGGCGGCGTGAGATTTCGATGAGGTCGGGATGTCGGAGGGGATCCATCACATCTTTACAAGGTTTTGAATATCGTAAACGAACGATAACTGCACTGCGGTGAATGGACAACCGACCCAATCGGATTTGTTTCGCGTCTTTTAGGCCCCTTGCCCAAACGCGCTGGTTCTCATAGCCTGGTGTCGATGGAATGGATCGAGGTCAACATCGCCAAGGAATGGTTGTCCGTCGCGGACATCTGTGAATATATGGATGTTTCCACGTTTGTTGTCACCAGCGTGCTGCGGGGCGGACAACTTCCTGCCGTGAAATTCGGTCGCGAGTGGCGGGTAGCTCGCCAGGACTTTGAGGTCTGGATCAACGAAGAACGCGCCCAAGCCGTGAGCCTCCCAGAACCTCAGCTCTGAGCCCCGGAGTAACGTGCGGTTCATGACCACCACCCCGCGTCACGATGAGCTTGGAGAGGTTCAGGTCGATCTGGATCGTCCATGGAACGTCGTGGTATGGAACGATCCGGTCAACCTCATGCCGTATGTCGTGTACGTGTTCCGGAAACTGTTCGGCTTTCCCAAGGAGAAGGCGACTCGGTTGATGCTGCAGGTACACAACGACGGGCGGGCCATTGTCGCCACCGGCCCTAGGGAGAAGATGGAGATGGATTGTTTTCGCCTCCATCGTCATGGCTTGTGGGCGACGATGGAAAGATCGTGAGGGGCCCGTTCCGGAGTGTGGCCGGCCAGGTTGAGCTGACCATGGAACCCTGGGAGTCCGATGCTTTGCGGGCCGTTCCTGAGTTGCTCGAATCGGTCGGAAGGGCCGGTGCCGACCCGGGGGCCGACCGCCTCGATCAGGCTCCGTACCCGGACGACCCGCAGGCGGCAGCCGAGTTCCGGCGGCTCATGGCCGACGAGATTGCTCAGGGCCGGGCCGCCGACCGATCGGCCTTCTCGCTCACCGTCGAGCAGGCCCCACACGGTGTCACCCTCTCCGCCGGCGAAGCTGAAGCGTGGTTGCGGGTGCTGGCGGAGGCCCGGCTGGTGCTGGCCGCCCGGCTGGGGATCGACGAGGACGGGTGGGAAGATGACCTACCCGAAAACGATCCGCCCGTTGCTCTCCTCCACTATCTGGGCTGGCTCCAGCAATCACTGACGGAGACCCTCGAGGACCACTTCACGTGACGGACGGACCGGTCGAGATCGATCTCTACGATATGGCCCACGGCGGGGAGGCCGTCGGCCGGCATCATGGCAAGACGGTTTTCGTTGGAGGTGCCATTCCCGGCGAACGGGTACGTGCTTCCATCGTGCGGGAAAAGGCCGCCTGGGCCCGGGCCGATCTCGAAGAAGTACTGGCCTCGGCGCCTACCCGGGTTGCTCCGCCCTGTCCCCATTTCCTCGAGTGCGGAGGATGTCAGTGGCAGTACATGGCCTATATCGAACAGTTGAAATGGAAGTCTTCCATCGTTGCAGGCCAGCTGCGCCACCTCGGCGGCGCTTCCGATCCGGAGATCGCACCAATCGTCGCTCCGAGCGCTCCATTCGGATACCGCAATCGCATGACTTTCCACGTGGAGGACGGCCGCCCGGGTCTGTACCGCCTCCGCAGCAAGCAGCAGATCCCGATCTCCGCCTGCCTGCTGCTGGTACCCGGTTTGGCGGACCTCTACCAACGGCTCGGGCCCCTGCCGGGCGTCAAAGAGGTGACACTTCGTATGGGCGTCACGACCGGAGAACGTGCCGTCCTGATCCGGGGGCGGACACCCGAACTGGCGACCGGCTGGGGTGCGTCTGTGATCCGCCTCACCGGACGGAGGTTCGAACCGCTGATCGGGCCGCCCCGTGTTCACGAAGAAGTGGCCGGAGTTCATTTCCGTATCACCGGACCGGCCTTCTTTCAGGTCAACACAGAGGGCGCCGGGGCTCTGGCGAAACTGGTGGACAACGCCCTGCAACCTTCCGGCTCCGACACGATGCTCGACGCCTACGCAGGCGTCGGGCTCTTTGCCGCGACGGTCGGGAAATCGGCGGGCCGGGTGGTCGCGGTTGAGTCGAGTGGGATCGCATTGGCCGATCTTCGCCACAACTTGAGCGAGGCCGGGGTTTCGAATCACGAAGTTGTTCGGGGCCGGTTTGAGGAAGTCGCCGGGGAAGGGTCTTGGGATCTGGCCGTATGCGATCCTCCCCGCAGTGGACTTGGGGAACGCGGGGTGACGGCGCTGGTGGCAGGAAAACCACGGCGCATAGCGTATGTTTCCTGCGATCCAGCCAGTTTGGCCCGCGACACCCGGCTATTCGACGCCGCCGGCTACCGGCTGGTGAAGGCAACTCCGGTAGACCTTTTCCCGGAGACCTTCCATGTCGAAACTGTGGCGGAGTTCGGGCTTCCGTAGGCCGTCTACGGCCGGGTGCAACCGAGAGCGTCTGACGGGACCTCCCGCCAGACCCCGGGCCGGGGAATGAACGAGTCGGCCAGTGCCGGATCGAAGGTGGAGACGGCCATCGCCGGAGCACTCGCCGGGAATTCCGATGGCGAAGCTACAACTGACCCAATCATGGTGAACCGCGCACTCGGATCGATCCGGTCAGTGTGGCAACGGTTCGAGATCGATCGGTAGTCCGGCCTGATGCCAGGCAATGATGCCACCCGCCAGGTTGAGCACGTTGTCCATACCTGCTTCACGCATCAAGGAAGCTGTGGCCATGGCCGAGCGGTTACCGGACCGGCATTGCAGAATGATCGTTCGGTCCCGCGGCAGCGCTTCGTACCAGTCGTTGATCTCCGAGAGCGGGCGGAACTCGGCTCCCGGGATGCGGACTTCTTCCCATTCGTCTGCTTCGCGGATGTCCACCATCAGCGCTCCGGCGGCCATCAACGCGGTCGCTTCTCTCGGATCGGTTTCCGGTACCCCTTCAAATAGGTCGGTCATGTCGGTGCACGATAGTCGGAGTGCCGCACTCGGCGCCCGGGTGCGCCGGAGCAAGATATCGCCATCCGGGGCCAACCGCTCTAGCCTTTGGCCGTGATCCTTCCGATTCGTCGCCTGAGCCTTCGCTCCCACCGGCCTTCCGAGTCCGGGCGGCGGACAGGTGTCGTGATTGTCCTGGCGCTCATGGCCACAGTTTTGTCCGGAGTCAATCCGCTGGCGTCGGTCGGCCCGGGCGACCGCAACGTGCTGACCATCGGGGAGGTGGGCGGACTATCCGCCGAGGTTGAAGCGACCATTACCTCAGCGGCGGAACGGTTTGGCGCCAGGTGGGTCACCTACCACCAGGGGACCCTCCGGCTGGTTTCTGTCGAGCGGGGCGATGAGATAGTGCAGGAGGCACCGGGCGGCTACTTCTACCCGATGTCAACCATTGCAGTGGACGCGGCCCGAGCTGCTCCCCTGCTAGGCGGCGAAGCCAGCTCGGTGCTCAGGAGCGGTGGGCTGGTGTTTGGCGAAACCTCGGCACGGTTGCGGGGGGCGGCAGCCGGGGATCGGGTGACTCTGATCGGATGGGACGGCCGCACCCATGAGTTCGACGTCGGAGCGGTGGTCGCAGACGAATTGATTGGCTGGGCGGAACTGGCTCTGGATGTGGAGACGGCCGCTCAGATTGGTTTCGAACGGGCCTCGTTCGTGGCAATATGGGATCACGGCCCCGCGGATGAGCTGTTGCTGGCTATGTGGTCGCAGCTACCCGACGCGCTGCTGATCATCGACGCCTATTTTGATCCGGATGACCCCGACGCCGTGCTCCCAACGGTCCTGGTCAAGGAACATTTCGGCGAGTTCGCCTACCGCCCGACCAGCGGGGATCGCATCATCCTGGATTCGGAGTGGCGCCTCGCCAACATCATCGACGTCGACCTCCCGTACCTGGGTCCGTTCCGCTGTCACAAGGACATGGTGCCGCTCCTCGAGGGAGCGCTCGAAGAAATCGAAGCCGAGGGACTGGCGTCGATGATCGACCGTCGAGACTTTCAGATCAGCGGTGGTTGCTACAACCCTCGCCTCATCCGGGGGGGCGACAAGGGCGGGGCCGTCTCCCGGCACACCTGGGGGATTGCTATTGATATCAACCCAAGCGACAACCCCTACGGCGGCCGAGTCGGCATGGACGACCGTATCGGCGAGATCTTCAGGAAGTGGGGCTTCGCCTGGGGGGCGGGATGGCGTTTCACCGACGGTGGCCATTTTGAGTGGACCCACGGGATCGAATGATCGGTGTGGCCCAGTCACTTAGTTCTACAACGTCGGCCTGATCCCGTGTAGTGTCAGCACTGAGTGAGGTGCTGTACGAAGACTGAGGTTTGGTTGCGGTCCTCCCGCCCGTGCGCTCATTGTGTCGGGACACACTCGAGCGAATCCCTTCGCGATTACCTCACTGCTCTGCTGTGCCCTCGTGCTGTGTCACACAGGTACGTACAACCATCCGCGGCCATCGGCTGACGGAGGAAGGAGACTCATGCAGGTCGACCGGATCCGGCAATTCACCAACTCCACCTTTCCGGTGTTGTCTGTGTATGTGAACCGAGTCGGTAACCCACGGAACCGCACGTCGATGAGTGCCAGGCTTTCGGAACTTCTCCGGCCAATTCGCGAGCTGGTCGAAAGCGCCGAGCTGAGCCACGAGGCGGCCATGTCCCTGCGGTCCGACGTGAAGAACGTACAAAACCTGGCCGACCGGATCGACGCCGACCCCGCCCAGGCGATAGCCATCTTCTCATGCCACGGCGCCGACTGGTCGGAGTACCTGTCGCTCAACAAGCCGGTCTGGGATGTCGCCCGAGTCGGAAACCGAGCGTATCTCCGACCCCTGCGGGTCGCCGAAACAGAATTCCGATCGGCGGCCGTAATCTTCGAGCCGCGCCGCTCGGTGCTGTTCATCAAGAGCGGCGACGTGTTTCGGGAATACGGAGAAGTTGTCGAGGAAGCAGTCAGGAAATCCAACTATGGGGGTTTCGGCGGGTATGAAGAGCGTGGGGTTCGCAGCCACGCCGACGCTGTGGCGCAACGCCACTTCAAGGAGACCGCCGACCTCGTGTTCCGCCTGTTTCAAGAAGAAGGATTCGATTTTCTGTTCCTCGGTGGGCACCAGGAAGGAATTGACGAAGGGTCAAAACTCCTCCATCCCTACGTGAAGGCTCGTGTCGCGGGGTCCTTTGTGATCGACACGCACACGATGACGCCGGCCCTGATCCGGGATCACGTGGTCGGCCTCGAGGAGGCGGCCGTTGCGGCTTACGAGGCCAAACAGGTTCGAGAACTGCTCGATACCGCCGGGGCAGGGGGCTCGGCTGCGCTCGGCATGGCCGACGTACTGACAGCGGTCAACGCCCGGGCGATCGATCGGCTCATCGTCTCCGGCAGTTTCACCAAGGAGGGTGCGGTGTGCGAGTCCTGCGGGTGGCTCTCTCGCAACGGGGCTAGCTGTCTGGTTTGCGGGTCGGGTACCCGGCGAGTCGATGACCTCGTCGACGAGATTATCGAAGCGACTATTGGAGAGCGGGGCGAGGTGCTGCAGGTTTCGATCGCTTCGGCTCTCGATCAGAATGCCATCGGTGCGTTGCTTCGCTTTCCGCTTCCGGCCGGTATCTCCTGACTGATGACTGCTGGTCCGATAACGTAGGGGCCATGACAGAGCAACTGGCACGGCTCAAGCAATGGAAACGTGAGGGCAAGGATGTTGCCTTCGCCACCGTGGTACGAGTGCAAGGGTCGGCTCCCCGCCCAGAGGGATCGAGACTCCTCGTCTCATCGGCAGAGGAACTCGACGGATCCGTGAGCGGAGGTTGTGTCGAGAATGATGTCGCGCTCCATGCGTTGCAGGTACTCAAGTCGGATGAAGCGCGTTTGGTGACCTACGGGATTGCCGATGAGGATGCCTTCGAGGTAGGCCTGGCATGCGGTGGGACCATCCAGGTCTATATCGAACCTGCCGAAGCCGACGAGATCACCGCCGCGGTGGAGCAATTGGTGTCGGGCGGGCGTCTGGGCGCAAGCCTGATGGCCGTTTCGGGTGGGAACTGGAAGGCCGTAGTTGATGCGCGCAAAGGTGTCGTGGCAGGTTCGATCCCTGCCGCGCTGGCCGACGATGTTCTGGCCGATACAACCCGGCTCATGGCCGACGAGCAGAGCCGAACCCTCAGCTACGGAGACGTTGATGTGTTCATCGACGTGTTCGCCCCGCCCCCCAAGCTGCTGATCTTTGGAGCCGGCCCCTTCGCAGAGCCGCTCTGCAAGTTGGGGTCACAGGTCGGATATGAGGTGACGCTCATCGATCCGCGACCGGCATTTGCCCGCGAGGAACTGTTTCCCGACGCACACGAGGTTATCGTCGCCTGGCCTGAGAAAGTGCTCGACACCCCGGCATGGGATGGCAGTTTCGTGGTTGTCTTGAATCACAATCAGCGACTCGAGGATCCGGTGATCCGGCGCGCTCTGTCTGAACCGATCGCCTACCTCGGCGTGATGGGCAGTCGGCGTACTCATGCCGACCGCTTGGCCAGGCTGCGGGCCGATGGATGGTCCGCGCAGGACCAGGAGCGAATTCACGGCCCGATTGGTCTGGACATTGGCGCAGAGACGCCGGCTGAAGTGGCAGTGTCGATCCTCGCCGAGATGACGACGGTGCGCTACGGAAGCGGAGCGGGTGAGTCCTTGAAGGGCACGCTGGGAAGGATTCATCCGCAACGGAAGGACGGTTCGGGAGACGTATAGTGGTCGGCGTCATCATCTACCCGACCCGCCCATGAGCGTTACTGCCCTCATCCTCGCTGCTGGACCGTCGACTCGCCTCGGTCGGCCAAAACAACTGCTTCCTTGGGGAGGCCCGACCCTCTTGGGCAAAGTTGTTGCGCAGACCCTGACCTGGCCGGTCGACTCGGTGTGGGTCGTGCTGGGGAGCCGGTACCGGGAAGTCCTGGACGCGGTCGACTTTGGCGACGCCGGGGTGATCGAGAACCCCGAATGGGAGGAGGGGATGGCTTCGTCGATGCGCGTCGGTCTCGACGCGGCGAGCCTTGATCCATCTACCGGGGCGGCGTTTAGCGTGATGGGCGATCAACCCGGGATCGATCCCACTGTTGTTGCTGCCCTCCTCCAGGCCCATCTGTCGAGCGATGCTTTGGCCATCGTCCCGAAATACCGCTACGTACGCGGCCATCCTGTGTTGGTCGCCCGGTCGCTCTGGCCGCGGCTGATGAGTCTGGAAGGTGACCAGGGAGGACGCAATCTCCTCCAAGCCCATCCGGATTGGGTCGAGGAGGTCTTCTTCGAACAGTTGGCCCCTCGGGACGTTGACACCTCCGACGATGTCACCGATTTACAGCCGCGCGCGTAGGGCCTCCCCCCCGGCGGGCGAAGCGAGTCGGTTGGCGAGAGTACGCCGGACCCGAAGGGTCCGGGAGGGAGGGGGGTCCGTCCCCACCATCCAAGCCGTTGCCTGCTGTTCACCCGGCAAGGCGATGAGCTGGCTGGCTAGGCTGACCGATGCCGGCCGTGCTGCGGAGGATGTCGGAGTACAGGGAAGGGATTGGGGATGGCGACTATCGACGCGATTGCAGGATTGGATCCGAAATCTGCAACCAGGTTCCGCAAGTCGAGAGTGCGTACCACCGAGGCTCTTCTCAAACAGGCTGCCACCAGGCGCGGGCGCAAGGACCTCGCTGCATCAACCAGACTCGATGAGAAACAGATCCTCGTCTGGTTGAACCGAGCCGATCTCATGCGGGTCAAAGGGATCGGGTCGGAATACTCCGATCTTCTCGAGGCGGCGGGAGTGGACACGATCAAGGAGTTGCGGAGGCGCAACCCTGTTTCCCTCACCAAGAAGATGATGCAGATCAACGAGTCGCAGAAACTCGTGCAGAGGCTCCCTACTGAAGGAATGGTTGAGCGCTGGGTGGCTCACGCCTCGCAGCTAGAGCCCATCATCACGTATTAGCCGTTCGCGCAAGACGCGATAAGGGGGCCCGAAGAGGGCCCCCTTATCGTTGCCTTGGTGGTCCGACCGCTCAGGCGGTGGTGGTTGCCTTCTTGGCGACCGGCTTCTTGGCGGCTGCGGTGGTGGTTGCCTTGTTGGCGACCGGCTTCTTGGCGGCTGCGGTGGTGGTTGCCTTGTTGGCGACCGGCTTCTTGGCGGCTGCGGTGGTGGTTGCCTTCTTGGCGACCGGCTTCCTCACGGCTGCGGTGGTCTTGGCCACCGGCTCTACCGCCGGCTTCGAAACCGGCTTGGTGGCGGGCTTGGCCGCCGCGGCTTTCTCGCCGGCCGGACGGAACGATGAGCGCCAGTTGCTCAGCATGTCATCGAGCTGCTCTCGCAGCTTTCCAACTTGCTCCTGGATCTGGTCGAAGTCCATCCTGGCACCCATGTCCTCGACGAATCCCTCGACCGCTTTGCGGTCGGTGACCTTGGTGACGACTTTCTCGCCTTCCCTGGCCCAGATCTCGTATTCCTTGCTGAGATCCTCGGTGAGCTTCTCGCTCATTCCGGTGACCCGCTCTGACAGCTTGCGGGCTGCCACGATGGGGACCCCAACGGCTGCGTAAAGCACCTTCTTGGTCGTATCGGCGATCATTCCATTTCCTCCTTCGCTCCCGATTGAACGAATGTCCGGTAGATATCCAGGAGCACTTGTTTCTGTCGTTGATTCAGTTGTTGGTCTGTTTCCACCGCCTCGACGACGGTGGGCGGATTGAAGCCGTCTTCCAGCAGTCCGGCCCTCGAATAGAGCGACTCGGCCTGGATGGAGAGACCCCGGGCGATCGACTTGAGAATCTCGGCAGATGGCTTGCGAAGGCCCCGCTCGATCTGGCTCAGGTAGGGATTCGAGATCCCTGCCTTGTCGGCCAGCTTGCGCAGGGAAATGTTGGCCCGCTCGCGTTGCTGCCGTATGAAGCCACCGAGGTCGGCGCCTCTCTTCTCCGTCTCTATCTCTTGCTTGGCCACGCTTAGCAGTATATTGCGAAGTGCTAACTATTGCAAGCAGAGGACGAGACTGCCCCCTGAGATCCAGCATGGCGTCGCGCACCTGCGGTGACGTCGGAGATCCCGGGAGACAATTAGTCCTGTTCGAAGACCCGGACCAGCTCCTCGAGGAAGTCTTGCTCCTGGCCGGAATCTCGATCGAGGATCAGACCACCGGAGGCCGGCCACGTATGCAGGCACCACGGGCAGAAGTTTTCGCCGTTTTCGAGAAGCACGGCGTCACGGGCCGCGCAGCGCGTGCAATCATTGGCAGTCAGCATTCGCTTGATTGTGCCCGATACGACCCTCGCGATGCGAACCAGACTCCTAAAAGATGCTGGTCCGCTCGCGCAGCATGGCATCCAGAGCTTTCTGAACACGGGCTCGTACTGTCTCGGCCGTCTCTAACACCGTGAGCCGGTCGGGACGATCGGTGGCGGGTCCTACCTCGATGGGTTCGAGGAATCGGATCTGCCAGCGGACGGGCAGGGGGATGGGATTGAGCCACACCGCCATCTCCTCGACTCGTTGCTGCGGGAACACCAGCCTTACCAACTGTGCCAGTCGTTTGGAAGTGAATAACGCCGGGTGGACTTCCTCTGAGCCCAGGATTGCGACCGGGACGATGGGGGCGCCGCTACGCATTGCCAGTTTGACGAAGCCACCGCGGCCGAACCGCTGTAACCGGTAGGCATCCGAGCTGGGTTTCTGAAAGCCCTGGACACCTTCGGGAAATACGCCGAGGAGATGACCGTTCTCGAGTACCCACATGGCGTCCTCTTTGGCGGCGTAGGCGGCACCCGACTTGCGATAGAGGTGTGAGTAGGTGGGGATCATGTTGAAGATCTCGGTGCCGATCACACGCACCCGGCGAGGGAGAGGAGCTTCATTTGTGACCGCCATCTGCAGCATCAGAGCGTCGTAGGGGATGGCGGCTCCACCGTGATTCGATGCAAGGACCGCGGCGCCTTCCATGGGCACATGTTCCAAGCCCTGTGCGGTCACCCGGAAATAGTCGAAGTACACGTAATTGCCGAGATGCCACAGCATCTCGGCAATTACCGGGTCCAACCCGAGGGCATCGATGTCGTAGCTGGCCATCTGCAGATGGCGGATCAGCGCAGGCCACGTGTCAAAACCGATGGTGCCCGCGGCCGGAATTGCCAGATCTGAGATATCGGTACCGCCGTGCAGGGCACACCGGTCGTTGTCTCCAACCGGGGGAAGTCCGCAGGTAAACCCCTCGATGCTGACGAAGTTGCAGATGCGGTCACGATCAACCAGTGACCCCAGTCGATCGCGAGTTGCTCTTCTTCGCTCTTCCCCGCGCATTCCGAACCGTCGGCCGGGCTCCCCCGAGGGGTTCTCCGGCCGAGGCTCGCTCGCTTTGAGACCGTTCGCCACCGATGCCACGAGTTGCACTTTGTTCATCGATGATCTGCCGACTAGGTCAAGAGCTTTTGCCAGGGATCGAAGTTCTCGCACACTGAGACGGTCGAGGATCTCTTCCATACCGGTTACCCGTACGTCCTGGCCGGCAGGCGATCGTAGGTTGCCAGCACCAACCGGCGGCAGTTCAATCTCGGCGTGAATTCGAGGATCTCACTCATGTCGTAGGTATCGGTTACCCGCCCGTATTTGACCAGGTTGACCAGATGGCGCGGCAGAGAGGCACCAAACGGTCGCAGCACCTTCATCGCATATCCGAACTGTCGGGCCGGGAGTCGTTGGTTTATCCGATTCCCAAGCCGGAGAATGCGGCTCAGGTAGAGCTGTCCTTCGCTGCCGATGTTGAAGGTACCGGCCGTCGGCCGGTCAACGGCATGCTCCAACGCCCGGACGGCGTCGTCTTCGTGGACGAATTGAAGTCGCGGATCGCTTCCCAGCAGCGTGGGGACGACCGGCAGTCGAAGATAGCGGCTGAGCGGGTTGCCGATGGTTGCTCCGATTATCGGATTGAACCGCAAGACGGTGAAGCTGATATGCGGAACTTCTTCTTCGAGTTGCGATACGGACGATTCCACGTCGCGCAGGCTTCGCTCATAACCAGTGAGGCGGGCAGGAGTCTTGGTGGACTCGCGAACCACCGATGGGTTGCGGGGACCAGATCCGTAAACGGACGCATCGGATTTGACGATCACGTTTTGCACGTCCGGAAGGCGCCCGATGGCACCGAACAGAGCTTGGGCGCCCAGAACCACGCTCGATCTTGCCTGATCGGAGCCGAACAGGGCAGACCGATCGAGGGTCTGGAGATGCACAACGGTGGTCGGCCGGACGGAGATGACATGTTTGGCGAACTCCAGCACATCGAGGCTCGACAGGTAGAAATCCGACGAGAACTCGATGCTTGGTTCGATCTCATCCACGGCGAATACTTCGGTACCGGCCCGGCTCTCGAGGCTGCGGACCAGGCGTCCTCCTACCCACGACGAGGCCCCGGTTACCAGGATCCTGTGCATGCGCAAAGTGTAGGCGGGGTGGTGCCCGGCAAATCTCCCGGCCGGCAAGGCGCGCGGATCGTGAAGAGGGTGCGTAGGGGCGGGGAGGGGGTCCGGTTCCCGCCGACTCCTTGGGATCGAGTGCTTTGTCTCGCCGCCGAAGTCGCCGGCTCCTGCACTTCTGTACCATCCCCGGCATGGAAGCGCTCTTACTCGAGGTCGGTGGAGACAGGGTCCCCGAATGGATGATCGAACTGGCCGACGAATTCGTCGAGGATCCCCATTGCCGGCTGGTCTTGATGGGCTCGGACCCAGAAGGTGTAGTCCTGGTTACCATCTGGGAAGCAGAGCTGGTCGACGAGGTCAAGGCCGGGCTAGCGAGCCTCACGGTTGATGGGGTTCGACTCCGGCGTCTTGCGGTGGTCGACCCCCTCGATCCGGTTGGCATGTCATGAATCGGTGGAGGCTGAAGAAATGATCGGCTGGGCTATGCGCGCGACGGCGAGATGAGTTCGATGATCATCGTGATGAAGCCTGACGCGACCCGGGAGGATGTAGATCAAGTGCTCGCCCGGCTGGAATCGATCGGCTCAGAAGCCCACGTGTCTGTCGGACAGACCCACACCGTGATCGGGGTGATCGGCGACCGCGATCGGATCCAACAATTGCCCTGGGAGGCATTGTCCGGTGTCGAGCGGGCCGTGCCGGTCCTCAAGCCGTTCAAGTTCGTGAGCCGCGACTTCCGCGACAAAGACACGGTCATCGAAGTACGCCGAGCGCGGATCGGCGGAGGCTCGTTTGCGGTGGTGGCCGGACCGTGTGCGGTCGAGAGTCGCGATCAGCTCTTCCGCGTCGCCGAGGCGGTCCAACAGGCAGGAGCCCACATCCTCCGTGGCGATGCTTTCAAACCGCGCACGTCACCCTATGCCTTCCAGGGATTGGGTGAGAAAGGGTTGGAGCTGCTGGCCGAGGCCCGCGACGAGTTCGATATGCCTTTCGTCGCCGAGGTACTCGACCCCCGTGACGTCGAGTTGGTGTCCTCGTATGCGGACATCCTCCGGGTCGGTACCCGCAACATGGCCAACTTCACGCTACTGACCGAGGTGGGGAAGCAGTCCCGACCTGTCCAGCTCAAACGCGGCTTCACCGCCACCGTTGAGGAGTGGCTGAACGCTGCGGAATACATCTACAAAGAGGGCAACCACGAGATCATCATGGTGGAGCGTGGTATCAGGACCTTCGAGACCTCGACTCGCAACACTCTCGATATCAGCGCCGTCCCGGTGGTCAAGGGGTTGTCGCACCTTCCGGTTTTAGTCGACCCCTCCCACTCCGCCGGGCACCGTCACCTGGTGGCGCCCCTCTCCCGGGCGGCGATAGCGGTCGGCGCCGACGGGTTCATGGTGGACGTTCATCACGCTCCCGATACCGCACTCGTCGACGGCGCCCAGGCCCTGCTTCCATCCGAGTTCGCCGCCCTGATGGATGAGATCAGGAGCCTGGCGGCTGCCATGAATCTCCAGATCTGATCTCGTGCCGACCGCTGCAATCATCGGAACGGGCTTGATCGGGACCTCCGTCGGACTCTCGTTGAGGACCTCGGGGTGGTTCGTGACCGGATGGGATCCCGACCAAGCGGCTGCGGCGGATGCTCTTGAACTGGGTGGAATAGATTTGGCAGCGGCCGGCCTTGCCGGGGCGATCGAGCAGGCTGATCTCGTGGTCCTGGCCGGACCACCGGCCGCGGTGGTTATTGACCTGGCCGGGTTGGCCACGGACGCGCTGGTTACCGACGTGGCGGGCGTCAAGGTCCCGGTGGTCCGAGCGGCCGGGCACTTACGTCACTTCGTCGGGGGCCATCCCATGGCCGGTCGCGAGCACGCCGGCCCGAAAGCCGCTTCGGCCGCGCTGTTCCGCGGCGCTACGTGGATTCTCTGTACGGACCGCGCTTCCGACGGCGATCTAGCGAACATGAAGGAAATCGTGATCAGCCTCGGGGCCGTTCCGGTCACTATGACCGCCCCAGAGCACGATGCCGCTGTTGCTGTCATCAGCCACCTTCCCCAGGTGCTCGCCTCGGTGCTCGTCCAGGTAGCCGCTCGCGATCCGCATGCTTTGGATCTCGCGGCCGGGAGCTTTCGGGACTTGACGAGAGTGGCGCTCAGCGAACCCGCGTGGTGGGCGGAACTCCTGGTCATCAACCAGGGTGAGCTGCGACGGGTTCTTGGATCGCTGATCGAGGCGCTCGGTGTCTGGTCATCCGCTCTCGAGGAGGGTGCCGTCGAGCGGTTGGCTACCCAGCTCGGCGAGGCGCGCAACCTCCGCCATGCCATGGCGCCGCCGGTTGTGGCGGTCGGTGTGGTGATGCAGGACCGGCCCGGCGAACTTGGGGCGGTGGGCCGGGCGTTGGCCGTGAGCGGGGTTGACGTGCGAGATCTGCAACTCCGGCATGGGCCACACGGTGGGGGAGGTGTGCTGACCCTATCGGTGCGCCCCGGAGAGGCAGAGACACTCAGAGCGGCGCTTGCTGAGGAGGGGTTTGAGCTGGGAGAGTGAGATCCGGGCCCGGACCGGCTTCAAGGCAGCACATCGACCATGACCGCCGCGGCGGTGGTTGTGTCATCTGCCGTGTCAATGAGGGTCTTTCGACCCACCGTTGGGCAGGTGCTCAGGTCTGTCGATCAAGGATCAGACGGGCGAGCGAGGCCGCCGCAGCATCCGGCTGGGTGAGCCAGCGGCTCTCATAGCAGTCGGTGAGCGTCCAACCGGAACGCCGGAGGGCCAGATGGCGTTCGATGTGCGCATCCGGCCCGAGGAAATGGACCCCGCACTCGACGCCGATGGTTCGGTCGCCGTCACCGACCGAGAGGTCAACCTGCCAGCCCGCTACGGGGTAGTTGGGGGTTACGTCCAGCGAGTAGCCGGCCAGCTCACGGGCCAGCTCGCCGCTCCAACCGGTCGCGGGACGAGAAGCTTGGGAGGGCAAGGGAGGATGTTGCGCATGCCGCAAGTAATCGGCCAGGAGACCTTTCGGAAGATCATCCGGCTTGAGCGACGTGATCACTACGATCTCCGAGCGAGCCCTCGTTACGAGCACGTTGAATAGATTGGGATCCTCAACGAAACGCAGGGACGGTCCGAGATCAGCGGCCGAAAGCGCCAGCGAGACGATCACCGTGTCGCGTTCGTTCCCTTGGAAGGCGTGCACCGTGCCGGTCCGTAACCCCAAGCGCTCCAACTCCTCCGGACTGAATTCAGTCAAGAGAGCCTCCTCGAGGGCATCGGCTTGTGCCCGGAAGGGCGTAACAACTCCAACGCTCGATGTGCCGGCCAACAAGGCAGCCCGTACCTCGGTGAGCACCGCGGTGACCTCTGCATGGTTGACACCCCCTTGATCGCGCCTCCCGTCTATGGGTCTGATACTGATCGCGTCCTTCGTCTCGGTTGATGGGTGCTGAGTCATGAGGCGGAGGTTGCCCCCATAGAAGGTCCGGTCCGAGAAGCCAATAATGTGCGGAACGGACCGGAAGTGCTCATCGAGCCATGTGATCGGCGATGCGCCCGCCGCGGCATCGAACAGGCTGTTGCGACGGACGTCGAGCAGCCGGGCGAGATCGCCGGTTATGCCGTGCCGTTGGGCGGCGGCGGCGCTCGCGTCGTCGGCTACAAAAGAGACGTGACGAAGCTGGCGCGGGTCTCCGACGATGATGGCTCGCTTGGCTCTGGCCAGCGCCGGCGCAGCTCGCGTCTGATCGATCTGGCTGGCCTCGTCGAATATGACCACGTCGAACATGCCGGGGGCGACGGGGAGCGTGTCATCGATCTCCGCCAGCGTGCCCAACCAGAGGGGCAGCACATCCAGAAAGCGATCGCCTGAGAGATTCCGTAGAACCCGACGGCGCTGCACGCGGCCGGAGCGAAGAGCTGAGGCAAGCGCGGCAACCGCCCGTGTCGACGTGCGACGGCTGTTGCGGCGCGCTCGGCGGCGAGCCTCGATCGCTTCCCCGGCGGCGGTTCTCCAACGTGATTCGACATCTTCGAGTTGACGCCACAACGGGTCGAGGGAAAGTCCACCTTCTGCCAGGCCTTCCCGCACAGCCATTTCTGCGTGAGCGGCATCAACGGCGATCGCAATCTGGTCGAGCGTCGCCTCGGCTCGGGCGCCCACCAGCCGGCGAAGCCGCTTCTCCGCTCTCTTCCGCCTGAATCGCGCCAGCGGAGCTCCCGAATCCCTTGCGCCGGTGAGCCATCGGTCGACGCTTCGCAAGTCGAGGTTCTCGTCGAGTACCCCGGGCGCTTGGGAGGTCATGAGGGAGAGTGCATCTCGCCGTTCGAGGCCGTGTGAGAACGCCTGCTCTCGTTCCAGCAAGTCCACGAGCGTCGATCGTACGTCTCCCGCACGCCGTCTTGCCGTCACAAGCGCCTCCTCGAGACGGCTCAACTCTGCTGGGGAGTAGGGGCGTGCCATTCCTTCGGATAGCTCGGCGGCGGCTGAGGCGCGGTGTTCGTTGCGACCAAACCGGATGTAGCGCGGTCCTGGGTATCGGTCGAGGAGGTCGGCGATAACATCCGCCGCGTAGTTGGACTGGGTTGCAACGAGGACTGTGTGGCCGCGTCCCACCTCATCGATGGCGGCGGCGGCGACCAGGTGGCTCTTGCCGGTTCCAGGGGGACCGGACACGGCGGTGATTGTCTCGGACCGCGATCTCTGCAACGCTTCTCGTTGACGCGCATTGAGCGGTAATGGGGTCTCAATCGGGGTGTCCGCGCCGCCGTTGGCCGATTCGCTGGTTGAGTACAGCGTCTCGAGGGCGGTCCCTGAGAGGCGTTCCGAAGACCAGCCGAGTAGTGCCCCGCGCACATTCGGCGCCGTGGTGTCGCGAACGGTGTAGACGGCAGCACCGGCGATTACCCGGAGCCCTTGTTCTTGCCGAAGGGCCACGGGGTCGCCGTCGGGACCTTCGACCCTTGCGTCAGGCAATCCCGCTCTGGCGAGGGCGTCGGCGATCCAGCGCTGCAATCGGGGCATTCGATCGAGTTGTGCCCGATCTAGAGGAACGGCACCGCCCCCGTAGGGCGCCGGAGAGGGTTCGAGCAGTTCCCGGGAGGCGTCGTCAAAGATATCGCCGGGCATCTCAACATCGCCCTCATGGATGACTCGGTGAGCGCGCCCAACTCGCTGGAGGCGGATCGGCACCGACAACAAAGGCAAACAGAATCGAGTTGGCTTCCTCTGGTAGTCGGTTGTGCCGCAGAGGAACAGCCATCCGATTCGGAGAAGACGCTCCGCCGAGTGCAGCGAGTCGATGGCTGCGAGGCGGCGAAGATCGGCTTGGGCAACC
Source organism: Acidimicrobiia bacterium (assembly GCA_029863625.1). Classification (GTDB taxonomy): domain Bacteria; phylum Actinomycetota; class Acidimicrobiia; order Spongiisociales; family UBA4744; genus UBA4744. Next base: position 36,221 of record JAOTUY010000028.1, read on the forward strand.
TCCCGCAGGGTCGATGCACCTGGGGCGACGTCCGGTTGAACCAGATACGGAGTCCACCCCAGATAGGCGAACTCGCTGGTCCGGTGGACGACGTCGAACGTCTTCCGGCCCTCAGGTGCGAGGTCGGCGAGGTAGCGAAGGATGTCCTGAGGGCCGGCCATTTGGTTCTCGTTGATGGGTCGGATCATTCAACCATCGGCCGGCGAAACGTTCATCGTTACTCGTTATTCATTCCGCGAGGGATGAAGATCGAAGAAGGGGAGACGTTGGTGGGAACGGTCCCCCCTCCCCTCGGACCCTTGCGGTCCGAGGTACTCCCCCCTTTCCGACGAGCTGCGCTCGTCAGGGGGGAGACGAGGCGCCTACCAGTCGCAGGCCATCAACCGGAGCATGGCCGTGGTCCCGGCCACGATGCCCGTTTCGATCGCGGCTTCGTCGATGTCGAACCAGGCGGAATGCAGATCGGTCTTGCGGTCGGGCAGTTGCGCGCCAAGCCGGAAGAGAGCCCCGGGGATCTCCTGGAGGAAGTACGAAAAGTCCTCAGCGCCCAGGCTGGCGTGCGTCAGCGCCACCGCGTGAGTTCCCAGCACGCTTGACACCGCATATTCCACCTCGGCCACCACGAACTGGTCGTTGATAACCGGTGGAATCCCGACTTCGTAGTTGACGGTGGCCACCGCCCCGAGTGGAGCCACGATCTCGTGCACAAGTCGTTCGACCAGTTTGGGCATCCGTTCCCACGTCTCACGATCGAGGGAACGGCAGGTGCCGCTCAACTCCACCGAGGCTGGAATCACGTTGCCGGCGATACCACCTTGAACGCGCCCGAAGACGAGCGAGAGCGGCAGGCGGGCATCGACCAGGCGATCCAGGATGGCCGGGAGCTGGGTGATGATCTGGCCGGCCGCAAAGATCGTGTCGATCGAGTCGTGAGGCCGAGCCGTGTGGCCGCCTGGTCCGTCCACCGTGATGAGGAACCGATCGGATGAGCTGGTAATCGGCCCGGTCTTGAAGCCGATCTGTCCGGGTGGGAGGATCGGGTCGACGTGGAAAGCAATGATCGCTTGTACTCCGTCGATGGCACCCTCTCCGAGCAGTTCATCAGCACCGCCCGGGAACAGCTCTTCAGCAGGCTGGAAGATGAATCGTACGCGGCCGGCGAGCGGGCCCAATTCCTTGAGGGCCAGAGCGATTCCGACCGCGATGGCAGTGTGAGCGTCGTGGCCACAAGCGTGCATGAGGCCCGGCAACTCGGAGGCGAACGATAGGCCGGTCTGCTCATGAATAGGAAGAGCATCCAGATCGGCGCGGAACCCGACCAGCGAGCCGCCCGTCCCGACCTCTGCCGTCAAGCCGGTGCCCACCGACCGCACCTGGCTCTCAATTCCGGCCCCAGCCAGGGCCCGAACCACCAGCTGGGTGGTGGCAAACTCTTGACGCCCGAGTTCCGGGCGGCGGTGAATCGCTCTGCGAAGCTCTATGGCCCGTGGCGCCACCCGCGTGGCGACGGAGCGCACAGTATCCAGGTCGTGGTTCATATAGAGTCGCGTGCTTCCTAGGCGAGAATCTGGCTCGGTGCATGCTATCGGCTTGCAACACCGGTCGGTAAAGCCGCGGTTTAGTCCCGGTAGAAGCTCCGCTCGACAAGCCTTCGAGCGCGTCTGGTCAGTCTCCGGTACTCCTCCCGGACCGAGGAACGCGGAGCATCGACTCGGCCCAGGGAGAGGGCCAGCCGGGTCAGCTCGTCTTGATCGGTCGGGAGCGAATCGATGGGACGTCCGAACTGCAGAAAGAGGCGGTTGCGCACCGCTCCACAGAACCGGTAGGCGGCGATCAAGTCCTGGGCCTCAGCGGAGGACAGATGACCGGTCTCAGCTAGCGCCTCGAGAGCGGCTGTGGTCCCGGGCGTACGGAGGTTGGGGTTCTGGCTCCCGAGGCGCATCTGATGCAGCTGGACGAGAAACTCAATGTCGTTCATGCCTCCGTTGCCGAGTTTGAGGTGGAAGTCCGGGTCCTCGCCGGGGCCGAGCCGTTCACGTTCGATGCGGGCTTTCATGGTACGGATCGCGCGGATGGCGTCGGGGTTGAGGGTGTCGGGGTAGACGTGGGGGGCTACCAGTTGGGTGAACCGTTCTCCGAGGTTGAGGTCGCCGGCGGCGGGGCGGGCTTTGATGAGCGATTGGAATTCCCAGGTTTGGGCCCATTTGTCGTAGTAGCCGCCGTAACTGTCGAGGGAACGGGCCAGGGGGCCGTTCTTGCCTTCGGGTCGGAGGTCGGCATCGACTCGGAAGGCGGCTCCTTCGGCGGTGACTTTGCCGAGGGCGGCCATGAACTCGGTGGCGGCTTTGGTGGCGTAACGGCGGGCCAGCTCGGGGTCTGTGTTGGTGGGGGTGTCGTAGACGAACAGCATGTCGATGTCGGAGGAGTAGTTGAGTTCTTGTCCTCCCCATTTGCCCATGGCGATCACCGTGAAGGGGATCGGGGGTAGGTCGGCGAAGGTGGGGGAGAGCCGGATTTCTTGGTCGACGGCGGCCAGGGCCGCCGCGGCGGCCGCGTCGGCGGTGTCGGCGAGGTCTCGACCGACTTCGGGCATGGCGGCTTGCCCCAACAGATCCCGCACCGCAATCCACAACAACCGCCGCCGCACAAACCGCCGAACCGCC
>JAOTUY010000137.1 GCA_029863625.1 Acidimicrobiia bacterium
CCGAAGAGGTCCTGACGGTCAGCAGCGTCACCCGCGCCGACCTCGGGGTGGTGTTGGTGCTGGCCCGTTCGGCCGCCGGTGGCCTCGTGGTCACCGACCTGGATGCTGCCCTCGACGAGCTCGAGGCGAACACAGCCTCCCTCAACGCCTTGGTAGAGGAATGGTCCGAACAACTCGACGAGCCGAGCCCACGCGCCTTCGCCGCGACCGCCGCCATCGGCCAATCCCTTGCAGAAACGGTCGCAGCCATCAACGCCGGGGACATCGCCGCCGCCGAGTCGGTGGCCCTGGCCAAGGTGCTCCCCGACCTCGACGGCCTCAACACAGTCATCGCCGCGGAACGCAATGCGGCCGCCGGCCGCCTGAACGCTCTCCGCACGTCGGCCGGGACCCTGGCCCGCCTCGCCAGCCTGGGCGTCGCCCTCCTGGTTCCCGGCATCGCCTTCTTCGTATTCCGGGGGGCCATGCGCCGGCGCCAGCGAAATGCCGAGCTGCAGCTGGAGCTCAAGCAGGAACGGGAGCTGGTCAAGACCAAAGACGAGTTCGTTGCCAACCTGTCCCACGAGCTGCGCACTCCCCTCACCGGCATCTTCGGCTTTGCGATGGTTCTCGACGACATGCTCAACCAGGGTCCCGAGCACCTCGAATTCGGAATGCTGGCGGAGACCACCGGCGTCATCCTCTCCGAAGCCAGCGAGCTCAACCGCATGGTCGACGACCTGCTAACTGCGGCCAAGCAGGAAGGCGGCTCATTGCAGATGGTGCTCGAGGACCTGGAAGTGGGCCCGGTCATCGAATCTTCCATCGACCTGTTCCGTCGCCAAGGAACCGAGCTTTCGGTCGACTGTGAACCGGCGGTGCTGAGCATCGATCGTCACCATCTCGCCCAGATCGTGCGCAACCTCGTGAGCAACGCCACGAAACACGGCGGTCCGACCATCGCCATCGAGGGCCGGGTGCATGACGGCGACTATCGGGTCAGCGTCTTGGATGACGGCGAAGGGGTGCCCGAAGAGTTGGCGGGTCGGTTGTTCAGCCGGTTCGTCCATCAAGGTGACTCACCGCTCACCACCGGCAGCGTCGGACTCGGCCTCTTCATCTCGTACATGCTTGCCGCGGCCATGGGAGGAGAACTCACCTACGAACGCGCCGGAGACATCTCGGTGTTCACGGTGGCTCTCCCGATTCCCCAGACCGGGGAAGAGCCCGCCGAGCGGGCGGCCTAGGTGTACCCGGCTATCAGGTTGGTGACACTCGGCTGATGGGTGGTTTCCGTCCGAGTGAGCTGTGGTTGCGATGGTAGTTGTAGTGGTCGAGCCATGGTTGGAGGGCTTGGGTGCGTTGGTGGTTGCTGGTGTAGACCTGTCGGTAGGCCCATTCGATTTGCAGGGTCCGGTGGAAACGCTCAACCTTGCCGTTTTGCCAGGGGCAGTGCGCTCGGATGGTCACATGGGTAGCTCCCAGAGCTGAGAGGACCTCACCAACGGCGTGGCTGTGGGTGTAGGACCAGTGATTGTCGGTCATCACCGCGTCGATGCGGCTGATGCCATGGGAAGCGAAGAACTGGGCGGCTCTGGTCAGGAACCCGGCTGCGGTGGTGCCTTGCTCATCGGTGAGGATCTCTGAGTAGGCGAGGCGACTGTGGTCATCGACCGCCGAGTGCACATAGTCATATCCGACCCGGCGCTTTCGGTTGGTGTTGGGTCGTCCCCAGGCTCGCCAGCCCCCACCGGGTGGGATCCGCCCGATCTTTTTCACGTCCACATGGATGAGTTCACCGGGCCGGTCCCGTTCATACCGGGTGGTGGTGGTCTGAGAGGCGCGGATCACCTCCCCGGTGAGGGGGTCACACTCAGACAGATACGGCACCTGATGGCGACGCAGAATCCGACTGATGGTCCGGGCCGGCACCCCCAGCTCGTCAGCGAGCTGATCGGGACCCACCCGACGCTCCCGTCGCGCCGCGAGGACCCGCTGCTCGACCTCCTCTGGGGTGCGGGTTGGAGAACGATGCGGCCGCGACGACCGATCCACCAGACCCACATCCCCTTCGGTGTCCCACCGGGCCAGCCACCGATGCGCACACTGCCGGGAAATCCCCATCGCCTTGGCGACATGAGCCACCGCCATCCCCTCAAACCGAACCCGCTGAACAATCAACCGACGCCCATGAACCGTAAGCCGAGCATTACCGTGAGCCATGAAGACCTCCTTGTGGGTGTGACTGCAATCACCACTCCACTCGGAGGTCTTCACTCATCCAAACACCGTCACCAACGTCCCGGCCGAGTACACCTAGGC
>JAOTUY010000076.1 GCA_029863625.1 Acidimicrobiia bacterium
TAGAAACAGAATGAAAGGGCTGCTGACACTCAAATAACATCGAAATAACAGGGTCCCAACCCAAAGTCGGGGGATGAATAATCTCGACCCGTTGCTCTCAGCTCAACAACTCGCCGACTACCTCGAGGTACCCCTCGCAACCCTCTACGCCTGGCGCCACCGGGGAGAAGGACCCCCCGGCTTCCGAGCCGGCAAACACCTCCGCTACCGGTGGAGCGACATCGACCAATGGATCCATCATCGCATGGCGTCTTCGGTCTCCTCGACAACCGGCGGTGACCCCCGCGATGATGGACGGGCGCAGGGCGATCGGTGAGGGGAACCGAATCGAGGGGAGGGTGCATCGTGGCTCACATCGAGAAGCGACACAGTCGAGGCAAGCCCTGGAGGGTTAGGTACCGGGCTCCCAGCGGCAGGGAGCGCTCCAGGTCGTTCGCTCGCAAAGCCGACGCTGAGAAGTTCAAGTCAACCACAGAGGCGGATCTGGTCCGCGGTGAGTGGCACGATCCACGGCTCGCTAGGGCGACGGTGGCGGAATGGTCGGAGCGGTGGCTCCGCACCAAGGCCCATCTCAAGCCCTACACCCGTGCCGGGTACGAGTCGCTTCTGCGGGTTCACATCGTTCCGCGCTGGGGCGATTTGGAGCTGCGGCACATCGACCGACTGGGAGTCGAGGAGTGGGTGGCCGATCTGCAGGCAACTGGTCTCAGCGCCTCCCGGGTGCGACAAGCCCGCCAGGTCCTCAACAGCATGATGAAACTGGCGGTTGGGGCCGGCTACCTGAGCGTCAACCCGGTCGAGGGGGCGTCGATCCCGCGCCAGCCGCAGGGAGAGACCCGCTTCCTCTCAGTCGGTGAGGTGGAGCGGATGGCTGAGGCGATCCGCCCGCCCTACGAGGTGCTCGTGTACACCCTCGCCTACGGAGGCTTGCGATGGGGAGAAGCGGCCGCCTTGCGGCGGCAGCGATGCGACCTCTTGCGATCTCGCCTCGAGGTGACCGAGTCGGTCTCAGAGGCGTGGGGTGGTCTCCAGTTCGGAACGACCAAGACTCACCGGAGGCGAACCGTGATGATCCCCGGGTTCCTCCGTGATCTGCTCGCCACCCACCTGGCCACGGAGGTGGCGGATGATCCTGCCGCGCTCGTCTTCACCTCGTCCGAGGGTGATCCGCTGCGCAATTCCAACTTCCGACGCCGGATATGGAATGAGGCGGTGACGGAAGCCGGCCTCGAACCGGGCCTACGGATCCACGACCTCCGGCACACTTGCGCCTCGCTGCTCATTGCTGAGGGAGCCCACCCTCGTGCCGTAATGGAGCACCTGGGACACTCGTCGATCACCGTCACCATGGATCGCTACGGTCACCTGTTTCCCTCCGACATGGAGGCCTTGGCGGAGGCTCTTGGCGCGGCTCGGGGCCGCGCTCTCGCGGCCCTGCCGCGGCCCAGCCGCGGCCCTAGGGTTGTGGACCTTCGAGCGGATCGCCAGATATCTCAATGATTACGGGCGTATTGACGGTGGGCCCGGTGAGAATCGAACTCACGACCTTGGGATTAAAAGTCCCCTGCTCTGCCAACTGAGCTACAGGCCCCACCGGGAGAGTAGCGCTGGTCGGCGCATCGGTCAGCCGATTGCCACCTCGGATAATCGCAGCGTTTCCACGTCATAGATGTAGCCCCGGACGTCGTTCCGGTGAGGGAGGATTGGGGTGGCGCGAACCATCAGTACGGACTCTGCGAGACGTTGATGGAGATCGCCGAATCCTCCGAGGCTGAAAGGTATCTCGACACCGGCTTCGTCAGCAATTGCGGACGCCTCGGCATGGTCGTCGAGGCCCAGCAGGCCACAGTCGGTGTGCATGACTACGGCCACCCGGCGTGTTCCGAGGTAGCGCTGCGAAACGAGCAGCGATCGGATTACGTCGCCCGTCACCAGACCGCCGGCGTTCTCAATGGCGTGGATGTCGCCGGGTCGTGATTGGAAGAATTGGAGCGGGTCGACCCTGGTGTCCATGCACGTGATGACCGCCAGCGCCGAGGATGGGCGCTTGCCCGGCCGTGGCCCGGTTGCGACCCGCTCACGGGCCCGGGTAACCATGTCGCGGCTGCTCATAGCAATACGCTACAGGGAAGAAAGTTGCTCGTTTCTCGTTTTCGTTCGTGGCTTCCGGCGTCCAGACCGCTCCGTTCCCAGCTTCCAGCCGGAACGGTGTCGGGCCTGGCCGGCGGTCGCCGGCTACTCGCCCGGGGAGCTTGCCCAGTTCGTATCCGGCCGCTCGTTGTAATCCTCCAGCGAATACCACCGCAGGTCCGTGAGGCCGGGCATCGAGCCCAACAGATCGTGCAGCACGCCGGTCAACACCTCATATTCCTGCTCGTCCCGCGACCCCATCAGGAAGCCGAACACTCCCAGTTCACTCTTGGTGGAGACCAGCCACTGTCGAACCCCGTCCTCGACCTCGCCGATCATGAGGAAGAAGTTGCGGCGACCGACCACGGTCCGGAAGGCATGGGCGTAGTCGAGATCCTCGATGGGCGTGCACCCGAATCCTGCCGCGGCGATGCCGTCGAGGATCAACCCGGTGAGGGCGAGAGCCGGGTGGGGATCATCCGAGGTCCAGCGAAAAGTAGCCTGAGTGCGCATCGTTGATGAGCGTACTGCCCGATTCGAGTGGCCGCTCGATAACCTCTGACCATGATCCGTTTTGGCATTTCCGGTCTACCGGCGGGCAATGACGACGCAGCATTCCTGGACGACCTGTTGGCCCGCGGCCACCGGGCTGTGGAATTGCCGTTCGTCAAGGACTTCCCCTGGAAGGAGAAGCGGTGTGTGTCGTTCGGCAAGCTGGCCACCGAACGGGATATCGCAGTATCCGTCCATGCTCCCTATTTTGCGATTCTCACCGTCGAGGAACAGGACCGCGCCAAGCAATGTATGGCTGCTCTCGAGCACACCATGAAGCTGGGCAAGGCCCTCGGTTCGCGAATTATCTGCGCCCATCTCGGCAACAAGCACGGGCGGAGCGGGCCGGAGCTTCTCGACCTGGTGCGAGCCCGCCTCGACTATCTGGCTCCCAAGGTGCAGCACCTGGGCGTCGCTCTCGGACTGGAGACTGCCGGCAAGGAGAGCGCCTTCGGGACCCTCGGCGACATCGCCATTCTCGCCAACGAATTCCCCTTCGTTCGGCCGCTGGTTGATTGGGCGCACGTACACGCAGTCAGCGGCGGCGCCCTCACCTCCAAAGAAGCGTTCGCCTCGGTTATCACGTTTCTCCATGACAACTTCCCCGGGTGGATGATCGATCCGCTTCAGGCCCAGTTCACCGACAACCTCTTTGGGGACAAGGGCGAGATCAAGCACATCCCCTACGGAACCGGTTCGATCAAGATCGGCCCGCTGATCGAGGCTGCCCGGGACGCCGGGTTGCGGATGGTGATCATCTCCGAGGCGAAAGAGCAGGAGAGCCACGACGCCATGCTGGCCGAGATCCGGCAGACTCTGGCCCATGGGTCTGCGCAACAATCAGAAGGGCGGATGCTGGCCTCGGGATCCGTAGGGTTTCCCGAACCCGTGCGCGTCGTACTTGACGGGTCCTATGCCCGGCCGGTCGGCCTGCCCCGTCCATTGCGGTTGTCCAATATCGACAAGCCCTTCTTCCCGGACGGATATACCAAAGGTGACCTCATCCAGTACTACGCCTCGATTGCGCCGGTGCTCCTGCCGCATCTGCAGGATCGGGCCATCGTGATGGCCCGCTTTCCCAACGGCGCGGAGGGCGATTTCTTCTACGAAAAGCAGGCGCCCGGGCATCAACCCGACTGGATGCCCCTGGCGCCAATCTACTCGGGTCACCGGGGGGCCGCCATCGACTTCGTGACGGCCCGCGACCCTGAGTCGCTCATGTGGCTGGCCAACATGGGGTGCATCGAGGTCCATCCCTGGTTGTCCCGGATGACCAGCGTCGACCGGCCCGACTTCGCCGTTTTCGACCTCGATCCCGCCGACGGTGCCACCTGGGATCAGGTGATCGAGGTAGCCAAGCTGGTCAAAGTCGCTCTCGATCGAATCGGGCTCGTTGGTTATCCAAAGACCTCGGGGGCAACCGGCCTCCACATCTACGTGCCGCTCGATCCGATCTACGAATACGCCCGGGTCCGTAAGTTCGTCGAATCGCTCGGTCGCCTCCTGGTGGCGGCCAACCCAGACGAGATCACCATGGAGTGGGACATCCCCAAGCGGACCGGCAAGGTGTTCATCGACCACAACCAGAACGTCGGTGGCAAAACCATCGCTTCGGTCTACTCGGTCCGGCCCCGACCCGGAGCCCCGGTATCTGCTCCGTTCTTGTGGAGCGAACTCGAAACGGTTCATCCGGACGACTACACGATCGCCACGATCTGGGATCGGCTGCAGCGCTCGGGGGATCTGTTCGCGCCGGTCTTGTTGGGTGGTCAGCAGCTGGAAACCGCCGAGACAGCCCTCGGGTTGGCGGGCATCTGACACACATTGCCCATAGACAAACTACACGCGTGTGAGTTATCCTCTGCTTTGCGTCGTGTTCGGGTCGAGGGAGGCGCGCGCGGCGAAGCTAGGGGGGTCTCAACAACCCCCCGGCACTTCGCTTCATCCCCTAACCTCTTTTCCTGATGGAAATCATGCGGGGACTCGAGGAAGCCTGGGCCAGTATCGAAGCGCTGCTGGCATCAGTTGACCACGACCAGTGGGCTCTTCCGACTCCCAACACCGAATGGGACGTCAAGGATTTGGCCGCGCACCTTGGTGGGTTAGAAGCGATGTTTCAGGGCTTCCCACAGCCGGACCCTCCCGATGGCTGGATTGCCAAGAACACCGGGCTCCATCAGGTGACCGCCCTAGGCGTTGCGGCGCGTCGAACCTGGACGACCGACGAGGTCATGGATGAGTTCCGTCGGGCGTCCCGGGCCCAGCTCGACAAGTTGCGCTCCCTTGACGAGGCCGGCTGGCAGGAACCGACCCTGGGTCCTCTTGGTATGACCAGCTTCACCAATTTTGCCGACATCCGGCTCGGCGATCTCTATGTCCACTTGCTCGATCTGCGCTTTGCCCTCGGGCTTCCGCTGCAGAGTTCCGCCGAGTACACCGCTGAAGGTCTTGTGGTGGGCAGGGCGGTGCATCTCGCCGGGTGGGGAGCTGTGAAGGGCGCCGATCTGGCGGACGGGACCCGGATCCGGCTGGAGCTGAGCGGCTCCGGAGGCACGCTGGCCGATCTGGTAGTTGCCGATCGCCGGGGAAACCTGGTGTCGCCGGATCCCGGCACGGTCGAACATATCACCGGCCCCGGTCTCGCCTACCTGCTGGAGATCGCCGGTCGCCACGAAATGGCGAAAGCTGCTGGGGGTGTGGTGGTTGGAGGGCAGGGTGCTACAGCTCTCCTGGAGGGTTACCGATTGTTCGGGTAGGAGAAGCAACCAGTTGCCAGTTGCCAGTTGCCGGTATTCAGCAGTGATTCACGCTGGATTCTTCAATGTTTGATGCAGAGCCGTGGTCATCTTCCGGATCTCACGCAACTGACCCAATAGAAGATTGTGCGAAGCCCCGACATGAATCCAAGGTCGCGAGCCAGGATCAGGTGATACTCGGTTTCGTTGGCCGACCCAAGGGCGAAGTCAACGAACCGCGCGAAGTCGGGCCCGCTTGTTCTCCTTGCTCCCTCGGCAATATTTACGGGTATAGACGCAGCCGACCGACGGATCTGTGATGTGACGCCGAAACGTTCGTCTGACGGAAACTCTCGCGACTCCTTGTAGACCTGAAGGACGAATCGGTGCGCCCTTTCCCAAGCCTTGAGTTTCGTGAAGTCTTGCATGCCATTGGACTACCACATCACGACGACGGATTGAACCCTGCTGCAAACTGGAAACTGGTTGCTGGTTGCTGGTTGCTGGTTGCTGGCCCAAACTAGGGGCCTTTGGCCCGGGCACTAGGGACCTTCTCCCATTTGAATAGTGCGCTCGTGAACCACTAGTTTCCGTAGACAATGACCGTCTACGGAACGGACATGTGAAAAAGGCCGCCCTTGGGGCGGCCTTCGTCGTGGAGGAGGGGAGTGGGGATGGAAGAAATCACGGCTGAACGCCGGGTGGTCCTCGGGTTGCAGCACACCGTTGCGATGTTCGGAGCCACGATCCTGGTGCCATTGATTGTCGGCTGGAGTCCGAGCATTGCTCTGCTTTCAGCCGGGGTCGGAACGCTCCTGTTCCATCTGGTAACCAAAGGTATCGTGCCGGTGTTTCTGGGCTCGTCGTTTGCGTTCATTGCGCCGATTCTGCTGGCTCAGGCAGAGGGATACAGCTTCCTGAGTATCGGGGTCGGCATCGTGGGTGCCGGCATTGTCTACCTCATTGTCTCCTTCCTGGTGACGGTGATACCGGACGGCACGCACAAGATCCGAGCGCTCTTCCCGCCGATCGTCACCGGGCCGATCATCGCGGTGATCGGTATCACGTTGGCTCCGGTGGCGATAAACCAGGCGAAGGACAATTGGTGGCTGGCCGTCGTCACCCTGGGAGCGGTGATCGTGGCGTCGATCTGGTTCCGGGGCTTGTTCAAGTTGCTCCCGATCCTGACCGGATTCCTTGTCGGGTACATCGTTGCCATCATCTTCGGGCAGGTCGAGTTCGCAGCCCTCAACGAGGCGAAATGGCTTGCCTGGCCTGACTTCGGTGGTGTGTTTGGAGGAGGAGAGTTCGACTTCGGTGCCGTGTGGTTGATCGCCCCGGTGGCGCTTGTCACGATGATCGAGCACGTCGGCGACATCCTCACCAACGGCCGGGTTGTCGGGAAGGACTTCTTCGACAATCCCGGTGTCAACCGGACGCTGCTGGGTGATGGCCTCGCCACGCTGCTTGCCGGCCTCATCGGTGGGCCACCTAATACGACCTACTCGGAGAACACGGGTGTGTTGGCCGTGACCAAGGTCTACGACCCGCGGGTGCTCCGGATTGGGGCCCTATTTGCGATCCTGCTGGGCTTCATCCCGAAGTTCGGCGGGCTCCTGCAGACAGTGCCGGTGCCGGTGCTTGGTGGTCTTTCGATGGTTCTGTTCGGCATGATCGCCTCAATCGGCTTGCGGGTCCTGACCGACGCCCGGGTGGACTTCACCCAGAGCCGCAACCTGATCGTGGCGGCGCTCATCCTGGTCATCGGCCTCGGTTTCGGCGCCTTCGATCAGGTGACCACGCTGATGCAGACCAGCTGGGATGGTCTCCCGACAATCGGTGATGTCAAGATCTCCGGGCTGGCTCTTGCGGCCCTCGCCGGCGTCATCGCCAACCTGGTCTTGCCCAAGGCCATCGACGAACCAGAGTACGAAGAAGCGGCTGAAAAGGCTGCCTAACCAAACGTCAACACGAGGGGAGGGCGCCGCAATAGCGGCGTCCTCTCGCTGTGTCCCTACCGGACCTGTTCCTGCCGCCGGCGCGAGCCGGCGACCAGCCAGCCGCCCAGCAGCATCATCAGCAGTGCGAAGACGGCCAAGTCATCAGAGTTAACGCCGGTGCGGGGCAGCTCACGCTGCGCCATAACCAGAACCGTTAGAACGCCGATTGAGCACAGCCCATTTGTGTCGCAGACCGAGATCGTGGCGGTGAAGGTCCCGGGTGAAGCCGGCGATCCGCTGAAGGTGCCGTCCGGGTTGAGAGACACTCCAGGCGGGAGCGCTCCGGCCGACAAGATGAAGCTGTAGGAATCGTCGTCCGGATCCCCTGCGTTCAGGGGGAGGAGGTTGCTGCCGATGGTTACGGTCTGGGAGGTGTTGGACGGGTCACTGGTAAAGACGGGCGGCGCATTGGCAACCCCAACCGTGACCATTACCGTGGCGCGGGCGGTGCCCCCTTTGCCGTCGGAGATGGTGTAGGTGAAGGTGTCGATGCCAGTGAATCCGGCAGCCGGCGTATACGTGACGGTGCCATCCGGGTTGATCGCAACCGCCCCGTTGGCCTGCTCGCTAATCGAGATGACGGCGAGGACATCGCCGTTGGCGTCCGAATCGTTGACCAGCACGTCGATCACCACCGGCGTGTCGGGGTCCGTCGTCTCGAAGTCGTCGTTTGCCGCGGGCGCGTCGTTGACCGGGTTGTTGGTGACGCCTGAGGGGGTCACGGTAATGGTCACGGTGGCGCCGGCGGAGCCGCCGTTGCCGTCGGAGATGGTGTAGGTGAAGGTGTCGGTTCCGGTGAAGCCCGGGGCGGGGGTGTAGGTGATGGTGTTGTTCCCGTTGATGACGGTCGTCCCGTTGGCAGGTTGGGTCACCGATTGCACGTCGAGGGCGTCTCCGTCCAGGTCGGTGTCGTTGATCAGTACCGGCACCGCAACAGAGGAATCCTGTGTCAACGTGGCGGTGTCGTTGACCGCTGCCGGATCGTCGTTGACGGGATTGACGAGGATGAAGGACACCCAGGCGGTAGCGAACCCGCCGTTGCCGTCGGAGATCTCGTATTGGAAGGAATCCGTCCCCGTAAAATTGGGGTTGGGGGTGTAGGTGATCGTGTTGTCGCCGTTGACCACCGCCATTCCGTTGGCGGGATCAGTGAGGATCTGAGTGACGCTGAGCGGATCACCCTCCGGGTCGGTGTCGTTGGCGAGCACATCGATGGTGACCGGGACCTCTTCGTCGGTGGTGGCGAGGTCGTCGTTAGCGACCGGGGGGTCGTTTTGGGGGTTGACGGTGACGGTGACGGTGGCGATATCGCAGGCGCCGCCCGGATCGCAGACCTGGTAGGTGAAGGTGTCGATTCCGTTGAAGCCCGGATCCGGCGTGTAGACGACGTCTCCGCTCAACACGACCGTGCCGTTGGCCGAATCAGTGACGGACATGATGGTGAGCGGGTCGCCGTCCGGGTCGGTGTCGTTGACCAGGAGATCGGCGGCCGGGATCACGACCGCTGTGTCTTCGTCGGTTGTTGCGAAGTCGTCGACCGCGGTGGGTCGGTTGCCGACCGCGGTGACGGTAATGGTGACGGTGGCCGTATCGGTTCCGCCGTTGCCGTCGGAGATCGTGTAGTCGAAGATATCGGTGCCCGTGAAGTTCAGATCCGGGGTGTAGGTGATGGTGTTGTCACCGTTGATCACCACAGAACCGTTGGCCGGGTCGGTGGCCGAGAGGACGGTCAAGGGATCGCTGTCGGGGTCGGTGTCGTTGGCGAGCACATCGATGGTGACCGGGACCTCTTCGTCGGTGGTGGCGAGGTCGTCGTTAGCGACCGGGGGGTCGTTTTGGGGGGTGACGGTGATAGTGACGGTGGCGGTGTCGCAGGCTGGGTTGGGGTCGCAGGCCTGGTAGGTGAAGCTGTCGGGACCGGTGAAGTTGGGGTTGGGGGTGTAGGTGAACGATCCGTCCGGGTTGACCACCACCGTCCCGTTGCCCGGCTGGGTGTAGCTATTGACCGCCAGCGGGTCACCGTCGGGGTCGGTGTCGTTCCCCAGGACACCGGAGGCAGCTACCACCAGGGGGGTGTCCTCGCTGGTCGAGTACGGGTCGTCTTGGGCGAGGGGTGGGTCGTTTTGGGGGTTGACGGTGATGGTGACGGTGGCGGTGTCGCAGAGGGGGGTGGCGTCGTTGTCGCACACCGTGTAGGTGAAGCTGTCGGTTCCGTCGAAGTTGGGGTTGGGGGTGTAGGTGATGGTGCCGTCGCCGTTGTTGAACAGGGTGCCGTTGGATGATCCGCTGGTGATGGTGGTACTGGCCGGGTTGAGGGCGCTGTCGGGGTCGGTGTCGTTGGCGAGCACATCGATGGTGACCGGGACCTCTTCGTCGGTGGTGGCGAGGTCGTCGTTAGCGACCGGGGGGTCGTTTTGGGGGGTGACGGTGATAGTGACGGTGGC
>JAOTUY010000138.1 GCA_029863625.1 Acidimicrobiia bacterium
ACCCTCCGCCCAGCCGTCTTTCCGACCTGCCGGCGGACCGACTTATTACTCAAAGTCGATCCGCCACCGCCAACCCTCTAACCGCCATCCACCCCTACATCCTACTTCCTACTCCTCACGGCACCTGATACGTCTGATACCAGCTCGCGACGTTGAACCCGACCGGGTTGATACGGTAGATCCGGTTCTTGGCGAAGTGCCCCGTGGTCGGGAAGTAAGGCGGGGGATTGGTGTACGCGCAGGTGTTGTAGGAGTACCGCTTGAGGTATCCCGTGCCGGCCGTCGTGCCCACGGCGCCGCGGGTCTTCTGGATGATCCCTCCGGTCAAGTAGAGGCAGCCGCGCCCCCACGGCGTGGTCTCACATATCTCCTTGTTGGTCGGGCCGCTCGAGTAATCCTGCACCCAGAACTGGTCCAGGGCGAGGACCACGGCCTGGATGACCTCGTCGCGGCCGCCGTCGGGATCGAGCGTCTGCCATGAGGACGTCGACGGATAGTTGATCGGCGTGTTGATGGTATTGTTGGACACGACCACGTCCTGGCCCGCCACGAGCCCGACGATGTCTTCACAGCGATTGGGCACGGATGCCGGGTCGGTCTCCTGACTCAGATCATCCATGATGATGATGTCTTGGGGGGACACGACCGTGACGCGACTGCGCACTCGTCCGCTGATCCCAACCTTGCCCTCGGCGAAGATGACGCCCTTGAAGCTCGGGTTATAGGGCCGGTTGATGGGCCAGAGGTAGCTGGCCATCGCGCCCACCGGGGCGCCGTTGGGCATGAGCCCGGCAGCGATCGCTGCCGGCGGTCCGCCTCCCCATCCCGCCCACGGAAGCCAGGCCCCGTCGGCGTTGTTGGGCACGAACCCATTGGTCAGCACTGGGTCCCCACCCAGGTAGCACGCCGCGTTGGCATCCGAGAAGGCGGTGAACTTGTTGTCGCTGCCGCTACTCGGATGATCATTGATCGACATGAACAGCCCGGGATGGCTGCCGCCCACGTGTCCGCAGTTCTTGGAGTTCTTGATTCTCGAACTCCCACCCGGCTCCATCGCGGCCACGAGCTTGGGATCGTTGCCTGAATTGGACGGGACTGTCGCAGCGGAACCAGGCAATTCGAACTCCTGGGGCCGCCACGCCCCTCACCCCACCGCCAACAATTGCAACGGCTTAGGTTGCCCGGCCCCGACCGATCCGGGTATCTTGAGCCGCCGGCGGCCGGCATTCTCCCACGACCCACCACCCGAGACCAGGACCCATGGCCGAACAAGGACTCATGGACAAGCTCGTGTCGCTCTCCAAGCGGCGCGGGTTCATCTTCCAATCTTCCGAGATCTACGGCGGGCTGGGCTCGGTCTGGGACTACGGCCCCCTGGGTGTCGAGCTCAAACGGGCGGTCAAGGAGCGCTGGTGGCAGGCCATGGTCCACGCCCGGGACGACATCGAAGGGCTCGACGCCGCCATCCTCATGCACCCAAAGGTCTGGGAGGCCTCGGGCCACGTGTCGGGGTTTACCGACCCGCTGGTCGATTGCCGGCAATGCAAGAACCGGTTCCGGGCAGACGATCCCGCCATCAAGGGAACCCCAGGCACCCCGGATGCCCAGTGCCCGGTGTGCGGCACCAAGGGGTCGCTCACCGAGCCGCGGCTGTTCAACCTCATGTTCAAGACGTTCATGGGCCCGGTCGAGGAATCGGCCGCCGTGGTGTACCTGCGGCCGGAAACGGCCCAGGGCATTTACGTCAACTACCTCAACGTGCTTCAAGCCTCCCGGCAGAAGGTGCCCTTCGGGATTGCCCAGATCGGGAAGGCATTTCGGAACGAGATCACGCCCGGGAACTTCATCTTCCGGACCCGCGAGTTCGAGCAGATGGAGATGCAGTTCTTCGTGAAGCCCGGCACCGACCAGGAATGGTTCGAACGCTGGCGCGAGTGCCGCATGGCCTGGTACCACGACCTGGGCCTCACACCGGATAAACTCCGCTGGCACCAGCATAGCCAGGACGAGCTGGCGCACTACGCCCGTGCCGCGCAGGACATCGAATATGAGTTCCCGTTCGGCTGGAACGAGATCGAAGGGGTACACAACCGGACCGACTTCGACCTGAAGGCGCACCAGGAGTACTCCGGCAAGAAGCTCGACTACTTCGACCAAGCGGCCAACGAACGCT
>JAOTUY010000029.1 GCA_029863625.1 Acidimicrobiia bacterium
CGTATGTCTTGGCGGCTGCTAACCGGCCCGGCCCTGGCGGCCGCGTTCCTCATTGCTCCCAGCGTGTCCTTGACCACCGTACCCCCGCCCGCCGCGGCCGGCTCGCTGCCGCTCGAGGTGCCTGCGGGTTCGGGTGTCTGGGTCAGCGCCCCACTCGAGATCGACGCGACGGCGGCCGGTCTGTCGTGGGAGGGCAGTGGTGCTCCCGAGGGCGCCTGGATCCGCGCCAGTGACAACGGGTCCGATTGGGGTCCGTGGGTCGAACTTCATGGAGACCCCGATCATGGACCCGATCCGGGCGGCCGTGAAGACGCTTTGGCGCGCGACGGCACAGACCCGGTCTGGGTGGGCGAGTCCCACTTCATCCAGTACAAAGTCGATGGTCCGGGGATCGACCTGCACGCCGAATATGTCGAGACGGCCGGTCGCAACCTCAGCGGCTGGGAGAAAGTGAAGTTGTTCTTCAGCCGGATCGCCATCGGCCGCCGATCACCCGCCGTCGCCCAGCCCGACCAGCCGGCCATGGTTTCGAGAGCAGAATGGGGAGGTGACGCCTGCCTCGCCGGTCTCGCGCCGGAGCCTGACTATGCCGACCGGGTTGAGCTGCTGTTCATCCACCACACCGACCACGGAACCAACTCAAACGGTTACGGACCGAACGACGGCAAAGATCTCGTCTACGCCATCTGCAGCTATCACGTCAACGTGCGGGAATGGTCGGATATCGGGTACAACTTCCTCGTCGACAAATACGGAACCATCTACGAGGGTCGGGGCGGCGGGATCGACGCGGGCGTTGTGGGGGCCCACACCGGCGGATTCAACAGCTACTCCACCGGCATCGCTTTCATCGGCGACCATACGGCGTCGGCACCGACCGACGCCGCCCAAGGCGCGCTTCTTCGCCTGGCGGCCTGGAAACTCGATGTGCACCATGTCGATCCCCTGGGCACCGTCACCGTCGAGTCCCTCGGATCGACCAAATACCCGGAAGACACAATCGTCCAGTTACCGACGGTGGCCGGCCATCGAGACGCCTCCGTGACCAGTTGCCCGGGGGGAGCCTGCTATGCGCTGCTCGATTGGTTCAGGAGCGGGATCGCCGCGGAGGGCGGTCCGAAGATTTACGGTGGTTGGCCGAGCCAGGACCCGATCGACGGTAATCCATCGATTGGATACCAACCTGTCGACTTCTCCATTGCTTTCACGGAGCCGATGGACTGGACGTTGACGATCGGTGACCCAACGGGTGGTGAGGTCTTCCGGACGTCGGGTTCCGGCGCCGGCGGGAACGTCGATTGGGACGGCACCCTGGCCGGCGCTCCGCTTCCCATCGGCCGCTACCGCGTGACCGTGAGCGGGTTCCCGCTCTCCGGTGCGGTGACGCCGCGACCCGCAGTCTTCGATTTCCAGCTCGGCTATACCCCACCGTTCCGCGACGACGAAGGATCCGGACACGAACCGGACATCGTGCGCATCTTCGAAGCCGGCATCACCCGGGGTTGTGCACCCGACCTGTACTGCCCGTCTGGCACGGTGACCCGCTGGCAAATGGCCCTCTTCCTGACCCGGCTCCACACCGCCGCCGGCTATGTGCTTCCAGATGGCACGGACCGCGGTTTTCAGGACATCAGCGATCTGTCGCTCGAGCAGCAGACGGCCATCAATCAGCTCGCCCAGTTGGGGATTACCCGTGGAAAGACGGCTACCAGTTTCGACCCGGCCGGTACCGTGACCCGCTGGCAAATGGCCCTCTTCTTGACCAGGTTGTTGAACCAGGCCGGGGTAGTGCTCCCGGACGGTTCCGGTCAGGGATTCAACGATGTCGCCAATCTCAGCGTCGAGCAGCAGACGGCGATCAACCAGTTGCGCCAAATGAACATAACGATTCAAGACGTCGAGTATTATCCGTCCCTCGAACTGCCGCGAGATCAGATGGCCTCATTCCTAGCTAGATCGTTGACCAGCATCCGAGTCGCCCAAGGAGCTTCGGGATGAGACGAGTCGCTTTTTCCATCGCTGCCGCGCTGGTGCTCACCCTGATTCCGCCGGGGTCCCCGGCGGTCGCCGCCCAGGGTCTCCTGGTCCATTTCGAAGGAAGCGGCTGGGGCCACGGTGTCGGAATGAGCCAGTACGGCGCCAACGCGATGGCAACGGCCGGGATGACCGCCGAACAGATCCTCACGTACTACTACTCGGGAGCGACGGTAAAGCCGCTCGCCCAGGCGCTCGGCGCCGAGGGCTTCATGCAGACCGACCCGGATCCACTGTGGATCGGACTTGCTCAAGATCAGACGTCTCTTCGGTTTCAGGTCCAGAACGGCCAGGCGGGCCTCTGCAAGTCCGGTGACGGCGAAGGCGAGTGCGCGCCACCCTTGAACGGGACGCAGTATGCGGGGGCCGGAGAGAACTGGGAGTTCCGGACGCTCGGCAACGGCGCATGCCGGTTCTTCAAGGAGGGCGTGGCCGTCGGCAACCCGGGTACCTGTCGAGCCAGCATCACCTGGTTGGATCAGCCCAACACCCGGGTATTCTTCCCCGACACGGGCCGGACCTACGCCCGGGGCACCCTGCGCATGCGACCCAACGGTCCGGCCGCCTTCCATGTGATGCTGGAAATGGGCCTGGAGGATTACGTCTACGGAATCGGTGAGGTGCCGTCGTCGTGGCCGGTTGAGGCTCTCGAAGCGCAGGCCATCGCCGCCCGAACGTATGGCGTGCGGCAAGCCTTGCGCTGGGGGCCGGAAGCCGGGCTCGCCGCGGGCCGCCAGGCTCAATGCTGGTGCCAGCTCTTCTCCACCGTCGTCGACCAAAATTATGTTGGCTGGTCGAAAGAGTCCGGCTTGGACGGCAATCGGTGGGTGCAAGCGGTTGCCTCCACCGCCGGCCTGGTGGTTACGCATCCAGCCGCGCCGGAGCAGACCATTATCACCGCCTACTACTCGTCGTCGTCTGGTGGAAAGACCGAGAGCAACGTCTCGGGGTTGGGGCATACATCCCTGATTCCCTACCTGGTCAGCGTTCCGGATCCCTGGTCGCAGGACCCTTTCAATCCCTATGCGGCATGGACCAAGGACCTGACCGGGGTCGATGTCGCGGCCGCCTACGGGTTGAGCTCGCTGTCGTCGATCACCGTCACCGCGCGCAACGAATCGGGGAGCGCCGCTGAGGTGGTCATCCAAGGTCTCCTCAACGGGAGCCAGGTCACGCTCACCCGAACCGGGCGCTCGGTCAAGAGCACGCTCGGATTGCGCTCTTCGTACTTCGACGTTTCGGTCGAAGTGTCTTTCTTGCCACCCTTCAAGGACGATGAGGGTTCCATTTACGAGCAAGACATCGTGACTATCTATCAAGCCGGAATCACCAAGGGTTGTGAGGTCGATCTCTACTGCCCGAGCGCCGCCGTACCCCGCTGGCAGATGGCCCTCTACCTGACCCGACTTCACAGCGCCTCCGGATATGAGCTGCCGACCGGGGCACCGCAGGGCTTCAATGACCTGAGAGGAGTGAGCGCAGAGGCCGGTCTCGCCATCAATCAACTCCGCCAGCTGGGTATCACGAAGGGCACCTCGACGACCACGTATACACCGGGCGCAGAGGTGCCGCGCTGGCAGATGGCGCTGTTCATCACGCGGATGTTGGCGGCCGACGGTGTGCCGTTGCCCGACGGCTCGAATCAAGGCTTCACCGACATCGGTCATTTGTCGGCCGAGGCTCAGAAAGCGATCAACCAGCTACGCCAGCTCGGTGTCACCACGCTGAGCGGTCAGTACTCGCCGGATCTGCCCATGGCTCGGGATCTGATGGCTTCGTTCATGGCCGAGGCGCTCGACCTCGTGCGGACGGTCGTCGGCTTCTGAGCAGCCGGAGGTGACCGGCAGATCTTACCGTTCAGCCGGGACGCACAACGGGTCGTAATCGACGATGGTGGGGAGGCGCCCTTCATCGGCACACGCCGGGCAATCGGGGTCACGGCGGAAACGCAAGAGGCGAAAATCCTGGTCGAGAGCGTCGTAGGTCAACAGCTTGCCGACCAGGGGCGCGCCGATTCCCAGGAGAAGCTTGATGGTTTCGACCGCCTGGATCGAGCCGATGATGCCGGGCACCACACCCAGCACCCCCGCCTCGGCACAAGACGGTGCCAGCTCGGGTGGGGGCGGCTCCGGGAACAGGCACCGGTAGCAGGGGCCCGCATACGGCGAGAACACACTCGCCTGGCCTTCAAACCTGAATACCGACCCGTGCACGACCGGCTTTTTCAGATGCAAAGAAGCGTCGTTGACCAGATAACGGGTCGGGAAGTTGTCGGAGCCGTCAACGATCACGTCGTAGCCATCGAGGATATTCAGCACATTGTCGGCAGTCAGCTGCTTCGCGATGGCGACGACATCGACGTCCGGGTTGAGGGCGGCCAGGGTCTGGCGAGCCGAATCGACCTTTCGGCGCCCCAAACGCTCGGAGTTGTGGAGGATTTGCCGCTGCAGATTCGTAGCGTCCACCACGTCAAAGTCGACGATACCGAGCGTGCCGATGCCGGCCGCGGCGAGGTAGATGGCGGCCGGCGATCCCAGTCCGCCGGCGCCGACCACTACCACCTTCGAGGCAAGGAGTCGGCGCTGGCCGTCATCGCCCACCTCGGGCAGCAGGAGGTGGCGGCTGTACCGGGCTCGCTGATCGGCCGGAAGAACGTCCGGAACCCTCCACGGTTGACCGGCGTGTTTCCAGCCTTCAAAACCCTCGGCAAGGGATACCACATTCCGGTAGCCGAGAAGTCCAAGCGAATGGGCAGCCAGTGCCGACCGCTCTCCGACGGCACAATAGAGAACGATTTCGGTCTGAGGGTCGGCGACCCGGTCGCCGATGGCGCCTTCCAGCTGACCGCGCGGGATGAGGAGTGCACCCGGAATCGAGCCCTGTTCGTATTCTTCAGGTTCGCGCACGTCGATGATGATCGGTGAAACGCCCGGGTGAGCGGCCAACTCCACAACCGAGATCTCTTGGATCTCTTCCCGTATCCCGGTGATCCATTTCTTGTAATTGATGTGCACAGGTTCTCGTCTCGGCCGAGATGGGCAAGCGTAGCGCGAGAGCCGGATTGCAGTGCCACGGGACCCTGATAGAACTCCAGCGTCCCGGCGGGGAATCGAACGAGTTCCGCGGCCCGTCCCCACTACTGGGGACGCGGCGTCTTGCCGAAGTAGGCCTCGACTGCTCGTGCGTGTGCGATCCTCATGGCCGGTGGCATGCGTCGCAACTGAGCGGTGCCCAGGGGTGGTACGGAGGAGCTAACCCAAACCTTGCCGCCGGCATGCAGGACGAGTCCGGCGCCGGTGAGGAGGTGCAGGTATTCAGGGTGGGGGAGTGACCGACCGCCCCGGGCGGCCACGATCAGTCGCAACAGGTCGGCAACCGCCCCCGGTCCCAATGCGGCGGTCCAAAAGCGCCGCACATAGGAATGTTCGACCGGGAAACCTATCGGTCCGGCAGCTTCGGTGAGGCAAGGAGTGATGGTGGTCCGGCGTTGCACCGATCGGCGACCCGCACCACCGGGGGAGGGTGCGGCGGTGATCGCGACGGGAGGACGATGGTCGCGTTCGTCCCCTGGTGGTGCGGATCGCATAACCTATTGATATCAAGTAAGCCCATTTGACATCAATAGGTTTGATCGGAGGTCGCGAAAGCTTTGCTTAGGGAGAGCTTCGAGGCACTAGGTAGGTTCAGCCGCCGGCGGGTTTTCCCACGACGAAGAGGACGGACTGGCCGCTGGTGACCATGGCGCCGGCCCCCGGAATGGTTTCAATGATCCGGCCCACCAGGCCCGGGTCGGTCACGTCGCGGAAACTAACCCGAAACTCGACGGCAACACCGTATTGCTCCTCAAAGGTGGCGAGGGCGACTACCGCCTGGTCGACCGTCAGGTTGCGGAGTCCAACGAAGGGTGCTTCGGCAGGGATGCCCGACGAGACCTCGATCGTCACGACCTGGCCGTGGGCTGCGCTCGAACCTTCTTCCGGATCCTGGGTCAGCACGACCCCCTGTTCCTCGATCGAGCCGACCTCAACGACGTTGGGTCGCAGGTGGGCATTGTAGATGGCGTTTGCGGCTGAATTCTTCATGAGGCCGACGACCAGCGGCACTTCAGTACTCGGCGTGACGTAGTACTGGTCGACCCCGGGTGGATCTTGCGGGAAGTCACTCACCGGTGTGTCTGCCAGCATGTAGGTCATGAATTCGGCCCAGATGGGGGCCGGCACCGTGCCGCCAAACACCCGGCTGTAGAAGTTCCCGTTGATCGTCAAGTTGCGGAGAGGGGCCTGGAAATCGGGATAACCGGCCCACACCGCGGTCGAGTACTCGGGCACGAACCCGACGAACCATGCTTCGTTGTAGTTCTGATGCGTTCCGGTCTTGCCGCCCTGCGGTCGGCCGATGCGAGCCCGGGTGGCGGTACCGGCAGCCACCACCTGGGTGAGTGGACGGCGAGCCGCGGCCATGATCGCCGCATCAACCACCTGGAGCCGTTCCACGTCGCGGGAGTAGACCAACTCGCCCGCTGTGTTCTCGATCCGCTCGATCAAGTAAGCGTCTGCGTGGAGGCCGTTGGTCGCGAAATTGGAGTACGCCGAAGCCATCTCAAGGGGGCTCACCGCCCCGGCGCCGAGGACCAATGAATAGACCGCAGGTAGTTCCGACTTGATGCCCATGCGGTGGGCGACGTCGATGATCCGTTCCGGTCCCACTTCCCTGGAGACTTGTGCGTACACGACATTCACCGAGTTCTGGGTCCCCGAGAAGAGCGACATGCCGCCGCCACCACCACCGGCGTTGTGAACCACCCACGGATCGGGGTTGCAGAACGGACAGTCGATTGCCTTGGGGCTGGTTCCATCCCAGAAGGAGTTGAGCGATCCGCCCGACTCGAGATAGGCGGTGAGTGCAAACGGCTTGAACGAAGACCCCGGATTTCGTTTCCCCTGGATCGCCAGGTCGAACTGTTCGACATCAAAGGGCAGACCGGATGCCATCACCTTGATGGCGCCGGTCACATTGTCGACCGTGGCGATGGCTCCCGTCGGGGCGCACCGCAGATCGCTCGGTTCCGGCACCGGAATCTGCGCGTTGTTGTAACGCTGGATGCAGGCGGCCAGCTGGTCGTCGCTGAGGGCGCTCGGGTCGGCGATCGGTAACCAGGTGTTGAGGATCTCGTTTGCCTTGTTTTGGAGATCCAGGTCGATCGTCACATATACCTTGAGCCCGCCGCCGCCGGCGCAGGTCACTTCGTCGGAGGGACAGCCAAATATCGCCTTCTTGCGTTCCTCGTTGGTTGCGCCCAGGAAAGAGAATTCAGCATCGTTGAGCAGCGCCCGCCGCACCTCGGCAACCACGTGGTCGGCTGGTCCCTGGAATACGGGGTGCGGCTGGATCACATATGGCTCTTCCTTGGCCCGTTCCCCCTGGGCGGGAGTGATCATCTCGTGGGCCACCATCGTGTCGATCACGTCGTTGCGGCGGTCGAGGACCCTTTCCGGCTGGCGCCGCGGATCGTAGGTGGAGGGATTTCGAATGGGTACGAAGAGTGTGGCCGCTTCGGCAATTGTGAGCTGTTCCAGGTCCTTGTCGAAGTATTCGCGGGCCGCCGTCTTGACCCCGAAGGCGCTCCACCCGTAGTAGACGGAGTTCACATAGAACTCGAGAATCTGCTCTTTGCTGTAGCGGCGTTCGAGCTCAACCGCCACCATGGCCTCCTGGATCTTGCGTTGCAGCGTGATCTCGTCGCCGACGAAGTTCTGTTTCACGACCTGTTGGGTGATCGTTGATCCTCCGCGGGTCACCCCGCGCAAGTTGTCGACTGCCGCTCCACCGATAGCGGCGAAGTCGACACCCTCGTGTTCGAAGAACTCGGCATCTTCGGCGGCCAATACCGCTTTGATCACTATGTCGGGCAGTTCCTCGTAGCGAACCGGCTCGCTGTTCTTACCGTCGTGCAGTTCCGCCAGGACCACGTCGTCGAGGGTGAAGATGCGGGAGACTTGAGAGAGGTCTGGGAGGTCCAGCAGGAGATCGTCTACGTCCGGGATGTACTTTCTCTCGAGATCGGTGAACGCGCCGTAGGCCGAGTTGGTTCCGAAGAACGAGAAAAGACCGATCCACGTGGAAGACAGCAATGCAATGCTGAGCAGTGTGGCGAGCGCGACAAACCATCGTCTGCGAACATCGCGCCGTTCAAGCTCGTGGATGGGTGCATTTGACATCTTCGGACTACCTAACGAAGGGGGAGTCGGGAAAGTTGCCGGTAGCATCCCCTTCGGCGTCTCATAGGATACCCATGAATAGCGAAGACTCATCGCATCGAGAACCGCGGATGACCTCGAGCGGAATCGAAATCGAGGTTGCTTACGGGGTAGATCAGGCCCCGCCAGAGGTCGGAGCTCCCGGACGGCATCCCTTCACGCGCGGTCCCTACCCGACCATGTATCGGGGGCGTCTTTGGACGATGCGCCAATACGCGGGCTACGGGACGGCTGAGGCAACCAACGCCCGATTTCGCTCGCTCCTGGCAGCCGGTCAAACCGGCCTCTCGGTGGCTTTCGATCTCCCCACTCAGATGGGAATGGACTCGGACCATCCGATGGCGTCCGGCGAAGTGGGCAAGGTCGGGGTGGCTATCGACAGCATCGAAGACATGCGCCGATTGTTCTCGGAGATCCCGCTCGGGGAGGTCAGCACCTCGATGACTATCAACTCCACCGCGGCCATCCTGCTGCTGCTGTATCAGATCGTCGCCGAGGAGCGCGCCGTCCCTGCCAACCAGATTCGGGGCACAGTCCAAAACGATATCCTCAAGGAGTACATCGCCCGCGGCACCTATATCTATCCTCCCCGGCCCTCGATGCGGCTGGTCACGGACCTTTTTTCCTACTGTGCTCGTGAGCTGCCTGCCTGGAACACGATCTCCATCAGCGGATATCACATCCGGGAAGCGGGATCGACCGCTGCTCAGGAAGTTGCCTTTACGCTCGCCAACGGCCTCGCCTACGTCGAAGCCGCGGTTGCGGCTGGTTTGGCCGTGGATGACTTCGCTCCCCGCCTTTCCTTTTTCTGGAACGCGCACAACCACCTGTTCGAGGAAGTTGCCAAATACCGGGCGGCCCGCCGAATGTGGGCCCGGTTGATGAAGGATCGGGTTGGAGCCCTGGATCCGAAGTCGTGGATGATGCGGTTTCACACCCAGACGGCCGGCAGCACGTTGACCGCCCAGCAACCCGAAAACAACATCGTGCGCACGGCGCTGCAGGGACTCGCCGCCACCCTGGGCGGTACCCAGTCACTCCACACCAACGCCTTCGACGAGGCGCTCGGTCTGCCAACCGATCAGTCGGCCAGGATCGCGCTCCGGACCCAGCAGATCATCGCTCATGAATCGGGGATCACGGACACCGTCGATCCACTGGCCGGTTCGTACTTCATTGAGCACCTCACCGATCAGGTGGAAGCCAAGGCAACCGAGTTGATCCGGAAGATCGATGAGCTGGGTGGAGCCTCCGCGGCAATCGAAGCACGTTTCCAGCAGGGGGAGATCGAGGAGGCGGCGTATGCCGCGGCCCGTCGCATCGAGAACGGCGAGTCTGTGATCGTCGGCGTCAACAGGTTTGTCGATGACGCCGGTGACCAGATACCCGTTCTATCCGTCGATCCTGCGGTCGAATACAGGCAAATCGAAGCAGTTCGCCGGGTACGTGCCGGAAGAGACGAGGAGGTGGTTGCTGGAGCGCTCGATGAGGTGCGTAACGCAGCTCATCGAGATATCAACCTGCTGTACCCGATGAAGGAAGCGCTGATGGCGTCAGCGACCCTGGGCGAGGTCTCGGACGTGTTGCGGGCCATCTTCGGGGTTTATCAGGGTAGTTCGAGATGACCGAAGACGATCGGGTCAGGTTCTTGATTATCGGGGGAGGTCCAGCCGGGAACACGGCGGCGACGATCGCCGCCGCTCTCGGGGCCCGGGTCACCCTCGTCGAGTCTTCAATCGTCGGGGGGGCTGCTCACCTGTGGGACTGTATTCCCTCGAAGACGATGGCGGCGACGTCGGTTCGGATGGAAGCCGTCGTCAACGCATCCAAGTTGGGAATTGTCCCCGGTCCGGCGTCGATCGACATCGGGCGGCTCTCGCAACGCGTGACGACGATCTCTGAGGATCTGTCCCGCGGGATCTTGTCGATGCTGAATTCCCAGGGCGTCGAATTGGTGCACGGTTTGGGGCGCTTCACCGGGCCCCATGAGGCCATCCTGGAAACCGAGAGTGGGGAACTGGCGGTGTCCTTCGATCTGGCTCTGGTGGCGACGGGCTCCGCGCCGAGAATCCCCGACTGGTGCACGATCGACGGAGAGAGGATCATCACAACCCGGCACGCCTATCACCTGTCCGAGGTGCCCTCGCATCTGGTCATCGTTGGTTCGGGCGTGACCGGGGTTGAGTTCGTCCACATTTTTGCGAGTCTCGGCTCCCAGGTGAGCCTGCTGGTCAGTCGGCAGCAAGTGCTTCCGCACCGCGACCCCGAGGTTGCCGCCACCCTCGAGGCCGATTTCCTCGAGCGCGGGGTGGCGCTTCTCAAGGGTGCCCGGGCGGTCGCTGCCACGCGCACGGAAGGTGGTGTCCTGGTCGCGGCGGAGGATGGCCGTCGGGTTGAGGGGAGTCATGCGCTGCTGGCCATCGGTTCGGTGCCGCTCACGGAGGGTATCGGACTGGCCGAGGCCGGCGTCGAGACGCGGGGTGGTTACGTGACGGTCGATGCGTTCCAGCGAACGTCGGCGCCGCACATCTATGCGGCAGGCGATGTCACCGGTCAGATGCCCCTGTCCTCTGTCGCCTCAATGCAGGGGCGCAAGATCGCCCGGCATGCCCTCGGCAGGCAGGTCAAACCCCTCGATTATTCCAAAGTTGCACAAGCCATCTTCACCGATCCGGAAATCGCCTCGGTCGGTTTGGAAGAGGCGGAAGCGGCATCCGAGGGTCGCAAGGTTCGGATTACGAAGGTGCCGTTTGCGGCCAACCCCCGCAGCATCATCCACGGGGCTACCCGAGGATTTGTGAAGGTCATCAGCGATCCTGCCACTCATACCGTCCTCGGCGGGACAATCGTCGGCCACCGGGCTTCGGAGCTGATCGGCATCCTCGCCCTGGCCGTACAAGGGCGCCTCAAGATCGACACCTTGGTTGAGACGTTGATGGTGCACCCTTCGCTCTCGGAGAGTCTGAGCGACGCCGCTTTCTGACCAGGGCCGTGGCTCGTTGCTCACCGCTCGTGGCTCGTAGCCTCACCGAATGATGGCGATTACCTGGCCGCTGGAGACGGTGTCGCCGGGACGAACCCGCAGGTCGACCACCTCGCCCTCGACCGGGCTGCGCACTTCGTTCTCCATCTTCATCGCTTCCAGAACACAGATCGGTTCCCCGACGTTGATGCTGTGCCCGGCCGCGGTGTTCACTTTCACGATGGTGCCTTGCATGGGGGCCGTGACCACTCCCGCCTCGCCGGAGTTGTTCCCAACCGGCGCGGATAACTTCGGTGGTTTGCGGCGGGGTGCCGCCCTTCGCCCCGAACTGGCCGGTTGGAGTTCGGGCATCCAGTAGGTGACGAGATAGCGGCGGCCGCCGATCTCAACCGTGATCTCTCGCTGAGCCATAGCTTCGTCTTCGGGGAGAGCCGGCGCCGTTGGTCGGACGATCCCGGTGAAATCGAGCTCGTCCTCCGCCCAGCGGGTGTGATGAGTGGCTGCGATGAAGCTCGGGTGTTCGAGGACCCGAATATGGGCAGGAATCGTCGTCGCCACCCCGCGGATTCGAAACTCACCGAGCGCTCGACGAGCCCGGTTGATGGCGTCGGCGCGGGTTGGTCCCCACACGACCAGCTTGGCCATCAGGTTGTCATAATACTGGCTGATCTTCGTGCCGGGCCTTATCCAACTGTCGACCCGTACCCCGAAACCGCCCGGTTCCCGGTACTCGGCCACCCGCCCGGGGTTTGGCAGGAAATCGCGAGCCGGATCTTCTGCGTTGATGCGAAACTCGATGGCATGCCCGGCCGTCTTGACCCGGTCGATGGTGAGCGGTTGCCCCTGGGCGATCTTCAACTGCTCTTGGACGATATCGATACCGGTCACCATCTCGGTGACGGTGTGTTCCACCTGAAGACGCGTGTTCATCTCGAGGAAATAGAAGTTGCCACTGCGCTCCATCAGAAACTCGACCGTCCCGGCGTTCCGGTAGCCGCATGCTTTGGCAACGGCGATGGCTGCCTTGCCTAGCCTGGCTCGGGTCTTTTCGTCCAGACCAGGCGAAGGGGTTTCCTCGATCAACTTCTGATGCCGGCGTTGCACCGAGCAGTCCCGCTCTCCGAGAAAGAGGGCATGCCCATGATCGTCACACAGGATCTGGGCCTCGATGTGGCGGGGGAACTCGAGGTATTTCTCGACGTACACCTCGGGATTGCCGAAGTAGGCATCGGCCTCCCGGCGGGCGCCTTCGAATGCGGCCTCGAGTTCGTCCTCGCCGTTGGCCACGCGCAATCCCTTGCCGCCACCCCCATGAGCTGCCTTGATAGCCACCGGGTAACCGAATTCCGCTGCGGCGGCGCGGGCGTCGTCAACCGAGGCGAGTGGTTCGAGTGTTCCCGGGACGCTATCGACCTTGGCTCCCGCGGCCGCCTTCCGGGAGGCGATCTTGTCACCCATCGTCGCGATGGCGTCGGGCGGTGGTCCCACCCAGATAATGCCCGCCTCGATGACCCTCTGCGCAAACGTCGCGTTTTCAGCCAGAAACCCGTAACCGGGGTGGATCGCGTCCGCTTTTGCCTCGCGGGCCACAGCAATGATGCGGTCCATATTCAGATACGAGCCGGCGGCGGGGGCGGGCCCGATATTCCAAGCCTCGTCGGCGAGATCGACGTGCAGGGCATCCCGATCTAGCTCGGAGTACACCGCAACGGTGCGCAAACCCATTTCCTGGGCCGACCGGATGATGCGAACCGCGATCTCGCCGCGATTCGCGATCAGGAGGGAACGCATATCCGGCATGCTAGGAAGCTCTTCGAACGTGGGGGTGACGGTCCGTTCTCACAGAGGTATGTTCCCGTGCTTCTTGGGCGGAAGGCTCTCTCGTTTGTTGCGCAGCATTTCGAGGGATCGGATCAGCTTGGGTCGGGTCTGGCGAGGTTCGATCACTTCGTCGACCAGCCCGAGCTCGGCGGCACGATACGGGTTGTTGAAGCGCTCCTCGTACTCAGAGATCAGCTCGGCCCGGCGCTGCTCAGGATCATGCGCATCGGCGATGTCCCGTCGAAAAATGACGTTGACGGCTCCCTGGGCTCCCATCACGGCGATCTCGGCGGAAGGCCACGCGAAAACGCCGTCGGCCCGAATGCCTCGCGAGTTCATGACCACATACGCTCCTCCGTAGGCCTTGCGGGTGATTACCGACAACCGCGGGACGGTTGCCTCGCTGAAGGCGTACAGCAGCTTGGCGCCGTGGCGAATGATCCCGCCGTGTTCCTGTCCTACGCCGGGGAGAAAGCCCGGGACATCGACAAAGACCACGAGTGGGATATTGAAAGCGTCACAGAAGCGAACGAAACGGGCTCCCTTTTCGGATGCGTTGATGTCGAGGGTCCCGGCCAGAGCTGCCGGCTGGTTGCCAACCACTCCGACCGTGTACCCGTCGAGCCGGGCGAATCCCACCACGATGTTCTTGGCCCAGTTCTCGTGGACCTGATAGAAGTCGCTGTCGTCCACCACGTGTTCGACGAGTTTGACCATGTCGTAGGGCTGGTTGGCCGAGTCGGGAATGATCGAGTCGAGATCATCATCCATGCGGTCGGGCACGTCGACGGGGGTGAAGTAGGGCGGGACCTCCATGTTGTTCTGGGGTAGGTACGACACGAGATACCGCACCTCTTCAAGAGCAGAGGTTCCATCGGACGCCACGAAATGGGTTACGCCTGACGTTCCGGAGTGGGTGAGGGCGCCGCCCAGTTCCTCGAAGGTCACCTCTTCGCCGGTGACGGTCTTGATCACATCGGGACCGGTTATGAAGAGGTGGCTGGATCCATCGACCTGATACACAAAGTCGGTGATAGCCGGTGAATAGACCGCACCACCGGCGCACGGGCCCATGATCACAGAGATTTGCGGGATCACGCCTGAAGCTCGCACGTTCCGTTCGAATATGCGCCCATACCCATCCAGCGAAGCCACTCCTTCCTGGATGCGCGCCCCACCCGAGTCCTTGAGACCGATGAGTGGAGCTCCGACGCTCAGCGCCGTGTCGATCACTTTGCAGATCTTGTCGCTGACCGCTCTGCCCAGGCTGCCGCCAAACACGGTGAAGTCCTCGGCAAAAACGAAGACCGTCCTTCCCTCGATCGTGCCCCAACCGGTTACCACCGCATCTCCGGCAGGTCTCTTGTCCTCGATGCCGAAGCCGATCGCCTTGTGGCGGACCAGCATGTCGATCTCTTGAAAGGACCCCTTGTCCAGGAGCAATTCAAGGCGTTCGCGGGCAGTGAGCTTGCCCTGCTCGTGTTGACGGTCGACCGCCCGTTGGCTGCCGGCATGCAGGGCTTCATCGCGCAACCTGCGCAACTCTTCGATTCGTTCTTCCGTTCCCACCCTCACCCCGGGATATATTGGTCGCACGTTTGACTCATGGGACCGTTGGATGGCTACACCATACGTTTCGATTGTGCTGGAGGATATCCCATCTACTCAAGATGAGGCGGTCGCTCGCGCCGATGATGCTCCGGTACTGGTAGTCGCCGCCCGCCAGTCGGCCGGCCGGGGGCGAGGGGGTCGCCGATGGGAGACCGCCCCGCGGGCGATGGCCGCTTCGCTGGCGATACGGCCGCGAGGCTGGAAAGCCGCACAGTTCGGGTGCCTCTCGCTGGTCGCCGCCCTCGCCGGCCGGGCGGTCCTCGGCGAAGACATCGGCTGCAAATGGCCAAACGATTTGCTGCGAGATGATGCCAAGGTCGCCGGGTTATTGCTCGAAGCTTCAGGGGACCTCGTAGTGATAGGACTGGGAGTCAATCTTTGGTGGCCGGACCCCCCGGCTGGATTCGGGAGTCTCTTCGAAACCGACCCGGGTCCCGACAATGCTCTCGAACTGGCCTCCGGGTGGTGTGACGACTTGCTGGCTCGAATCGATCGTGGTCCGGGGGAGTGGGGTCGCGCGGAGTACCGACGGGCATGCGGAACCATCGGCCGAGCCATCCGCTGGAGTCCGGGTGGGGCCGGTAGAGCGATCGACGTCGATGAAGAAGGGAGACTGGTGGTGGAGACCGCAACCGGTCGCATCACGCTCTCCTCCGGCGAAGTGTGGGAAGTCGGGTAGGTTCGATCCGGGTCTCTAGTCGTTGATTTGTGACAGGCATTCTTCAACGGTCTCTTGACTACGCTTCACCATCATGAGACCGGAGCAGAATCGGTGAGCGTGCTTGCTCACGAGGGTACGTACCCCATCCTCTACGGGAGTTACGAGATACCTGTGGGGAGTGGACATGCCCCGGGGTACCTGGCTCGCCCCGACCAGGCGGGAAGGTTCCCGGCAGTGCTGGTCCTTCCCTGGACCGGGTTGACGTCCCATCACAAGGATGTCTGCCGGCGCCTGGCCCGGCACGGACTGGCAACGGTTGCTCTTGGTCTCGAGGTTGCCGGCGGGGATGCCGTTGTCTTCGTTGACGAGACCTATGAGTTCTTGATGAGCAGCGAGGTGACGTGGGCGATCCAACATCAGCTCGGTATCGTTGGTCTGGGGGCAGGGGGTGGTCCCGGCTTGATCTACGCCACGGATCACCCCGAGATAGGGGCGGTGGCTCTTGTTTCGACCCCTCTCGACCAAGACGGTCCGGTGGCAAACGCTTTATCGCGGCTGAGCGCGCCCGTTCTCGGCCTCTACGGAGCAGACGATGAGTCACTCCGCGGGCCGAGCGTGGATGATGGGCGCATCCCGCACGGGTCGTTTGTTGTCTACCAGGGCGTGGCGGGAGGGTTCTTGGACGACGGCGCTGCCGAGTACGATGCGGCCGCGGCCGCCGACGCATATCGTCGGCTCATCGAGTTCTTTGCTCAGGCGCTCCCCGCTCCACAGATCGAACGACTCGGCTGACCACCGTGGGCCGAGTCAATGGCGGAGGACGTCGCCAGGGGGTTTGGATGGCGTCTGCCGTCTGTGCGGCGTGCGGGACGCGAACGGACCGACAGAACGCGGTTCCCAGCATTAAGGATGCTCCGAAGCGACTACTAATCTCGTGCTGATGATCGATACCCCCCCTCTCGCCCCGCCGGCACCGCCGGTGCGCTCGCACAAGTGGCTGAAGCGCATCCTGGTCACCGCGTTGGTACTGGCCAATCTGGTGGTTTTTGGTGGCTACTTCGCGTTGCGTTTCTATGCGGGGAAGATCGACGACGAACTGCGGAAAGACTCTGAAGTGGTGGCGGCATTGTCGCAGAGGCCGGCTTCTCACCAAGATCCCCTCAATTTCCTGCTCATCGGTAGTGACTCGCGAGAGAACTTGCCCCCCGATCTGGAGGGGAGTTTCGGGGCGTTCGACGGCGCGCGAGCCGATGTGATCATGATCGTGCAACTGCTTCCCGACGACGGCCTCATGCGGGTTCTCAGCTTGCCTCGTGATCTACGGGTCGAAATAGACGGTCACGGAACCAACAAGATCAATGCCGCCTATGCCTTTGGTGGAGGGTCTCTGACCGTGCAAACCGTGACCGAGTACACGGGTATCCCAATCCACCACTACGCCGAGGTCGACTTCTATGGGTTTGCCAGCCTGGTTGAGGCGCTCGGGGGTGTCACCCTCGATTTCCCTTTCCCGGCTCGCGACGTCAAATCGGGTCTCGCGGTTCAGGCCGGTCGGCAGCGTCTCAACGGGGCGATGGCGCTGGCCTACGCCCGCTCTCGCACCTACCAGCAGTTGCAGAACGGCAGCTGGATCTCTGTCGATGCCAACGACATCGGACGGACCCAACGGCAGCAGCAATTGATCCTGGCGATCATTACTGAAGCCAAGCACCCCTCAGCCATTACCGAAGCAGGGACTCTGATCGAGGCATTGGGCACTTTTCTCACCGTCGATGCCGCCCTCGACCAGGACTCGCTGATCGACCTCGTCTGGTCGATGCGGTCCCTCAACGCGGCCGACATCGAGTCAGTCACGCTGCCCTCGGTGACCCACACCATCGATGGCAGCTCGTATCAGCTTCCCGAAGAGCCGGCAGCCGGGGCAGTCCTGGCGGCCTTTTTGAGCGGTGAGCCGGTCGGGGTTGCCGCCCAGGGCCCGGTCAGGGTGCAGATCCTGAATGGAAACGGCATCCCGGGGGCTGCGGCCCGATGGGCGGGCGAGCTTTCCGATGCCCGTTTCGTGGTTGTCGACATTGGTGACGCCGAGTCGGACAGCTTCACAACGACGGTGCTGCTGGCCGGACCTAATCGCGTTGCCTTCGCCACCCTCGTTGCGGACGAGCTGGGCTTTGGAGAGATTCGACCCGGAACGGTGCCTGAGGGCGTGGATGTGATTGTTATTGTCGGCGCCGACGCCCAATAGGAGGCAGTCGGATAGTGCCCTGTACATTATTCGGCGGTCTCCGGACGGAAAGCTCAGGATCGACTGCCGGCCGTCGATACCTATTCTGGAGGTGGATACATGGAAGTAGCCGTTATTGGCGCCGGATACGTTGGTCTGGTGCACGCAGCCGGCCTCGCCTCGCTCGGTCACCGGGTCCGGGTCGGGGAGAACAACCCAGAGAAACTCGAGCTGCTCGAGGTCGGCACCTCGCCTATCTTTGAGCCCGGGCTGGAGTCCATTCTCGGAGAAGGGCTTGCCACCGGTTTATTGTCGTTTGAAGCATCGAACGAAGCCGTTGTCGGCGCTGCCGAGGTGGTGTTTGTCGCCGTTCCCACTCCCCAGGGCGACAATGGTGCAGCCAACATGTCGATAGTTTCCGCAGTGCTCGATGAGATTGCCCCCAAGCTGGCTGGTGATACCCTGGTCGTCTTCAAGTCGACCGTTCCGGTCGGCTCGGTAGCCAAGTACCAACAGTTCTTCGATGAGCGGAATCCGGGCGTGACCGTCTTGAGCAATCCAGAGTTCCTGCGGGAGGGAAGCGCAGTGTCCGACTTCTTTCATCCCGACCGCATCGTGATAGGAACCACCAGTCAGCGCGCCGCCGAACGCATGATGGAGTTGTATCGCGATCTCGATGCCCCGGTGGTCGTCACCGATCCGATCAGCTCCGAGATGGTCAAATACGGTTCGAACGCCTATCTGGCCACTCGGATCACTTTCGCCAATGCGATGGCCAATCTGGCAGAGGCGGTCGGTGCCGACGTGCGTGACGTTTTGTTAGGCATGGGCTACGACCGGAGGATCGGGCACCATTTCCTCAGCCCCGGCCCCGGCTTCGGAGGCTCTTGCTTTCCCAAAGACACGCATGCCCTGGTCGCCATCGCAGAAGCAGCCAACTACGACTTCGCTCTGCTCAAAGGCGTCATCGAAGTGAATGATGAACAACGGCAACGCATCGTCGACAAGGTGGTTTCCGCCTTACCGGACGGAATTGAGGGCGCTGCTGTCGGCCTGTGGGGCCTGGCCTTCAAGGCAGGGACGGATGACACCCGGGACTCGCCGGCGGCGGAATTGGCTCGCATGCTGGCGGGCCGCGGTGCGCGGATCCGGGCGTTTGACCCCGAGGCGACGGTCGACCTCGCCGGCGTGGAGCTTGCCGCGGATCCCCTCGACGCAGCGAAAGGGGCTGACGTGCTCCTCATTGCGACCGAGTGGCCAGAGTTCCAGGTGGTGGATCTTCGCAGGGTGCGCGACGCAATGGCCGGGTCGGTGATTGTGGATGCGCGCAACATCCTCGATCCTGATGCGGTTCGTCGTTTGGGCATGGAATATCACGGCGTCGGTCGTTGACATCGCCAACGGGTCATCGCCCCCGTAGGCTGTGGTGAAAGAAGTGGAGTGGACCACAAGTGACTGAAACGGCAAAACTCTCGATTCTGATTCCCGTTTACAACGAAAGGCGCACAATCGGAGAGGCGATTCGCCGGGCCAGAACCGTCGATCTCCCCGTCGATCGGGAGATACTGGTCATCGATGACGGCTCAACAGATGGAACGAGCGAGATCATCAAGCGACTTGCCGACTCAACAGTGAAAGTCATCCAGCATCCGACCAACATGGGCAAGGGTGCGGCCCTCCGGCGCGGATTCCAGGAATCGACGGGTGACTTCGTCGTGGTGTACGACGCCGATCTCGAATACGACCCGAGGGATTGGCCGGCGTTGCTGCGCCCCGCCCTCGAAGGTGAAGCTAGGGCTGTGTACGGCTCGCGTTTCACCGGTGAGCGGCGCAACATGATGTTCTGGCATTGGGTCGGCAACCGGTTTCTGACCCTGCTCACCAATGTTCTCTACAACACAACCCTCTCGGATATGGAGACCTGCTCCAAGCTCATCGAGGGGGACCTCATCAGGTCGTTGCACCTCACGTCGAATCGTTTCGACATCGAACCCGAGATAACGGCGAAGTTGCTGCGGTCCGGCGTCAGGATCTACGAAGTTCCGGTTCGATACACCGGCCGAGAGGTCGACGAAGGAAAGAAGATCTCCTGGCGGGACGGATTCCCCGCCATGGGGGCTCTCGTGAAGTACCGCTTCGTGCGGGCCAAGAGCATTCGCAAATGAATGGCCGAGCCCTCGTCACGGGCGGCGCAGGGTTCATTGGTTCTCACCTCTCCGGCCGTTTGATGGATGAAGGCTGGGACGTGCTCGTCGTTGACGATCTCTCTGTCGGTCACCTGGACAATCTGGCCGAGGCGCGTGCTCGAGGTCGGATCAAGTTCCACCAACTCGATATCCTCGATGAGGAGTTCGGTAAAGCGGTCGAGCACTTCGCTCCCGACGTGCTGTTCCATCTTGCCGCGCAAACCTCTGTCGTGAGATCTGTAGCGGATCCACTCTTCGACGCCGGGGTCAACATTCTCGGCACGATCAATCTACTCGAGGCGGCGCGACGGGTCGGTGTTGAGCGGGTCCTTTTTGCATCAACCGGGGGAGCGATCTACGGCGAGCATGTCAAACTGCCTGCCAAGGAGAGCT
Organism: Acidimicrobiia bacterium; assembly: GCA_029863625.1. GTDB lineage: Bacteria > Actinomycetota > Acidimicrobiia > Spongiisociales > UBA4744 > UBA4744. The sequence goes on from JAOTUY010000029.1 coordinate 20,168, forward strand.
ACGCGAGGCGTCCTGCAGCCCCCTATGGGATCTCCAAGAAGGTCGTCGAGGATTACTTGCGTTTCTATGAAGCGACCCACGGCATCGATTACGTAGCCCTGGGTCTCTCCAACGTGTATGGGCCGCGCCAGGATCCATACGGCGAAGCCGGGGTTGTCGCTATCTTCACACGGCTCATGCTCGACAAGAAACGTCCGGTTATCTACGGGGACGGGCAACAGACCAGGGACTACGTCTTTGTGGACGACGTGGTTGATGCCTTCATCCGGGCCGCGGGAATTGGCGGCGGTAGGTTTCTCAACATCGGAACGGGCCGCGAGACGACTGTAAACCGACTCTTCGGGGCGATCGCCGAGGAGGTGGGATTCAGGGAATTGCCGGTCTTTGCCGATCCTCGCCCGGGAGAGCTTGCCCGATCGGTGCTCGATCCGAGTGCAGCCCTGCATGCGCTGCATTGGCAACCTTGGACCAGCCTCGAGAAAGGCCTGGCGCTGACGGTCGAGTGGTTTCGAAGAAGTCGCTAGAAGCTCGTTTCTGGCTTTTGTACTTTGTACTTTGTACTTGGACACACAGTAGGCAATACGAGATACAAGGTACGTTCATCTGAACATGTCCTCGTCTGCCGGACGGACCAAGTCCGTCGCCCGACCCTCGCCGGTTGGATATTCCAGGCCCCGGACCACGGCGAGCGGAACCCCCTTTGCCTTCCCCATCACGAGGTCTGCTGCTGCGGCTACTTCATCGACGATGGCCACCTCGGTCACGTTGAGCGTTCGTCCGAACGTGTCCGTGGTTCCTCGGTAGTCGACCAGCGCAGGCATGCCTGCCACCCCGATGGCCACGTCCGTCAGGCCGCGCCGCCATGGGCGTCCGAAGGTGTCGGTGATCACGACTGCGATCTCGGCTCCGGTCGCCTGTCGGATTCTGGTTCGCAAACCGTTTGCCGACCGATCCGGGTCGCGAGGAAGCAGGGCCAGAAAGCCCTCGGGCATATTGGACCGATCGACCCCGGCGTTCGCACAGATATACCCATGGCGCGTCTCGGTGATGACCAGGTCTCCCCGCCGCCGAAGAGTTGCAGCTGCTTCGTCGTCGATGATTCGTCGGCGTTCATCTTCATCATCGTCAAATCGGACGATGGCGTTTTCTGCCTTTGAGACTGCTTTGTGCGTAACCACCAGCACGTCTCCGTCGCGAAGAACGAATTCGGCGCTGTTCAGCGCAGACAGCATGATCGCGGCGAGGTCGTCGCCGGGTCCGATGTCGCCGATGCCGGTGATCGGGGTGATCTGCACCGTCACAGCAGATCGACCAACCAGTCTGCGAACGACCGGGCGGCGGTCGGGTCGGCAATCCTGGTGTCGCCCACGTGGATCTTGACACCAAGGTCGGCGAGTCGCGCTCGGTCGTTCGCATCGCCCGTATCGATGACCAGGTCGTTCAGCAAGCCACCATACGCGGCCACAACGCCTGCGTTGCCGCCGGGAAGCCCGAGCGAGGTCATCACCCGATCGGCGGGCCCTTTGAGCGCCCGGCCGCCGAACAGCGGGCTGACGGCTATGACCCGATCGGCTGATTCGATCGCAGAGGCGATCTCCTCGATGGCCAGGATGGGCCAGATTGAGAGCGGCGGGTTGGATGGTCCGATGATGACCGCCTCGGCCTCCTCGATCGCCGCCAGAACACCTGGGGATGGTTTCGCCGTCGCGGCCCCGTCAAAGCGTAGATCGGTTACCTCGTCTTCGTGTCTGCGCATCACGAAGTACTCCTGGAATGACAGCCATTCTCCTTCGGCTGTTTCGATCATTGTCCGCAAACTGTGCTCGGTAGCCGGCAGAACCGTACCCGGGGCGCCGAGCGCCGCGGCAGTGCGAGCCGTGATGTCGGAGAGGGTCGCGCCGGCCAGCAGTTCTTGGGTGCGGTACAGGTTGGTGGCCAGATCTCGGTCTCCGATTCGGAAACGGGTATCCGTCCCAAAGAGCGACAAGCGTTTCAAGACGGTGAACGTGTCGGCGGTGAGGCCCCATCCTTCAGGGCCTTCGACACCGGCCAGGGTGTACAGGACGGTATCGAGATCGGGAGACACATGGAGTCCATAGACGACCTCGTCGTCACCCACGTTGACCACAACGGTGAGGGCAACATCGTCTAGAGCTGCCAGACCCCTCGCCAAACGGGCTCCGCCAACACCTCCTGATAGCAGTGCAACTTTTTTCACGTCAGTCCTTTCCATCTCCGATCGCCCTCTCCGACGGTCTGCGGATTGCAGTGTCGCCGTTTGCGCTCCACAATGGCACCCTCATGTCGATCCCCGACCAATCCAAGGCTACGGTCGCGCCCGCTACCTCTGCGGTGATCGCGGCGGCGGTCATGGTGCGCAACGAGTCGCAGCTAGAAGCGGCCCTCGATGCTCTGGCACGTCAATCCTACGAGACTGCGTACACCACCGTCGTCGGAGGCGGGGAGCCGGCTCAGAAGGTTGCCCGAAGGAGAGCCATCAGCTGGGTTTCCGATATGCAAGGGTTGATCGCCGGGTTGCCTGCGGCCGCCACCCATGTGTGGCTGGTTCATGACGACGCATCACCCCGCAAGGACGCGCTGGCTGCGCTCGTCGAAGGCGCGCAACGCGTCGAAGCTTCGGTGGCAGGTTCCAAGCTTCTTCGGACCGACCATCCTGGCATGTTGGAATCCGTCGGGGCCGCAACTGATGTGTTTCTGGTGCCCTACTCCGGGCTCGATTCGGAGGAGATGGACCAGGAGCAGTACGACGTTGTGCGGGATGTCGCGTTTGTCTTCGGGGCCTCGACGCTTATTCGTAAAGACCTCTTCAAAGGCCTGGGTGGTACCGATCCGCTGCTGGCCCCGCAGGCGGCCGGAATCGACTTGTCCTATCGGGCGCGCGCGGCAGGGGGACGGGTGGTGGTGGTTCCCTCCTCTGAAGTGCTGCACGCCAGCTTGTGTTCCGAGAAGACTCCCTTGTGGCGGGAGGAGGCGGGGCGTTTTCGGGCGCTGCTGAAGGTGTACAGCCCGGTCACATTGGGGTGGACCGTGCCTCTCAGCGCCGTGATTGGTTTGCTGTACTCGTTCGCGATGACGTTCCTGGGCCGCAAGCGTGCGCTCGTCGATCTGGTGTTGGGTTGGGGGTGGAACCTCTATCACTTGCCGTCGACCCTGGCGGGGCGCCGCCGCTTGCATCGTTCGCGGATGGCTGGTGACGAGGAACTCTTCCGGTATCAAGTGCGGGGTTCTGCGTTGATTCGGGAGCTTTCAGATCGCTTCTCCTCGAAAGTCCTCTTGGAGGACCAGCTGGCGGGGCGTTTGTCCGGAATCATCGAACGGAGGCGTGCCTTCTGGCACGAGCCGGGCTTCTACGCCGTGTTGACTGCGTTGGTGTTCCTGCTCATCGCCGGCCGAGAGATCGTCGCCGACGGTCTTCCGGCCGCCGGGCTGGCGCTGCCGCTTCCTGATTCGGCCTGGGCAACCCTTCGCTCCTATGCGGGTGGGTGGAACACGTCCGGTTTGGGGAGCCCGGCCCCCTTGCATCCTTCGATTGGGGCAACCGCTCTCGTTCAGCTGCTCCTGGTATCTCACGCCAACCTCGCCGAGATCCTGCTCTCGGTCGGCGCGGTCGGCGTCGGTTTGGTAGGTACCGTTCGGCTGCTTCGCAGGATGGAGATGGGCCCGCTGGCCCGGTACGCCGCAGCGCTGGCCCTCGCGGGCGGCCCTGCCACCCGTGCCCTGGCCGGCTCAGGCGATTGGCCCGGCATGATTGCGATCGGTCTGGCACCGTGGGCGGTGGAGTCGGTGGTTGCGCCTTGGCCGGTAGTTTTGCGGGAGAAGATCGGTTACCTTGCCCGGGCGGCGCTGGCTACCGGTGCTCTGGCGGCCTTTGCCCCCGTCGCGGTGCTTCTTCCGCTGGCGGCGGTGATTGTCCGGGTCCTCGTCGCCGAAGGCGCTCCATGGTCGGCGGTGGCCCGTGCTGTTCCCGTGACCATTCTGGCGGTTTCCCTGCTCTTCCCCTGGTTGTACCGGATTTCGGTCGATCAATTGCTGAGCCACGGCGAGTCGTTGTATTTCAACCCTTCGCTGTGGGCTATCGCCGGCTTTGCGGTGGCAACCGTGTTTGGCTTGATGGCAGGTGATCGGCGCACCGTTGGCTTCATTGGTTGGGGCGGTACCCTGGCTGTCGGCGGATCCTGGTTGGCTCGGACGGCAGGACTAGGGGTAGGACGCGAGCCGACCGTCGCCGGTTATGTCGCCGCTGCCGTCGGCACGGCCATTGTGGTTGGCGCGGCGATCGATCTGTCCGCTCGCTTCAGTGACGCACGCCTGTGGCGGGTGATCGGAGGCCGGGGAGCAGCGCTGGGCGGTCTGATCGTTGCAGCCGGGGTGGTGTTGCTTCTTCCGTCGGGCCGGCTCGGGCTCCCTGAGGATCGCTTCGGGTCTCAACTCGAATTCGCAGCTGCCCGGTCCCTGGACCACGGTGCTGATCGGATCCTGATGGTGGGCGCAGCAGGCGAGCTTCCCGGTGAGTCGCGGGCCGGAACAGGTTTCTCATACAGGGTTGTGTCGGGGACAGGACCCATATTCCCCGAGGCTTGGCTAGGGGCACCTCGCCAGGGCGACGTCGCTCTCGAAGAGGTTCTCGAACGAATAGGCGCCGGTTTGGAGTTACGGCCCGGACAATCGTTGGCTTCCTTCGGCATTCGGTGGATCGTCTTCACCGGGCCCAACCCCCTCGAGGTAGCTCTCGAGTCCCAACTCGACCTCCGCCAGCTCCCGGGTCTCGACTACACGACTTTCGAGAGTGAAGTATTTGGGGCGAGAGCGGTCGGAGCCGACGGAATCCCCTGGACGTGGGAACGTCCCGACTACGTAGGGGCCGGTACCGCCCTCGGACCGGTCTATGTGGCCGAGAACCAGGACCGGAGATGGGGTGAAGATTGGATGGCCTCCGGTTGGGCTAACGAGGTAGTTCCATCGAATGGAAGAATCACCTTTGGCGGAGATGAACCCAACCGCAATTGGGCCTTGGCGGCGGCCGGGGTCTTGGCCGTTCTGGCAGCCCTTGGGATCGTCGGATTCGATCGGAAGGCGTTATGAGAAGAGCCCTCGTGGCCGTGCTCATCGGCGTCCTGGCGGTGGCGGTGTGGCTCGCCCCCGCTCCCGAGCCGGTGACGGTCGAGCTGCCGGTCACGACCGCCACCGCTGGACCGGTGGTGGCCAGCAACTTCTCGAACTGCGCCTGGGCAATTGCCGACGACACCCGCGAAACTCTCATGAGCATCGTCACACTCAGCGACGTTGAGGTACAACTCACCTTTCCGGTCGCCGGCGAGATACGGGAGACATACCCCGAGTCCCTTCCCGGCCCGGGCGCCAGTGCCATTCCGCTTTCGACCATTCTCAGTCTGGGAGTCTCTCCCGCGGTGGTCGAATTTAGCGACTCCCCGGCGGCGGCCGGCGTGATCGCCGAAGGAGAAGGGTCACTGGCCGGAGATCTGTGTCCTTCCAGCGCCAGCAAGGTGTGGGTGCTGCCGGGCGGAACAACGGTGCAGGACCGCCCCCTCGATCTGCAGCTTTTCAATCCGTTTCCTGAGGACGCGCTGGTAACGGTAGAAGCGATCAGCGAGGAAGGCTTCGAACCTGTTCCAGACCTGGAACGAGTTTCCATCCCCGGAAGGTCCTGGCGGACTTTGGCCCTAGGGGACGTCCTTCCTTTCCGGCAACGATTGTCGGTAACGGTGCGGACCGAGCAGGGCCGGATCATCCCGGCAATGGTGCAAACCAACGGTACGGATCAAGCCATTTGGACGGATGTCGGGCGTAGCGAGGTGTGGGAGTTCCCGCTTGTGGCGGTCGGTGAGCTTCAGCCCTTCCTCGCCATCGCCAACGCGGGGCCGCTCGAGGTTACCTATACGCTCGACGTATTCACCGCCGATGGACCGGTGGAAAGTGCGGTCGAAGGGCTCGTTCCGGCCGAAGGCCATGATCGGATCTCGGTGGCCGGCCTGGCCGACGGCGCCTATGCCGTTCGATTGAGAGCGGACGGTCCTGTGTCGGCTGTGGTCGTGGGTGAAGGCGAGGGGCAGGTGGCCGCGACATCGGGCGCGCCCTTGACGGCCCGGCAATGGATGCTGCCGGGCGCCGGTGCCAACAGCTCGGCGCAGTCCTCGCTTTGGTTTCTGAATACCGGGGCCGATTCGATAACGGTGACCTACCAGTTGCTCGACGCAGGCGGCACCGTTGATCTGCCCAGCAAGGTTGCCCTTCCGGCCGGTACCGTGAGGCGAGTGCCGCTGGATCAGATCGGCGTTTCCGGTGTGATAGCAGAGTCGACCGGACTTTTCTCCGCAGCATGGAGCGCTGAGACCGAGTTGGCGACCGCCTACGCGTCGGGGATTCCAGTCGGTGAATGAGATCACCCGGGCGTTGGTCATTGTCGGAGCGGTGGCGAGTGCTCTTGCCGTCACCGCGCTCCGGGCTGCCTACGGCATTGGGCGCCTCGGAGTTCGGTTGACACTGGGTCGCTTCGGTCCTGCAGGAATCGACAAGGTGCCTGTAGTGGTGGTGATCGACGGCCGGGGGGCTCCGATAGGCGTCGATCAAGGCCACATGACGGTGCATCGGATTGGGTGGGCACTGCGCGGAGCCGGGGTCCATGGATGCGTCAAATCCTTGTTCTGGCCCTCAACTCCATCTAAGTTCAAACCATGATTCAAACTTGCATTCGCTGTGGCGGTCCCGGTGCTGCCGTCTTGTCCTTCAATTACGACGACCGGGCAGTATGGCTTGACGATCTCGTGACCCCGGTCGGCCCTGGCGAAGGCCATCCATTTTGTGCCCTTCATGCCAATCGGATGACTCCGCCGTTGGGGTGGACTTTGACCGATCACCGCAACACCACTCGCTTGTTCGCTCCGCTCGAGGTCGCCTAGGAGACCGTTGAGCGAAACATGTCACGCATCTCGACTACCCCTCATCATCAAGTTCGGCGTTCTCGGTTCCGCCAGTACTTCGCCAGTACAAACGACACCTGCGGCCTGGTGCTTGGCGCCGGCCGCCGATCTGCGCAACGGCCTTACTCAGCGGACTCTTGACGACATGTCGCTCGACCGGGATCTCATCGAGGCGGTAAGAGAACTCGATGAACACCAACTGCGACGTCTCCTGATCCTGGCTCGAGCGCGCCTGGAAGGTTCCGGGGCTCTGAGTCCCGGCTCTGAATCAGAGGTCAGTCTCCGGCGCCAGTGGGTCAAATGTGGCAAATCGGCATGCACGACCTGCCCACACGGTCCATATTGGTATGCCTACTGGCGCGAGGACGGAAAACGCAGAAGCCGCTACATCGGCAAACTCCTTGAGGAGTAGCCGGCAGCCGGCTTCCAGACCGCGTCGCGGCCAGCTTCCAGCTGAGACGTGCTACGGCTTGGCCGCGGGTTGCTTGGTTCTCGTTCTAGGTCGTCGGGTTCGTTATGCTGACGCTCGACCTAGCGCGAAGGGGTGTCATGCATTGTCCGAAATGTGACGCGCGTGACGTGATACAGATCCAACAGAAACTCCCCGATGAGACCGAGGTTCATTTCTATTCGTGCCATAAGTGCGAAGAGAAGTGGTGGGACAGGGACGGAAAACCGGTGTCCCTGTCGGAAGTGCTCAATCTGGCCCGCAAACAGAACAGCTGACGCCTGAGCGTCACTGCCGGCTCATGGAATCCTCCACCAAGGAACCCCTGCTTCGGGAATCTGCCGACCGTCTGCCACACTGGGTGGTTCCGGTAGGTATCGGGTTTGTGATGATGGTTGTGTTCATCGTCTTGAACCCGGTCCTTATCTTCACTGCCAACACCCCTTCAGGTGGGGATATGGGCGCTCATGTTCTCGTGCCCGCCTACCTGCGCGACACCCTCCTGCCGGAGGGTCGGATCCTCGGCTGGAGTGACAGCTGGTTCGGCGGATTCCCGATCTTCTACTTTTACTTCCCCCTTTCTGCCCTCGTCACCGTTCTGCTGGACGTCATCCTGCCTTACGGAGTCGCTTTCAAGCTCGTGACCATCGTCGGACTCCTGGCCCTCCCGGCCGCCACCTACTTTCTGGTCCGGGCGATGAACTTTGCTCGCCCGACCTCGCTGGTAGCCGCCGCCGCCGGCGGCTCGTTCGTTTTCATGGAGAGCTTCTCGATCTACGGCGGAAACATCCCGTCAACCTTGGCCGGCGAGTTCTCTTTTTCGTGGTCGTTCGCGCTCGCTCTCGTGTACCTCGGATTGCTGATCAAAATCGTCCGAGATGAGAGAAAACTGTTGGCCCTGGCCGGCTTGGTGCTGGCCCTGACGGCATTGACCCACTTGATCACCACCCTGGCCATCATCCTTGCCTCGCTTCCGATCCTTGTGTGGAAGAGGGGAGCAAAACCGGTCCTGACTACCTGGGTGATCGGGTTTTCGATCGCCGGCTTCTGGGCTGTTCCGCTGCTCGCCCGGGTCGGCTACTCGGCCGACATGGCCTGGGTGCCTTTGCGAGATTGGAAAAACGTCTTGCCGGTGGAGCTTTGGTGGCTTCTCATCCCCGCGCTGTTCGGATTGGTTTGGTCCATCCGTCGAACGCCGCGGGTGGTTCCTTTCGTCGTGTTGGCCGTACTGCCGGTGATCTACTACTGGCTGGTTTTGTTGATTCCTGAGTTCCTGCCCGAGAGCGTGCATCAGGTGCAGGACAAACTCTGGAACGGACGGTTTCTCCCCTTCTTCTACTTTGGCGTATTCGTGTTCGCAGGCCTGGCCGTCGGGCATGGGCTCAGATATCTTTCCCGCCGGCTCCCGGAGCAGGGGTCGGTGTGGTGGGTACGAGGTCTCATCGGAGTACTCGTCGTGGTTGCCTTCCTGGCGATCCCCGAGATCTCGCTCGGGGGGAGGGCCGGATGGGTTACGCTCGGGGTCGGGCTGGTGGCCTGGCTGGCAACGCTGGCCGGCCCCGCGCTTGTCGATGTGCGGGTCGCCGCACCGTTGTTTGGCGTTGTGGTGTTCCTTGCCGTTGGGCTGGCAGGCTTGAGCTTCATTCCGGGGTGGGCTCGTTGGAACTATTCGGGCTACGAGGGCAAGGAGCCCTGGCCCGAATACGAGGCCTTGATGGTCGCCATGAGTGACCTCCCGCCGGGCCGCGTTCAGTGGGAATACAGCAAGGATCAGAACAAGTACGGCACTCCGATGGCATTGATGCTTCTCCCCTATTGGACCGAAGGTTCGCATCCTTCGATGGAGGGATTGTTCTTCGAGTCCTCGCTCACCACCCCCTTTCACTTCCTCAATCAGGCCGAGATGAGCCTGTCTCCCTCACGCCCCGTTCCGGGGCTCGACTATCACACGTTCGACTTTGATCGGGGTCTCGAGCATCTTGCGTTGTACGACGTTCGCTATTACGTGACCTACACGGAGGAGGCACAGCAGGCAGCGGACTCGCGCGCCGATCTCCGCCAGGTGGGTGTTTCGCCACCTTTCTCGATCTACGAACTTCCTCCTTCTTCGATGGTCGAGGTTGCCGCGTACCTACCGGCAGTGCTCGAAGGGGGATCCTTTGATGAGGCTGCCCTCGACTGGTACGGCCGGGCCGGGGAACTCGATGAGTGGCTTGTCGAGGAAGGTCCTGACGATTGGCCACGGGTCGGCGAAGACCTCGACGGGCTTGGCAGGCGACCGATCGAAGGTGGTGGTGTGGTCAGTGACGTCGTTGTCGATAACCATGAGATAACCTTTCGGACGACGGCCGTGGGTATTCCTCACTTGATCAAGGTCAGCTACTTCCCCAACTGGAAGGCGGAAGGAGCCGAAGGCCCATTTCGGGCTGCGCCGGCCTTGATGGTGGTGGTGCCGACTGAGGAGGATGTTTCCCTTGAGTTCCGTTCCACCTGGGCCGAACAACTTGGGATGGCGCTCAGTATTGGCGGTCTCTTGTTCGTGGCGTCCACAGGTCTGTACGCGTGGCGGAGGTCCAGAGCATGAGGTCCTACCTCCGTTCGCTGGTTACCCGCGAGGCGATGGGTCAGTTCCTGCGGCTTGGATTGATCGGCGGATTGAACACGATCGTCTATTTCGTGCTCTTGAACGTTCTCTTCTCACTGGTTGGTCTTTCGGCTTTCTGGTCGGTCACTTGGGCCTTCGTGCTGGCAACGGCATTGTCGTATGTCCTCAATCGCCGATGGACCTTCCAGATCAAGGAGGGAAGAGGCTCGCTGAGGGAAACAGTGGTCTTCTACGTCGTCAATCTGGCTGCCTGGGGTGCCACGGTCGGAATGGTGGAACTCGCCGAGAAGGTCTTCGGGACAAGCACGGCGTTGCAGATCAACCTCGCCTCGCTCGTGGCAACCGCCATTATCCTGATTCCCAAATTCGCCTCCTACCGAGATCTTGTTTTCAAGAAAGCGCTCGGTGAAGCGAGGGAAGGTGGGAAGGTCTAGCTTCGGTGCCGGCGGGACCACAGAAAGATCCGCAACGTATCTCTCCCCATCTCCCACAGGGTGGCGAGTTGCAGCGGCGCGGATGAAGCTCCAATTCGAAGTTCGACGGGTGTTTCGGCGATTTGGAAGCCTGCCCGGTGGGCTCTGACCAATAGCTCCAAATCAAAAGCGTAGCCAAACACCCTTTGCTCGGCGAAAACTTGCTCGAGAACGGTGCGTTTGAAGATCTTCAGCCCCGTCTGTGTCTCATCGACGGGCAGACGAAAGAGGATTCGGGATATGGTCGCAAAAAGACGGCTCAATGCGCGCCTCTTCCATGGGTAGCGTCCGTCTCCCATATCGGTCTGTTTCGCCCCGACAAGCACGTCGGCGTCGACCTCAGCGAAGAGCTCCAAAAGGCTCGGGATCTGGGCTGGCGGGAGATCGAGGTCGCCGTCGAGGAAGACCACGGTCGATCCTTCGGCGGCTTGCGCGCCCGTCTGGAGGGCCGCCCCCTTGCCTCGATTGTGCTCGTGCCTGAGTACCAGTGCACGGGGCAGCAGAGTGGCAGATTGTTTCGCCTGCTCGTAGGTGCTGTCGTCGCTGCCGTCGTCGACCACGACCAGCTGGGCGCCGGGCAGTACGTTCGCAACCGTCTTCATGTTGGCCGCGATGTGCTCACCCAGACGGTAGGCAGGGAGCACGACAGAAACAGACCCGAACGTGGCAGAAGTCGTCATGTGTGCCGTGGAGTGTAGGGGTGGCCCATCCCGTGTACCTATGGCCGTTTTCTTTCCGTACAATGCGGTCCGGCACCCGGTAGCAAGGATGAGGAATGGGCGACCTGCAGAAGATCTTCAAGGCTTACGACATACGCGGGCGGACCGACACGGGCGATCTTGACGAGGACGCGGCGTATCGTATCGGTGCGGCGTTTGCCCGGTTCGCCGGTGCCGGCCGCATCGCGGTTGGCTATGACTGCCGGTTGTCGACCCCCGCTATCTCCGGAGCTTTCATGGCTGGAGTGGCCTCGCAGGGCGTTGACGTACTCGATATCGGGCAGGTCGCAACGGACACTGTGTATTACGTGTCGGGAACTCTGGATGCTCCTGGAGCCATGATCACGGCATCACACAACCCCCCGGAATGGAACGGAATCAAGTTGTGCCGGGAAGGAGCCGCTCCGGTCGGCGCCGATACTGGACTGGACGAAATCCGCGCGACCGCCGAAGTCGGATTACCAGACGCTGAAACGAATGGAGCGATCACGCCATTCGATCCTCTCCCCGGTTACATCGAGCATCTCTTCGGTATCGTCGATCCAGAGCGAATCGGTCCTCTCACCGTGGCCGTCGATGGCGGGAATGGTATGGCAGGGGTCGTACTGCCCTCGGTGTTCGATCGCCTGCCGGCTCGCCTCTCCGGGCTCTATCTCGAACCGGATGGGACGTTTCCAAACCATCCGGCGGATCCACTCAAGCCCGAGAATCTGCGCGATTTGCTCGCACTCATGGAACGTGAGCGGCCTGATCTGGGAGTGGCCTTTGACGGAGATGCCGACCGGGCCTTCTTCGTCGATGACCAACGTCTGCCGCTTTCGGGCAGCACAACGACGGCCATCATCGCTGCCTGGTTTCTGCGCAGAGAGCCGGGAGCGACCATCGTCCACAACTTGATCACCAGTCGGGCAGTGCCCGAAAGCGTGCGCGCTGCCGGTGGTACGCCGATTCGGACCAGGGTGGGGCACTCATATATCAAACAGGTGATGGCGGAGTCCGGTGCGGCCTTTGGAGGGGAGCATTCCGGCCACTACTACTTCCGTGACAATTTCCGGGCCGACTCCGGGATGCTGGCCATGCTGATCTTGCTGCAGGTCCTAACAGAAGACGGTCGGCCTCTCTCGGAGCTACGGAGGCAATTCGAGCCATATGCCGCTTCGGGCGAGATCAACCTTTTCGTAGACGACCAGACGCGAGCTCTCGCGTTGATAGCCGCCGGATTTACCAACGCCCGGCAGGACCGAACCGATGGTCTCACCATCGAATGGGACGACCGCTGGTTCAACCTTCGACCGTCGAACACCGAGCCGGTGCTTCGGCTCAACGTCGAAGCGGCCGACGGCGTGGCAGTTGCCGAGCTCGTCGACCGGGTTCGTTCGATCGTGAAGGCCACCTGATGATTCCACAGGAGTTGATGGACATCCTGGTATGCCCGGCTTGCAAGGGTGATCTGCGACAGGAGGATCCTGAACTGGTCTGCACCCGTTGCAGCCTGCGGTATCCAGTGCGAGACGGCATTCCCATCATGCTCGTCGAACAAGCAACCAAGCGTGACGACGCATGAGCCCGATGTGGGAGATGATTTCTGGACTGAGCAGTCAGTATCGCTGGGCGGCTGATCTCATCGTGCCTCCGACACCTCAGGCAGATACCGTTCTGATTTGTGGGATGGGGGGTTCTGCCATTTCGGGTGATATGGCAGCTGCCGCGATCCCGTCGGCCCTCATTGCTGTGAACAAGGGTTACTCCCTTCCGGGGTGGGCGGCCGGCGTTCGGCCATTAGTGATCGCCGTTTCGTATTCAGGGAACACGGAGGAGACACGGTCGGCGGTCGACGAGGCGTTGGCACTTGACTTGCCGGTGGCGGTAGTAGCGGGGGCCGGCGCCCTCACCGACCTAGCCGATCAGCGGCATCTGCCAATCGTGCGGATACCGACCGGGCTACAACCCCGGGCGGCGCTCGGCTATCTGACCGGTGGAGTGCTGCGATTGCTCGAGTCGGCGGGTCTCGCCGAGGATCAAACCAGTGCCCTCGGTGAGGCGGCCGATGTCGTCGGCGAGCTGTGGGGCGATGGCCCGGCCGGTCCAGGCGGACAATTGGCCATGGATCTGGCGGACGGCCTTTCGGGCCGTATCTCTCTCATCTACGGGTCGAATGGCCTGACGGCTCCGGTAGCACAGCGATGGAAGACGCAGATCAACGAGAACGGCAAGAGACCGGCCTTTTGGTCGTTGCTTCCGGAGCTCGATCACAATGAAATCGTAAGTTGGTCGGCTTTGGAGACTCTCACTCGCCGGTCGGTGGGGATCGTTCTTCTCCGTGACCGGGACGAACATCCCCAGGTGCGCCGCCGGTTCAGTCTCACCACCAGCTTGATTTCAGGAAGCGTTCCGGTGGTCGGGGAGGTGTGGTCGCAAGGGGAGTCCCGTCTCGCCCGCATCGCCGGCCTGGCATTGATCGGTGACCTCGTTTCGGTCTATCTTGCAGAGCAGGAGGGGATCGACCCGGTGCCGGTCGAAGTCATCGAGAATCTCAAAGTCTTACTCAACGAGGAGTGATCATGGAGTACGACATCGCGGACCCGGAGTTGGCCGAAACGGGTACCCGACGGGTGGCATGGGCCGGCCGCCGTATGCCCGTGCTGGGGACGATTCGGGAACGATTCCGAGCGGAGCGACCGCTGGCCGGTCGGCGGGTGGCCGCCTGCCTCCATGTCACGGCCGAGACCGCCAACCTGATGCTGACGCTTCGCGACGGTGGGGCGGATGTGGTCTTGTGCGCCTCAAACCCGCTGTCTACTCAGGACGACGTTGCCGCGGCCCTGGTCGGAGAGGGCATCCCCGTTTTTGCCGTACGGGGGGAGGACAACGAGCGTTACTACCAGCACATCCACGCAGTCCTCGATACGAAGCCGGACATCACGATGGACGACGGCGCAGACCTCGTGACTGTGCTGCACACTGAGCGCACCGACCTGGAGCCGATCGGTTCGACCGAAGAAACGACAACGGGCGTGATCCGTTTGCGTGCCATGGCCGGCGACGGAACTCTTCGGCTGCCCGTGGTAGCGGTCAACGACAGTGCCACCAAGCACCTTTTTGACAACCGTTACGGCACGGGCCAGTCATCGGTGGATGGCATCCTCAGAGCTTCGAATGTTCTCCTGGCAGGGTCTACATTGGTTGTCGTCGGCTACGGAGACTGCGGTCGGGGGGTCGCCGACCGGGCAGATGGGATGGGTGCCAAAGTGGTGGTTGTTGAAGTTGACGCCGTCCGCGCCTTGGAGGCGGCCATGGACGGCTATCAGGTCCTCACCGCCGACGACGCCGCCTCGGTCGGCGATATTTTTGTGACCGTGACCGGCAACAAACACGTGCTCCGGGATCGGCACTTCGATCGGATGAAGGACGGGGCCATCCTCGCCAATGCCGGTCACTTCGATGTCGAGCTCGATCTTCCGGCGCTGGAAGCCAAGGCTGTTGAGCGCCGGCCGGTGCGACAGAACCTGGAGGAGTTCGTGATGAGCGACGGGCGCAGATTGCTGGTGGCCGCTGAGGGCCGGTTGGTCAACCTGAGTGCGGCGGAAGGGCATCCGGCCGACGTCATGGACATGTCCTTCTCCGACCAGGCTCTGGCGGCCGAATGGCTCGTCAAGCGGGCCGAGAGTCTTGAACCCGGCGTTTACACCCTCCCCGGTGAGCTGGATCAAGAGGTAGCCAGAATCAAGCTCGAGCACCTAGGCTGCGGCCTCGAAGTGCTCACCGAGGAGCAGGTGGAGTACCTGGCGAGCTGGAAAGAGGGAACGTAGAAGAAGTATCCAGTATCCAGTACTAGGTACTAGGTACTAGGGGAGAACCGCCAGGACATCCCTGACAGGTTTCCGCCAGGGCATCCCTAACACTTGGAGAATCCTCCCAGTCGTGTGGGAGGTCTTCGTGGCTGCTGGGTTTGGGTTCGAGTCTGAGGTGGAGCGTCGGCGTGAAGCGATGCGCCTGGTCGACGATGGGGTGCCCGTCGCCGAGGTTGCCCGCCGTGTCGGCCGGTCGAGG
This sequence comes from Acidimicrobiia bacterium, assembly GCA_029863625.1. Taxonomy (GTDB): domain Bacteria; phylum Actinomycetota; class Acidimicrobiia; order Spongiisociales; family UBA4744; genus UBA4744. The sequence goes on from JAOTUY010000029.1 coordinate 35,422, forward strand.
TGGTGGGTGTATGAGTGGCGGAACCGTCACCGTGCCGACGGCGATGATGGCCTCGTTGACCGGTCGAGGGCTCCGAAGACCCAGCCGTCGAAAACCCCGCCCGATGTCATCGCCAAGGTTCTCGAGATCCGCCGGCGGCTCGACAGAAACCCGGTAGCGAACATCGGGGCGTTGACCATCCTCGCCGAACTCGAACACGAACGGTTTACACCGGTCCCGTCGCTGCGGACAATCGAACGAATCCTGAACGCAGCTGGCGTCACCCGTTCCAAGACCCGACTAGAGCGATCAGGGGTCAAGCTACCGCTGCCGGTTGTGACAACCCCAGGGGTGTGGCAGCAAGCCGACTGGGTCCAAGACCGCTGGCTCGAAGGCGGCATCAGATTCAACTCGCTCCAGATCTCAGACGTCGGTTCCCACGGCATCGCCGCAGGCCAATACCTCAACCGCAGCATGATCAACGCGGTGACCCTCCTACTCGAAACAGCATGGCCGACCCTGTCAATCCCCTTGGCAATGGGGATCGACAACGCCTTTTCATCAACAACACATCCCAACAACCCGTTCACCACCTGGATCCGGGCGTGTCTCTACTTCGGTGTCGAAGCCCTCATCTCACCACCGGGCGTCGTTGGGTGGACCAACCACGCCGAAGCCGTCAACAACCAATGGCAACGCAAGACCATCTGGGTCCAACACTTCGGCAGCCTCGACGCCCTCAGAGCCGGGTCGAACCGGGCCGTCGACTGGCTCAACACCCGAAGACCCGTCCTAGATCCCGCGGTGTGCGGAACCCGCTACCCCGCCGACTTCATCGCCAACCATGCCAACACACTGCGTTGGCCACCACCCATCACCATCACCGACCACCTCGACTCCAAAGGCAACCTCCACATCCCTCTTGCCACCGGACGCGTCACCTTCCTACGCCATGTCACCGAACACCGAACCATCCGCATCGCCCACGTCGACTGGCCCACCGGCGACACCATCCCCACCGGTGGACTCGTCACAGCCACCATCACCACCGCCGACCAACGCCTCGAAATCCGCCACAAAGGCGAACCCGCCAAACGATACGACTACCCCATCAACCACCCGATCGTCGACCCCTACCACCAACCCGCAGACCACAGCCTCCTACACCACGTGTAAGGCATGTCCCGGCGGAACTAGACCCCCTACAAACCGTTAGGAATGTCCTGACGTATCCCCAGTAGCCAGTAGCCAGTAGCCAGTAGCCAGTAGCCAGTGAAGACATACCATTCTGCCGAACTGGGAACTGGGAACTGGGAACTGGAAACTAGGAACTAGCTTCTGCCCTCCGCCCCA
>JAOTUY010000030.1 GCA_029863625.1 Acidimicrobiia bacterium
TCTGTCCGGGCTGCGGGCACACTTCGATACTCGACCAACTCAATGCGGCGCTACTCCGTGTGGATGTGGCCCCGGAACAGGTCGTACTGGTCACCGATATCGGATGCGCCGGATTGTCCGATCAGTACTTCGCAACCAGCGCCTTCCACGGGCTGCACGGTCGCAGCTTGACGTACGCAACCGGCATCAAGCTGGCCCGGCCCGAACTCGAGGTCATCGTGATCATGGGCGACGGGGGAACCGGGATCGGCGGTGCCCATTTCCTCAACGCAGCTCGGCGCAATGTGGGCATGACGCTATTGGTCTTCAACAACCTCAACTTCGGCATGACCGGTGGTCAACATTCGACCACCACCCCGACCGGTGCGATCACCTCGACCACACCGGGAGGCAACCTCGAGCGCCCTCTCGATATTTGCGCAACGGCGGCCGTCAACGGGGCAGCCTATGTATATCGGGGAACCAATTTCGATGCGGAACTCACCGACCGGATCGTTGAAGCCATCGAGACGCCCGGATTCGCCATCCTCGACATTTGGGAGCTGTGCACGGCGTATTTCGTGCCGTCGAACAGATTCGGAAAACGGTCGCTCGAAGATACCCAGCAACGTCTCGGCTTGGGTACCGGGATCCTCGAACGGAGAGAAGTCGCCGAATATGCCGCGGCCTATCGAAGCGGGGCCAACCGCTCTCCCAGCGCCTGGCTCGAGCCACGTCTCCTCGAATCGGACTTCGGGTCGGATCTCGACCGTCCCTGCCGTTTGCTGGTGATGGGTTCGGCGGGCGGCAAGGTCCGTTCCGCGGCCCGGCTGATAGCCGAAGCTGCGATCCGATCGGGGCTCCATGCCACCCAATCGGACGACTACCCGATCACCGTCAAGACCGGTCACAGCATTGCCGAACTCATCTTCAGTCCCGACCCCATCGATTTCACGGGCATCGACCGCCCCGACCTCATGGTGATCCTCACCGAGGATGGGCTCGCCAAGGCCGGGCCGTATCTGGCTGCTATGACATCAACCGGCCGGGTGGTGATGGTCCCCGGGCTGGCCGGGGTGGAGACCCGGGCGGCGGTCGAGGTGCTCGATCTGGAACGGCTCCCCAGCCGGGTCGCCAAGACCGAGCTAGCCCTGGTGGCACTCACCACGGCGATTGTCGGTCAGAAGGTCGTGTCCGCCGAGGCGTTGCGGGCGGCCGCCGGCAAGGGTCGGTATGCCGAAAAGAACCTGGCGGCGATCTCAAGCGGACTCGAGTTACTTGCCTCGTAAGGCCGTCTCGACCGTCTCCCGCACTTCGGCGGACAACGTGCGGCAGCGCTCGATCAGGTCCGCAGCGGCGGATTCTGTGGTGCTCGCCCAGGCGGCGTCGTTCAAGGAGCCGAGATTGATGCGCACGTTGAGGGCGGCACCTTCGCCTGCGGCCAGTGCACACGCCCCGGCTACGCCTGCGTCGGTGACTGCATTGGGATTTCCGTCCCGGGCAACAACCAAAGCCAGTTCCAGGGCTTCGACCGAGCGCCCCAGTACCTCGAGAGGAACCTGAGTTGCCTGCTGGTTGGCGGATTCCATCGCCTTGGTCCGGACTGCGATGTCCGATTCCGTCTTGTCTGGTAGGCGCATAGCTGCCAGCACCTGGTTGAAAGCATCCGTGTCCCGATCGACGGCCTGTAGGAACCAGTCCTTGAGCGCTTGAGCCCGCTGCCCGAGATCCTCCATAGCTCCCCGGACCTCCTCCATGCCCTTCTTGGTGAAGGTCAGAGCGGCGATCATGGCCGATAGCCCCGCCGACAGCGATCCGCACAATGCCGCCACGCTCCCTCCACCCGGAGCGGGAGAACTGGAGGAAAGCTCGTCGACGAAACCGGCCACGCTGCCGGCGATCAGCCCGGTTGGGGCTCCGGTGTAGCGGTATTCGATGACTTTGGCGGCTGGATCAAATGGTCCGAGATCGTCCAGGCCGAGCGAGAGCACGGCTGCATGAATTCGTTCAGCTTCGGGGACGCCGGTGGTTGCCCCCTGCCTGCGGAGGTAGTGGTCACCGGCCGCCAGCAGCGCCCGGCGCGGCACCAGACCGACCAGCTCGCTGCCCGTGACCCGGAGACCGCGTGCGTCGGCTTCCCGGCAGGCGGCATCGAATACCTCATGGAGTGAGGTCACAGTGTGGTTGGTGAGATTGAACGAGAGCTGGGCCCGCCCGTACTCCTCGATGTACCACCCGACGCCGCGCAGTTCTTTGAACTGGCCCGGTTCTCGCAAGGCGACCCCCTCGGCATCCCGGAGGATGGCGCCTCCCTCGTCTCGACGGGGTCGGCCTGTTTCGCGGAGCACCCCGGCAATCTGGTTGGCGAGTCGGCGGTCGCGCGTGTTCAGGTTGATGTTGTAGGCGATAAGGAATTCCCGCGCTCCGATCGCGGTGGCTCCGCTGCGCGGATTGAACTCAGCGGGGCCGAAATCAGGAGCATCGGAACGGTCGGCCAGCCCTTCGTATTCGCCCTTGCGGATGACGGCCAGGGAGCGCCGGTTCTCATCGCTGGCGGCATCCTCGTAAAGAAACACCGGGATCCCCAGTTCGTCGCCCACCCGCCGACCCAGGCGGCGAGCCAATGCGACGCACTCTGCCATCGTCACATCCTGCAGCGGGACGAACGGGCAGACGTCGGTGGCACCCATCCGGGGATGTTCACCGTGGTGTTTTGTCATGTCGATCAGCGCGGCCGCCGTTTGGATAGCCCGGAACGCGGCCTCTTCAACTGCCGCTGGTGGACCGACGAAGGTGACGACCGTTCGGTTGGTGGCGGCCCCCGGGTCCACATCGAGCAACTGGGCTCCTTCGACTACGGTGATGGCGCTGGTGATGGCATCGATTACGGAAGGGTCGCGCCCCTCGCTGAAGTTGGGCACGCATTCGATCAGTTTCACGAATCCTCCGGATCGGATTAGTCAGGACGGACACTACCGGAAGGGGAGGAAGGGTCATGGCGGCCGCGACAGGGCAGAATGCATTGGTATCAGCAGGACGGAGCGATGAGATCATCAAAGCTGCTGCGAATCACGTTGGCGATGACTCTCGTGGCTTTGGCCGCGTGTACCGCTGTAGGGGAGACTCCGGCCGGAACGGATGTGCCGGCGACGGGCACGCACACGACTCCTACTCTCTCGACCGTTGCCACGACTACGATCGTGACGACGACCACATTGCCGCCGGTTCCGGAAGTTCCTGCCGCGCCGAAACCTGATCCGTTGCCGCCCCCGCCGGGCCAGGTTCCGCCGGCCGGAGTCGGTGGAGTGGCGGTCATCGCCGCGGGGGGAGCCGACTTGTGGGACGACCGGTCGGGGAGTCCTTTCGTCACTGCCCATGAGGGGTTGGTTATGGCCGTCGAGGACCGGGAGGGAGACTGGTTCTTGTTGCGGACGATGTGCGACACGCGAGCCTGGGCGGAGGCACCACAGCTTGAGTTCACTTCGGCGGTCGAGCCTGTTTCGGTTGGGCAGGGAACCAGTTTCAGCGAAGCCGTAGTGGTCCTCGATCCCGGACATGGTGGGGCCAATCACGGGGCACAGGGACCGACGGGCCTCCGCGAGGAGGTGGTCAATCTCGATATCGCCCGTAGGGCGAGGGATCTCCTGGAGGAGTCTCATACCGTCGATTGGGAGTCTGGAATCGTGTACCCGGGTTCGGACATCAGACCCGTCGGCCGAGTCTGGCTCACCCGGACCGAGGGGCCACCGAACGCAGACTATGAGGCGGGTCTCTTGTTCCGGGCCACCCTTGCCGGTAGCGCTGGAGCCAACGCACTGATTGCCATCCACAACAACGCTGCTCCGGATGGTCCATTCGAAGGTCCGGGCAGTGAGATCTTCTACATGTTCAAGGATCCCGATTCGCGACGGTTGGGAGGTTTGCTGATCGAGGAGATGCGGAGGTCTTTTACCCCGTTCGACGTTGCCTGGATGGGAGATCTCGATGCCGGTGCCAAATACCGGCTTCAAGAGGATGGCGAAACGGACTACTACGGCATCCTGCGCAGAGGGTTGGTGCCTTCTGTCATCAGCGAAGGGGCTTTCATCTCGAATGAGCCGGAAGAAGCGCTACTCGCCACACCGGAGTTTCGACAAGCATATGCAGAGGCCGTCTACCGGGCTCTTGTCCGGTTTGTCACCACGGATGATCCCGGGTCGGGCTTCACCACTCCCTATCTCCGGACCAACGATGTCGGGAGTGGGAACGCTCGTTCGACCTGTCAGGTTCCGGCCCAACCCTGATGCTCAGTGCGGTGGCAATCCGGCTCTAGCCAGGAACCGGTGTCGATCGACGACCACCCTGGTATGGGTCCCGCCGGCGATCACCTGGTCGTCTTCAAAGGCCCGCACGTCGAATTCGATGCGCTTGCCCTGCACCTCTCGCACTTCGGCCACGGTGCGCACTTCGGCGCCGACCAAAGTCGGGGCGCTGTGGTCGACAGAGATGTGGATGCCGACGCTGGTCAACTCGTCGGGCAATCCGCGTACGGCATCCACCGCGGCCGCTTCCAACCAGGCGACCACTCGCGGTGTGGCCAATACCGGCACGTCGCCACTTCCCATCTGGACGGCCGTGTCGGCGTCCGAAACGACTGCAATGTGGGTGCCGACGCTTCCCACCGTCACCGAAGTCATCGCCTCATCCTCCTACCTCGCGACCTTGCTCGAAGAATGTCTGCAGCGGCTCTCGCCCGAGAAGGACATGCACGGTGCGGTCTTCCCATTCCGCGTAACGCTCCTCGCATCGGGAAGAACAGAAATCCGACCGGGGAGTCACCGTACCGCCGTCCCACAAACATCGGGTACGGAGCCGCTTGAGCCAGGCCGGATCGTGAAGGGGGATCGGGTGTTCGATGACCAGCTTCGAGGCATCGCGAACTGGGTCCGGTCCGGACTTCGCCGCTATACCTTCTGCTGAGGGAATTGCCATGGGTACCTTCGTCCCGCTCCACGTTAACGACAGAATCCGGCACGTTCCCGGCCGGAACGGCCACGGCAGTCAAATTGAGACACGCGGCGGAGGTCTCCTTCCGCCTGTTCTGCCCCCTCCCGGACCAAAGAGCCGATCACGACCCTTGCCAGATCGCCGATGATCCGGCGAGTTACCAGACCTGCTCCACCCAACTGCAGGAACGTGTTGTCTCGCACGTTCTCAGACCGACCCGTTCACGAGGGAGCCGATTCGGTTTCGCCTCCGGATGGTCCCGGAGGATCCCTACAATCGGGATCATGAGCGATGCCCGGTCCTACAAGAACAGCCCGTCCTTCACCCAGCACCTAGGCCGGAACCGCCAGTATCTCCGCGACATCATTCTGGGGGTCAACGACGGGCTCGTTTCGATGTTTCTGCTCGTCGCCGGAGTCGTGGGAGGCGGCATGGTTACCCGCAACGTGCTGCTCACTGGAGTGGCCGGGGCAATCGCCGGAGCCGTCTCGATGGCGGCCGGCGAGTACATCGCCACCAAGACCCAAGAAGAGGTCTTCGAGGGAGAGCTTGCCCTCGAGAAGGAGCACATCCGTGATTTCCGTCAGGACGAACTACACGAGTTGAGCGACTTGTTGGACAACATCGGCCTCGATGGTCCGCTCCGTGATGAGGTGGTCGTTCATTTCGGAGAGGACGACGACGCTCTGCTCAAGGTCATGACCGCCCTGGAGTTCGGGGTGGTCGAGACCGAACGGAGATCGCCCTCCCGGGCGATGTTCATGTCGGGCGGGTTGTTCCTGTTGGGGGCGTTGCCTTCCGTACTTCCGTTCGCCTTCGTGTCGAGCGCCTCGACGGGACTCTGGATTGCCACCATCGGAGCGGTGCTCGGTTTGCTGGTGGTCGGAGCGGTCAAGACATGGGCAACCCGGGGAGATCCCCTTCGGGCCGCTCTTGAGAACCTGCTGGTGGCGACCGGCGGTGGGGGTCTTGCTTATGGGGTGGGTGTCCTGTTCGATCGCCTGGTCAACGGTGGCTGACCGTTTTCAAGCTTCCCGATCGCTCCGGATGCGGTCGGCGAGGCCAAACCGGGGAGCCCGCACATCGATGAAGGCGTTGGTGGCAGCGGCAAAACCGGTCGGATCTTCCGGAGCGACGATCATCGGGTCGCCTTCAATGACCACCCGGAACCGGAATGGTGTGAGCCGTTCGATCCCGACTTCTTCGAGCGGCCATGAGCCCAGGCGGTTGGCGCCCGCCCACATCCGCAATCGCTGATTCTCGATCTGGATGTGGACCCGAAGACCCAGGGTGGTGTCTCCCTGATTTTGGATACGAGCTTCAAATTCGCCGATGGTGTCCCCCCTGTCGCCACATCTTACAGCGCCTGGAGCCAGATCCGCGACCGCGAAATCAATGCCATGCAACAGAAATCAAGTTTCAGGAACAGGGCCACCGGGCCGATAGAAACGGTGAAGCCAAGGTACGCGAGGAGTCCGAGAGAAGTGTTCACCTTCCAATGCACCAGGTGCAGGAAGAAGCCGGCAATCATTACCCGGGGACGTCGCGTTTTCCTCTGCCCGGAATGTGCCACCGGATCGCTGTGGTACGACATGGTCGGCTCGCTGATGGACCCCGACGCGCCAAGCGGCTTGTTGCCACCCGACGTCGAGCCGGACCAGGAGAATGCCGAGCCTTGGGCCGAGGGACCGATCGATCCTTGGCAAGCCTCCGGCTAGAGGCGTCGTTTCCGTCTCTGCATTGTCCGTGGCCTTCCTGCCCGACTATCCGTCCCCGCGGAACGTTACCTACCTCCGTTCATGATCCTCGACGGCCTCCGCATTCCAAACAGCCGTGGAGATCAGGAACAGAGCAAATGCGACAATCAAAACTGGTCCCACCCTGACGATGGTCAGCAACCCGATGCGGTCGGCCAGGGCGGTGCCAAAGAGCGCTCCGAAGGGCAGACTGCCCCAGGCTAGAGCCCGGGCGGTTGCGGTTACCCGGCCGAGCAGGCGATCGGGCGTGTACAGCTGGCGCATCGTCGTCATCGACACGTTGGCCCACACCAATCCCATGAACGCGCTTACCAGGATCGCAGCCAGGGCGAGCAGATCAGTGGCGAACGTCATCGAGAAGAGCCCCATACCAAACAGGGTCAGCCCGGTGATGAAGGCCCTCCCGATGCCGATGATCCTGATCACGGACGCCGCCGTAAAGGCTCCCAGCAACCCTCCTGCGCCCATGCTGGCCACGAATGGTCCGAGCTGAGCGGGATCGTCGGTACCCAGGATTCTCGCACCGATCAAGACCAGGGCAGCTTCGATGAATCCGGTTACGAAGTTGCCAAGCGACCCGGCCAGGGTCGTGAGCCGGATCCGCGTGTCTTTCCAAAGGTATATCCAGCCCTCCTTCAACTCCGTCAAAAGGCGGCCTGCCGCGGGAAGCCGCCGGTCGACCGGCGCGCGGATGAAGAGGAACGAGCCGGCCGAGACGATGAAGGTGAGGGCGTTGAACGTGAAGGCGGCGGGAAAGCCGAGGGAGAGGACGATGAACCCGCCGGTGAGAGGTCCGAGCAGAAAGGCGAGTTGCTGTGAGAACGAAAGCCGGGCGTTGGCGGTCGTCAACAATCGCGGAGCAACCACGGCAGGTATGAAGGATTGCAGTCCGGCGTTGAAGGATGCGGCCAGGCTTCCGACCAGGAAGGAAAAGGGAAGCAGCATCCAGACTTGAAATCCCGCGCTGGTCGAGAAGATGGCGAGGACAATGAAGGCAGATGCCCGGAGGAGGTCCCCGATGATCAAGATGGGTTTCAGCCGGAATCGGTCGAGCAGCACGCCACCCACGAATCCAAACAGAAGCGTCGGGATGTTCTCCGCCGCGGAGACCATCCCGAAGTCGAATGCTCTATTGCTCAGCGTTTCCAGGAACAGCGGTATGGTCAAATAGGCGATGTAGTCGCCGAAGAGAGAGATGGTCTGGCCGATCCACACCGCCGTGAAATCGTCCCCTATGCCGACTTCTCTGTGCTTTCCGTGTCGTGCCATGGCGCCAACACCCTAATCCCGGACTGTTACGATCTCAGTACAGCGACCGACTTGGCCCTATCTGCATGTCCGAGACGTGGCAGTGGTAGCCTCAAGGGGCCCAGAGCGAGAGAACTACCAGATGAGCGAAGTGAACGAATTACCCCAGCTGGCCGGAGAGCTGGTCGAGCTATCGAAGGAGTACCTTCGCCAGGAAACCCTCGGCCCGGCCAAACGACTCGGCAAAGTAGCCGGGCTGAGCGTCGGTGCCGGGTTCCTGATCGCCATCGGCGTAATCCTTCTGGCCACGGCCGGGATGCGCTTCTTGATCGAGGTCTTTCCCGATGGCGGATTGTGGACCGCCCTGGCGCTGTTTTCTTCTGCGCTCGTGTGTGCCGGCGCAGCCGGCCTCATCGTTTGGAGATTGACCGCTGATGGTTGAACGATCTGATATCGAAGCCAAGGCCAAACAGATCGAAAAGGCGCTCGTCGAAACCAAAGAAAGCGTCCAGGAGAAAGCCGTTGTGGTGGTGGTCGCCGTGGTCGCCGTCATCATCGTGGCGTTCCTCCTCGGCCGGCGGCGCGGCAAGAGGGGCGCCGCGATCATCGAGGTGTTCAAAGCCTGACAGACTCGGGAGATCTGTTATGAGTCGATGGCTCCCGGTGACGTAAACCGGATCGTCACCGCGTCACCCGGACGCAGCTTCTTCTTGTATACCCTCGTCTTGGAGGGTTTCGACGAACGCCACCACGCGACGAAAAGCATCGCGGCGCCCAGCGCAACTAGGTTTGCGTCACCTGTGCGCAGCCCGCGGAAACTGTTGGCCAGCCCGCGTTGTAAAAGGTTCATGCAAACCAGGATAGGCGCTTGGGTGCTGCGGCCCGCAAACATGATCACGTTCTTTCGGCCCTCGACGCCCCTGGCCAGGTCCCTCCGCCTCGGCGCGTCTCTTCCGAGGCGCCTTCGTTGTGCGACCTGCCTATGGGGCAGACGTCCTTTGCCAGGTGACGCCGAGGCCTCGGCATTACCAAGACCGTATTTGCGAGAAACAGCCCCTAAAGTCCTGGGTCATGCGTAATGAAAAGTTCGTGCGGGCGGTTGTCTGGCTCGTTGTCATCGGCATGGTGCTCACCCTGGCCGTCGGCATCGGATCTCTGCTGTTCTCGTGAAGGTGGTTCTTCGGCACCCGAGACGGGAAGTGGTTGTCGAGGGACCGAGCATCGTTCGGGACTTGCTGGCCCACCTTGATATCGTGCCCGAGTCGGTATTGGTGATCAGGGGGAATGAGTTGCTCACCCGCAGCGACAAGGTCGAGGACGATGACACTATCGAGCTACGCCCGGTGATCTCCGGCGGGATGTAGACGATGAACTGCCGCGTCTGTAAGCAGCGAGCTGCAGTGGAGATTCGCCGCCACAACGCGGCCTTCTGTCCCGACCACTTCGTCGAGCACGTGCAGCGACAAGTGGCTCGCACGATCCACGACTATGAAATGTTCGGACCGGACGATCGCCTGTTGCTCGGGGTGTCCGGAGGGAAAGACAGCCTCGCGCTGTGGGATATCCTCACCGGCCTCGGCTACGCGGTGGATGGTGTCTACCTCCATCTCGGTATAGGCGAGTACAGCTCCGAGAGCCTGATTCTGACGGAGCAGTTTGCCGCGGAGCGCGATCTTGCGCTGCGGGTCGTCGATCTGCCTGTCGACTATGGGTTCTCGATTCCGCAAGCGGCAGCTACTCAGGGCCGCAGCGCCTGCTCGGTATGTGGGTTATCCAAACGGTATCTGCTCAACGACGCCGCCGCCGGCTACGACGCACTGGTCATGGGCCACAACCTGGATGACGAAGCGGCCACGCTGCTGGGCAACGTCCTCAAGTGGAATACCGAGTACCTGGGCAGGCAGGCCCCGGTGCTACCGGCCGTCGAAGGTTTGGCGAGAAAAGTCAAGCCGTTGATCCGGGTAGCGGAACGTGAAACTGCGGCCTACGCCGTCCTGCGAGGCATCGAATACGAGGTCGAGGAGTGCCCGATGGTGGCCGGCAATACAATTAACCGCCTGAAAGAACGGATGAGCGTGCTCGAGGCAAATTCCCCGGGTGTCAAGCAACAGTTTCTTTTTGGTTTCTTCGAGCGGGGTGCCGGGCACTTCGAGGTCGGCGAAAAGACAGAACTCGGCTCGTGTCGGTCGTGTGGGAGTCCAACCACCGGAGACGTCTGTGCGTTCTGTCGGGTGCGTGACCGGGCCACGCACCCTCTCGAAGTGCGTGAGTCGTGAGTAGGCCCCTTGCCATGGGTGATGACTGTCTTCTCATCGACGCCAAGGGCAAGTATTACCTGATCCGGCTCACTGAGGGAGGCAACTTCCACTCACATCTCGGTCGCTTGCCGCACGTCGACATCATCGGTATTCAGGAGGGAAGTTCGGTAGTTTCCGAGAAAGGGAGTCGATTGGTCGTGCTCCGCCCGCGCTTCTTCGACTACATCCTCAAGATGAAACGCGGGGCGCAGGTCGTCTATCCCAAAGATATCGGACCGATTCTCGTCTACGCGGACATTGCCCCGGGGTCTCTGGTCCTTGAAGCGGGAACGGGCTCTGGGGCTTTGACCATGGCTCTGGTGCGGGGGGTTGGCCCGGACGGGCGCGTGGTCAGTGTCGAGCGCCGCTCAGATCACGCCGAACACGCCCACCAGGCGATCGAACGCTACTTTGGCACTATCCCGAGCAACCTGGAACTGCGGGTCGGCAACGTGGAGGAGATGGTGGCCGGGGTGCAGCCGGATCGGATTGTGCTCGATCTTCCCCAGCCGTGGGACATTGTGGAGGCAGCGGTCGATTCGCTGCAAGGTGGGGGAGTGTTTTGCTCCTATGTGCCGACAGTGCCTCAGATGCAGCAGACGGTCGAAACGCTCCAGGCGAGCGGAGCGTTCATCGAACTCATGTCGTTTGAGACCTTTCTGCGGACCTGGAATGTCGAAGGCCGCTCGGTCCGACCCGACCACCGCATGGTCGGACACACCGGGTTCATAACTGTGGCGAGAAAGATTCTGCCCGCCTAGCGGCGGGCAGCGTTCTTCGTCTTTAGTTCTTGGTTCATGGTTTTTGGAACTGACAACCAACAACCAGATAACAACCATCTTATGGTTCTATGAAGATGCACTCTCCGGGGCATTCCTCGGCAGATTCGATCGTCAGGTCCTCCTGACCGGCCGGAACCACAGCCACGCCGGCGGCGCCTTCTTCGTTCCCCTCCGAGGCGGCAAAGATCTTCTGCCCTTCTCGCACGTAGGCCAACCCGTCGTCGAGCAGCACAAAAACGTCGGGTGCGATTTCTTCGCAGAGCCCGTCCCCTGTGCAGAGGTCCTGGTCGATCCATACCTTCATGGTGTGCTCCTGCTAGCCAATGGTGGTTGAGCGACCATGAATATTAGCGAGAGGAGGGTGTATTCACGCGATCCCCCCAAGCATTTGGAGAGACCTAGAGAACCTCGCGCGCTTCGTATACTTAAGTCATTGCCGGTCGAGGTGAACAATGACTCCAGGGAATGAAGGTTCCTCACAGGCCGAAGAGATGGCCGCACTGCGGGACGCCACTCGCTCACTCGAAGCGGAGCTGGTTGTGCTGCGGCGTCGGCTCCAGGACGCCCCGGCCAGGACGCGCACGCTGGAGGAACGGCTCGTCGAGACGAAAGGCAGACTTAGCCAAGCCGTCGCTCAAAACGATAAATTGTCTGCCGTTCTCGAGGAGGCACGTCAGCAACTGACCGTTCTGCGCGAAGAGGTAGAGAAGCTGTCGGCGCCGCCCAACGCTTTCGGGGCAATCCTCGGCGTCAATGAGGATGGGACCGTCGACGTCATGATGGGTGGCCGCAAACTTCGAGTAAACGCCCAGCCCAGCATCGAGGTCAAACAACTTCAGGTGGGCCAGGAAGTCCTGCTGAACGAATCGATGAACCTCATCGATGTACGCGATTTCGAACCGACCGGCGAAGTGGCGGCCGTCAAAGAAAACCTCGGAGATGGCCGCCTTCTTGTGCTTGCCCACGCCGACGAAGAGCGAGTGGTTGAGTTGTCCGATCCCATGGTCGCGCAACCGATTCGAGCCGGCGACCACGTTCGCATCGATAGCCGGACGGGTTTGGTGCTCGAAAGAATCGTGCGACCCGAAGTCGAGGAGCTAGTACTCGAAGAAGTGCCGGACGTGACGTACGAGCAGGTGGGAGGATTGCGCGGCCAGATCGAAACGATTCGCGATGCGGTTGAATTGCCCTATGTGCACAAAGACAAGTTCGACCGCTACGGACTCGAAGCTCCCAAGGGAGTGCTGCTGTACGGACCTCCCGGATGTGGTAAGACCCTCATCGCCAAAGCAGTCGCCAACAGCCTGGCCAAGGCAGTCGCCCACCGCATGGGCCGTGAGGACGCCAGGTCCTACTTCCTCAACATCAAGGGGCCGGAGTTGCTCAACAAATATGTCGGCGAGACGGAACGCCAGATCCGGCTGATTTTCCAGCGGGCCAAAGAGAAATCTGATGAGGGTGTCCCGGTCATTGTCTTTTTCGATGAGATGGACTCGCTGTTCCGCACCAGAGGCACCGGCATCTCGTCGGATGTTGAATCGACCATCGTTCCGCAATTGCTCTCTGAACTCGACGGAGTCGAAAGCCTCAAGAACGTCATTGTCATCGGCGCATCGAACCGGGAAGATCTGATCGACCCGGCCATTCTGCGGCCCGGACGCCTCGACGTGAAGATCAAGATCAGCCGTCCTGATGCGGAGGCTGCCCGCCAGATCTTTGGCATCTACCTCAGCAACGACATACCGCTCGACCCGGGCGACGTCGCCGCGGCAGGAGACAAGGTCAGATTGATCGAGGCGATGATCGACAAAACGGTCGAGTTGATGTACTCAACAGATCAGGAGAATCGGTTTCTCGAAGTCACATACGCCAACGGTGACCGGGAAGTCCTCTACTTCAAAGACTTCTCCAGCGGTGCGATGATCGAGAACATCGTGCGGCGTGCCAAGAAAGACGCGATCAAGCGCGAGATCGCTGGTGGGCCGGATGGCCTGAAGATCACCGACCTGCTGACCGCCATCAAGCAGGAATTCACGGAACATGAGGACTTGCCCAACACGACCAATCCCGATGACTGGGCCAAAATCTCGGGCAAGAAGGGCGAGCGGATTGTCTATGTGCGCACGTTGATCGAGGGCGAAGCAGAGGGCAAATCCATCGAAGCCGTCACCACCGGCCAGTATCTCTGATCGTGACCGTCCACAAAGTCTGCGGGACCGAGACCGAATACGGCATCTCGGTCCGGAACCAGCGGGAATCCAATCCGGCGATTGCTTCAGGGCTGGTAGTGAACTCCTACGCCGGAACCCATGCCAGGGTGCAGTGGTCATTTGAGGAAGAGTCGCCGGGACGCGATGCAAGGGGATTTGGGGTCGGGGGAGTTGTTGTTGAGGACTTCGACAGTGCGCTGGTCAACGTTGTCCTCTCCAACGGAGCCCGCCTCTACGTCGATCATGCCCACCCCGAATACTCGACGCCGGAATGCTTCGATCCGTTAGAAGCCGCCCTGCATGACAAAGCTGGAGAACTGGTCATGGCGAGAGCCGGAGCCGCGGCGGGGACGTTGCTCCCGGCCGGGCAACGCATGGGCCTCTACAAGAACAACAGCGATGGGAAGGGCAACTCATACGGGACTCACGAAAACTACCTGCTCGCGCGTGAGCTGCCATTTGCCGACGTCATTCGGTACCTCACGGCGTTCCTGGTTACCCGGCAGATCTTCACCGGGTCGGGAAAGGTCGGGTCTGAGAACGGTCGGCCCAACATTCCTTTCCAACTGACTCAGCGGGCCGACTTCTTCGAGGAACGGGTAGGTCTGGAAACGACTTTGAAACGCCCGATCATCAATACGCGCGACGAGCCGCACGGAGACCCAAGCAAGTACCGACGGCTGCACGTGATCATCGGCGACGCGAACCTATCCGAGACGCAGACGTTCGTGAAGCTCGGAACGGCCTCGCTCTTTCTGGCGGCTCTCGAGGATGGAGCGTTGCCCGACCCGGTTGCCCTTGCGGATCCCGTGGCTGCTGTGTGGCAAGTGAGTCACGACCTCGACTTCCGGCTCCCGCTCTCTCTCGAAGACGGAGGATCTGCCACGTCGCTCGAATTGCAATGGCAATACCTGGAGTGGCTGACAAAATACGCCGAGCAGGTGGCGCCCGACCCCGTCTACGATCGCGTTCTGGCCCTGTGGGCAAGTATCTTGGCCGATCTCGAGACGGATCCGACCCGGTTGGCCGACCGGCTCGATTGGGCGGCCAAACTGCAGATTCTGGAAGGATTCAGGAACCGGGATGGACTGGAATGGGACGATTCGAAGTTGCGGGCCCTTGACCTCCAGTACCATGATGTTGACCCGGAGCGAGGCCTGTATTACCGCCTGGCCGGACGCGGTTCGATGCAGCGGCTCTTCACCGACGAGGAGATAGAGCTGGCCGTCGCGGAACCACCCGAACGAACCCGGGCCTATTTCCGGGGTCGGTGCGTTTCCCGGTTTTCCGAGTCACTGGTAGCAGCAAACTGGGATTCGCTCGTGTTCGAGGTGGGGGAAGATACCTTGAAGCGGGTGCCTATGATGGAGCCGCTTCGGGGGACAAAAGAACGTGTTGATACCGTGCTCGAGGAGGTCGCCGATGCGGCCGAATTGGTTCGAGCGCTAGGAGGTAGCCATGGCCGAACAGGATCGGAAGAAGGTCCAGCGGAAGGGAACGGAAGCTGAGTCCGAGGCCGTGCAACCTGCGGCCGGCGAGACGGCAGCCGAGACGACCGAGAGAATTGACGAGCTGCTCGACGAGATCGATGAGGTTCTCGAAGAGAATGCCGAAGAATTCGTGAAGAACTACGTTCAGAAGGGTGGGCAATGAGCGTCGACCGGTTCACCGGCGGGTTGCCCGCCGGGGCCCCGTCGCCGGGAACCAGCTTCACCGACCTCCTCCGTTCCCTCGATCTGGCGCCTGAATGGAAAGGCAGTGGGCCGGAAGGAGCGGTCCAGGCACCGGAAGGGACAACAGTGTTGGCCCTCCGGTATTCCGACGGCGTCGTGATGGTCGGTGACCGGCAGGCCACCGAAGGACACCTGGTTGCGCACCGGCGGATCCAAAAGGTATTCGCGGCCGACGGCTATTCGGCGGTTGCCATCTCCGGAACCGCCGGCCTGGCAATTGAGATGGTCCGCTTGTTCCAGACCGAACTCGAGCACTATGAGAAGCTTGAGGGGACCCGGTTGAGTCTCGACGGTAAGGCAACGTATCTGGCCCGGATGGTTCGTTCGCAGCTCCCGATGGTGTTTCAGGGATTGGTGGTCGTCCCGCTCTTCGCTGGTTTTGACGAGGCGACCCAGGAAGGTCGCCTCTACACGTTCGACGTGGTTGGGGGGCGTTACGAGGAGCAGGACTTCGGGGCTACCGGGTCGGGAGGACGGGATGCTAAGTCGTTCTTGCGGGGCGCATATCGCGATGACCTCGACGAATCGGCTGCACTCGATGTAGCCCTCCGCGCTCTCATCGCCGCGTCAGAGGAAGACACGGCCACGGGCGGCCCCGATATTCAGAGGGGAATTTTTCCCAACGTCGTGACGGTCACAGCGGTGGGTTATTCCGAAGTACCGGGAGAACAGGTCGCTGCGATATCCTCGGCGGCGTTGGAGGGCCTGCGATGAGCATGCCGTTCTATGTTCCACCTGAGCAGCTCGTCAAGGATCGAGCGGAGTATGCCAGAAAGGGTATTGCTCGGGGCCGATCGATCGTTGGCATGGAATATGTGGGCGGGGTGTTGCTGCTGGCCGAGAATCCAAGTCGAACTCTGTACAAGATCAGCGAGATCTACGATCGGATCGCGTTCGCCGGGGTCGGAAAGTACAACGAATTCGAGGCTCTCCGGGTAGCCGGGATCCGGCACGCCGATCTCAAGGGATACCTATACGGTCGCCCCGACGTTGCTGCCAGGGGTCTGGCCAATGCGTTTTCCCAAACGCTTGGGAACATCTTCACCCACGAGATCAAGCCGTATGAGGTGGAGATACTCGTTGCCGAGGTCGGGGTCAACGGGGAGAGCAATCGACTGTTCAAGGTTACTTACGACGGAACGCTCTACGACGAACTCGGGTTCTGCGCAATTGGCGGTCAAGCGGACCTCCTCACCTCGACCCTGGCCGAGCGATATCAGGAACCAGGCTCGCTGAACGCCACGATTCAGATGGTGGCAGAAGCCTTCGCGCAGGTCGAACAGCGACAGATCGACGGTTGGGAGGCCGCGGTGCTCGATGGCACGAGCGAACGTCGCACCTTCCGCCGCCTTACGCAGGAAGAGATCGCCGCGGCTTTCACGTAGGGAAAACCAGCACCCGGGCATATCCCACGACCGCAACGAGGATCGCCGCGACCAGCCACCAGACCCAGGAACGAATAGGGTGCGCTGATGGTCCGAAGCCAATCGGGTCAACCCCAGCAACGATCGCGTCGGCATCGGCCGCCAAGAGAATGAGGCGGGCTTCTTCCATGCGTTCGGGCGCGATCCAGATTTCGGTGACGGCCATGGCACCAACATTGAGCCGGTACGGGCCGAGGGCTTCGCCACGCATACGGGCTTCGATCCCCTCGGAGTCGAGACGTGCCCGAAGCAGCATGGCCTGGTTGGGGTCGCCGACCCTGGCGAGGAGAACAAAACTCGATTCCATTTCCACCATTGTGAGGTATCTGGGGGATTAGCTCTGTGTCTTGCACTGAACCAGGCGACGAAGCATCGAGCCGGGGTACTCTGGCGGGGTGAAGCGAAGGATCTTCGGCATCGAGAATGAATACGGGGTGACCTGTACGCTGCGCGGCCAACGTCGCCTCAGCCCCGACGAAGTTGCGCGCTATCTCTTCCGCCGGGTAGTGAGCTGGGGTCGATCCTCGAATGTGTTCCTGGAAAACGGAGCCCGTCTGTACCTCGACGTCGGGAGCCACCCAGAATACGCCACTCCTGAATGCGACAGCGTGTACGACGTGGTCGTGCACGACAAAGCCGGGGAGCGCATCCTCGAGGGACTGGTGGCGTCGGCTGAGGAGCGCCTGGCCGAGGAGGGAATCCGTGGGGAGATCTATCTCTTCAAGAACAACACCGATTCGGCCGGGAACTCCTACGGATGCCATGAGAACTACCTGGTGGGTCGGCACGGCGATTTTCAGCGAGTCGTCGACACGTTGATTCCTTTCCTGGTTACCCGCCAAATCTTCACCGGGGCAGGGAAATTGCTGCAAACGGCTCGCGGCACCGTCTATAGCGTGGCGCAACGAGCCGAGCACATATGGGAGGGTGTTTCGTCGGCAACCACGCGAAGTCGGCCCATCATCAACACTCGAGATGAGCCGCACGCGGACGCCGAACGCTACCGCCGTCTCCATGTGATCGCCGGAGATTCGAACATGTCGGAGTACGCGACTTATGTGAAGTTGGGGACGGTGGCTGCCTTGCTGCAGATGCTGGAGGACGATGTGGTTTTTCGCGACCTCACGCTCGAAAACCCGATCCGGGCGATCAGGGAGATCAGCCACGACACTTCGTGCCGCCGCAAGGTGCGCCTGGCCAACGGACGGGAGTTGTCGGCTCTCGATCTCCAATGGGAGTACCTCGACCGGGCCATCCGGTACAGTCGGAGCCCCGGGTTTCCGGCTCCCGTCCAGAAGGCCGTCGAAATGTGGGAGCACCTTCTGGCCGGTCTGGAGAAGGACCCCATGATCCTGGAGCGAGAGGTCGACTGGGTGGCGAAATATCAGCTCATCGATCGGTATCGAGATCGGTGGGATCTGTCGCTCTCCGATCCGAAGATCGCGCTCCTCGACCTTTCCTATCACGATGTCAACCAGGACCGAGGCCTGTTCTACCTTTTGCAGCGCAAGGGCATGGTCGACAGGGTGGTCACCGACGAGGCGATTGATGAGGCGATGCTTCGACCGCCCCAGACTACCCGGGCGCGACTCCGTGGTGAATTCATCAAGGCTGCCAAGGCGAGGAAGCGCGACTTCACGGTGGATTGGGTCCATTTGAAGCTCAACGACCAGGCTCAGCGCACGGTGCTGTGCAAAGACCCGTTCAAAGCCACCGACGAACGCGTCGAAAAGCTGATAAACAGTTTGTAGGTACCTAGTACTCAGTATCCGGTACTAGGTACTAGGTACGTTCCCTCACCAGCGATACAGTGGCAGACAGTCATGAAACGTGTCATCGAACGTCTCCTCAACCTCTTGGCTTTCTTGCTTACGACCGGACGACCGGTCTCGGCTGAAGAGATCCGTATGACGGTGGCCGGCTACGACCAGGCCAATGATGAGGCCTTTCGGCGCATGTTCGAGCGGGACAAGGATCTGCTCCGCAACATGGGCATACCTCTCGAGTTGCGGCCAACCGATGCCTGGGAGGTTGAGTACGGCTACGTCGTTCCCCGTGATGAGTACGAGCTACCCGATCCCGGCTTGACCGACGAGGAGCGGGCGGCTTTGTGGCTGTCGGTACAGGTGGTACGGCTGGGAGGACAACCGTCCGGACCCGAGGCATTGCTGAAACTGGGCGGCGGGGCCATGTCAGGAGCGGGGGAGCCGTTGGCGGCCGACCTGGGCGAGTCGGTCGCCTCGCTGGCAGTGGTCTTCCAGGCCGTCACCGACCGGCGAGTGCTGGGGTTTGAGTATCGGGATCGCTCCCGGCGGGTGCATCCGTACGGTCTCTTGCATCAACGCGGCCATTGGTATCTGGTTGCCGCCGAGGCCGAGGAGGTCCGGGCGTATCGGATTGACCGCGGGTCGAAGTACACCGCGGAGGGGTCGGCGCGGGCGTTCGAACGCCCGGCGGGCTTCCGGCTTCGCGAGGCCGTGCCCCCACTTCCGTGGCAGGCAGGCGAGGCAGACCTCGAAGCCGTCGTACGGTTCGATCCCGAGGTCGCCTGGTGGGCCAGGCGCCAGCTGGCAGAGCCCGCGACGGAGCGACCCGACGGGGGCCTCGAGGCCCGGATTCACGTTGCCAATCCGTCTGCCTTCGTCGGCTGGTTGCTGGCATTTGAGGATCATGCGGAGATCGTCAGCCCGGAGGATCTGCGTTCCCAGTTGCTCGAGTTGGTCCGAGGCGGACGCGATGAGTAAAACCGCTCGTCGGCTCACCCGCATTCTGTCCATGGTCCCCTGGGTGATCGCTCATCAGGGTGCGAGCGTCTCCGAGGTGTGTCGGCGATTCGGCTACACGGAACGTGAATTGCTCGAGGATTTGAACCTGGTGTTCGTGTGCGGGTTGCCGGGTTATGGACCCGGTGACCTCATGGTGGCGTATGTCGAAAACGACGAGGTGATCGTCGACATGGCTGAGTATTTCTCACGTCCGTTTCGCCTCACTCCGGCCGAAGCACTGGGTTTGCTGGCTTCGGGGTCGGCTCTGGTGAGCACCTCGCAGGCGCCGGAGGTGCTGGAACAAGCGGTCGGCAAGCTGGCGGCTGCCCTTGGTATCGACGCCGATGAAGCGATCGTGGTTGAGCTGGCCGGCGAGTCCTCGCTGGTCCAACTCCTGCGGGAGGGTGTGGCCGAAGGGCGGGTGGTAGCGCTCACCTACACGTCGCTCAGCAAAGGTGAAACTCGAGAGCGACTGGTTGAACCCTGGTCGGTTTTCTCGACGCTTGGCAACTGGTACCTGTCCGGGTTTTGCCGGACGGCCGGAGCCGAACGGGTGTTCCGAGTTGATCGCATCCGGGAGGCTCAACTCACCGACGGGACCTTCGCGCCGCCACCGGAGCCACCCCCGCCCGAGGTCCGTTACACGCCGTCCGAAGACGATGTGCGGGCCACGATCAGACTCGGCGCGAGGGCCCGGTGGGTGGCCGATTACTACCCGGTCGAGGTGTTGTCCGACGCCGGCTCGGAGATGGTGATCGAGTTCTCCGCCGGAGACCCTTCGGTGGCGGCCCGGTTGCTGCTCCGGCTCGGAACCGACGCTCAATTGATCAAAGGTCCCGAAACCAGGACGGCTCTTGAGGATCTGCGGAGCCGCATCATGGCCCGCTACCAAGACCGTTGACGCTCAGCGCGGGGCGTCGTTGGCTGGCCGCCCCGACTCGAGACACTAGTGCGCAAGGACTATTTTCCAATAGCCCCTTCAGACCATCGTCGATGGAACCGATAACCCGTGTGTACGAAGCGGTTAGCGGAGACACCGAATGACCACCATCAAGACGACATGCGAACGGTGCGGAGATGTGGAGCTCGAACCGGCCGATCTGGCCCTCGAACTCGATCCAACCCAGGAATCCGGCGTCTACCTTTTTACCTGCCCCGGTTGTGTTTCCGTCCAGCGCCGGCCTGCCAACCCCCGAGTCGTCAACGTTCTTCTTGCCACCGGCGTGAGCTACGAGGTTGTGACTCCCTCGCCGAGTGACAACCCGATCACCGAGGCCGAGATCGAAGCCTTTGCCAGTCGGCTCAACAGTGAAGAGGATCTCTTCCGGCTCCTCATTCCTTGAGCCCGGTCCGCCCTACCAGTATTGGAGAGCGGGTTTCCCTTCAGTTGCCGACTGCTAAGCGGGGATGGCCATTCACCCACCGGAGATTCCCATGACCGTACGCTCAATCTCTCGGAACACGACCCTGAGAGCATCCAACCCCTCACCAATGTTTTCGTAGTCGACACGTGCCTGGCTCACATCATCACGTACACACTTGAGCACTGTCTCGTCCATCGTTGCCGAAAAATGCACGTTGCATGAGTCTTTGAGGCGCTCGTACCACTCGGTTGACGGCGGAACCTCGCTGCTGTTGTGAGATGTCCTCAATCTGATCGAGCTACTCCCATACGAAGCGGCACCATTCACGCTGCCCATCACGTAAGAGACCCAGTGCGACAACACACTGTCGAGCCGACCTCCCGTCACGAACCTGCCTCCGTCTTCGAGTGGTCGCGTCCACCCGAGGTCTCCCGGCCATGAAAAACGGCGGAGCATCTCCAAGCAGGGTGACCATCCAGGCGGTGGTTCGACGCCGGGGTATTGTCGAAAATCAGACTCGTAACCCAGCTCCGCCGATGTGGGAGGGGCGGAGTTCTCTTTGAGGGCGTTCACCCACGCCAGGTCTGCGAGGGCTTTCGTAGCCACCGATCCAGTCCACGAAACGTATGCCCGGCACTCGTTCTGGAGGACCGCTTCGTCATCAGCCACCGCAGGGTCATCGGAACCGCGGCTGCTCCAGATCATGAACCCGGCGACGGCGGGGAGGACGACGACGAGAAAGATCAGAAAGGATCGGAAGACCCCGCCGGTCGCAGACTCGTCTCTGAACGACATGTCTTGTTTCCTTGTCGTAGCCCGTATCGGTCATCCATCCGGTGTATTACACCGACGTTAGAAGGGTCGGCAGCGCAACAGAGATGTGCAAGCTGGTCCTACACTCCACCAATGGCCAACCAACCCCTACATGTCATGAAAAGGTAGTCGCCTGCGCGATGTTCGACTCGATTAGCTTCACCGAACTCATAACGATCTTGCTGATCGCCCTCGTTGTGTTTGGGCCTCAGCGGCTTCCCGAGCTGGCCCGCAAAGCCGGCACGTGGGCACGGGAGATCCGAAAGACGGCCGCCGAGTTCCGAAGAGGGCTCGATCAGGAGGTCAGCGACCTCAAGAAGCCATTCGAAGAGGTAAAGGCCGACCTGGATAAGGCTCGCGAGGATCTCAAGGCGGCCGGTAATGAGGTCAAGAAATCGGTCGAGTGGGTCGGTCCGCCCCCGGTAATTGGACCCTCCCCGGCAGAAGCGCTCCCCGACAAGCCGACGGACCAACCCGGAGCGCCGGAGGAAATCGAGTGAATGAAGAGCGGCGACAGCCGATTCTCGAGCATCTCAACGAGCTTCGCTGGCGCCTCGTCAAGAGCGCCGCGGCGTTGGCGGTCGGGGCAGTGGTTGCCTTCTTCTTTCGTGATTGGTTGTTTGAGCTCCTCGAGAGCCCCTACCGGCTGGCCATCCAAGACAGCGACGCCCTGGCCCAGTTCCAAGTGACCGAGGGCTTCTCTGTGGCGATGCGCCTGGCCCTCTTCGGAGGGACGCTGCTGGCCAGCCCGATTCTGCTGTACCAGCTGTGGGCTTTTGTGAACCCGGCCCTCACGGTCCGGGAACGGAAGTGGACGCTGCCGATCGTCATCGCCCTGGCGGTGCTGTTCTCCGGTGGCGTTGTGTTCGGGTACCTCATCCTGCCCCGCGGTCTGGAGTTCCTACTCGGAATCCAAAGTGGCCTCGACCCCATTATCGGGGTCGGTAGCTACATCTCCTTGACGCTGCGGTTCTTGCTCGTCTTCGGCCTTGCTTTCGAGTTCCCCGTGTTCCTGTTTGCGGCAGCAGCCTCAGGCTTGTTGTCGTCCCAGCAACTGGCCAAGGGGAGACGGTGGGCTGTGCTGATCATCGTGGTGTTGGGCGCAGTCGTGACCCCGACCGGCGATCCCCTGACCCTCCTGGCGCTTTCGGTGCCTCTCTACCTGTTGTATGAGTTGACGATCGGGCTGGTCAAACTCATTCTGCGGAAATGAGCCTGACCACCTTCTTTGCGGGTTTACCGTTTCGGCCAGACGCGTTTCAGAAAGTCGCCGCGGAAGCTATCGAGTCGGGCGCGTCGGTGGTGGTAACCGCGCCGACCGGGTCGGGCAAAACGCTGGTAGCTGAGGCGGCCGTTCACCTGGCTCTGGCGCGAGGCAGGCGGGCGTTCTACACGACACCGATCAAGGCCCTCTCCAACCAGAAGTTCGCCGATTTCCGGACCGCCTACGGCGAGGACCAGGTCGGTCTCCTCACGGGCGACAATTCGATCAATGGAACTGCCCCCATCGTGGTGATGACCACCGAAGTGCTGCGCAACATGATCTACTCCGATTCGCAGACTCTCGACGATCTGGACACGGTGATCCTCGATGAGGTGCATTATCTGCAAGACCGCTTTCGGGGGGCCGTCTGGGAGGAAGTGATCATCCATGCCCCGCCTCACATCCAGCTGGTCTGCCTATCCGCCACGGTATCCAATGCCGACGAATTCACCGATTGGGTGCGCGCTCGGCGCGGCCCGACCACTTTGGTGCTAGAAGAGACCCGCCCGGTCCCTCTCGAAAGCCTTTACGCCATCAAGGACCGATTCTCGGACACCGGCCTCATCGTTGAACCAATGCTGGCGCTGCGCAAGGGTCGAAGGGAACCCAACCCGGACATCGTGAGGATCCTCGCCCGCAAACGAAGCCAGCGCCGGTACACGACACCGCGGCGGGGCGAAATCGTGGCCCACCTGGCCGCCCGAGAAATGCTCCCCGCTATTTACTTCATCTTCAGCAGAGCCGGGTGTGAGGATGCCGCCGAGCGACTGATAGAGGCCGGAATCAGCCTCACCACGCCCGACGAGCGTTTGGCCATCGGGCAGTACGCCGAGGCACGAACCGCCCATCTCGCCGAACAGGACCTCGCCGTACTCGGGTATGGCCGGTGGATCTCGTTGCTCCAAGCGGGAGTCGCGGCGCACCACGCCGGGTTGGTGCCTGCTTTCAAGGAGACGGTCGAAGAGTTGTTCCTGCGGGGTCTGATCCGGGTCGTGTTTGCGACCGAAACCCTTTCCCTCGGCATCAACATGCCTGCCAAAACGGTCGTACTCGAGAACCTGTCGCGTTTTACAGGAGAAACCCACGAGGTGTTGCGACCGGGTGACTACACCCAGCTCACCGGGCGAGCGGGCAGGCGGGGAATTGACACTCAGGGTTACGGGGTGGTGCTCTACTCGAGGTTCATTGAATTCGACCGGGTGGCAGGTATCGCCTCCGCCGGCTCTCACGCCCTGCGTTCGAGTTTTCGACCCACCTACAACATGGCAACGAACCTCGTGGCCAATTATCCACAGGTTCAGGCGGAACGGCTGCTGAACGCCTCATACGGTCAATACCAGCGGCGCAAGAGTCTGGGGTCGCTGCGGAAAACACTCGAAACGAAAGAGAAGCGCCTCGCGGAGCTGGAACACGCTGCGAACTGTGACCTTGGCGAAGTGGCGGAATACATCCGCCTGCTGCGGACGGCCGACGGTGCGGGGCTGAAGAAGGCGGCTGCGGCCTTCATTCGATCACTCCAGCCGGGCCAGGTGATCGAAATCCCCGGCGGCAAGCGGTCGGGCCGATACGTGGTCGTCAAGCAGTGGCGGGGGGCAGACCCACCCCGAATTGTGGTGCTTTCCGAGAAAGGGACTGTTGCCCAATTCCGATCGGGCGACTTGAGTTCCGGCACGGCGCGGCTTGGCTCCCTCTCCCTTGCCAAGCCTTACCAGCCCCGTGAGCCTCGTTTTCAGCAAACGGTCGCTTCGGCACTACGGAATTTTCAGTCAAGCCGGATCGATCGTATGCAGCCCGAAGGAACCGATGGGGCGGCCGACCACCCTGTGGCCGTCTGCCCGGATCGGTCGGCTCACGTGAAGGCAGCCGGCCTCACGGAGCGGGCCGGAAGAGAGGTCGATCGGCTGCGGCATCAAATAGCTCTCGAAGGTGAGGGTCTGGTTGCGGAATTCCATGCCATTCTCGATCTCTTGACCGAATGGGGCTACGTCGAAGGGTGGACCTTGGCGGCCGGCGGAGAACGATTGCGGTTCATCTACAACGAGCGTGATCTGCTCTTGGCCGACACTATTTCCATAGGAGTGTTTGCGGGTTTGGATGCCGCGGAAACTGCCGCGCTTGCCTCCTGTTTCGTATATGAGCCACGAGTCGAGCAGACTGACGGGCGCTTGCCGACGGCTCGTCTCGCGGAACGGTGGGAGAGCATCGTTGCGCGTAGCGACGCATTGCACGTGGCCGAGCGGAAACGGCGCTTGCCGGAAACGCGAGAACCGCATTCCGGCTTTGCGGTACTCGCCTTCGACTGGGCACGCGGAGGCGATCTGGAATCCTTGCTCGGTGATGATGATCTAGCCGCGGGCGATTTTGTGCGAACCTGCCGTCAGTTGCTCGATTTGCTCCGCCAACTCCGAGACGCTGAACCTGCTCTCCGCGAGCAAGTCTCCGATGCAATCCGTATGCTCGACCGCGGTGTCGTGGCGGCAGGAGGTTTGACGTGAACGGATGGCTGGTCGTGGCCAATCCTTATGCGGGTCGGCGAAAGGAGATCGAACAACGACTTCGACGGGCACTGGACGCTCAGCGGATCGAGGCAGAGATCGTGGCCCCGCACGGGGAGGCCGAGGTGCGGGCGTCGATCGACCAGGCTGTGGCGGGCGGTTGCGACCGGGTGGTTGCGGTTGGAGGAGACGGGACGATCAACCTGGTAGTTGGTGCTCTGATGCAACATCAATGGGAGCAACCTCCAATCCTGGGTGTTCTGCCGACCGGATCGGGCTCGGATTTCGTCAGAACCTTTGGAATACCCCAACGTCTGGAGGATGCCGCTCGTCACTTGAGCGGCGACCAGGTATACGCATCCGATGTCGGTCTGTTGCGGGGAAGCTGGGGAGAGCGGCACTTCATCAACGTGGCTGATGTCGGCGTGCTGGCGGCGCTCGTGCAACGTGCCGAGCGGCTCCCCAGATGGCTTGGCTTGGCCCGCTACCACGTGGCGCTGCCGCTCGTATATCCGCGGTTTCCGGAAGCAGAGATCAGTCTCGTGGCCGGCCGGCGAACCTACGAGGGGCCGGCCATGTTGGTTGTGTTCGCCAACGCCCAATTCTTCGGCGGAGGATGGAATATTGCGCCTCGCGCAACCGTTACGGATGGGCGATTCGACGTGCAGGTGTTCAACGCCTCGAAGAGGGACGTTCCCCGGCTATGGTTGCGCGCCAAGAACGGTGACCACCTCAGAGATAAGAAGGTTCACAGGTTCACGGCGGATCGCTTCACACTCGAGACCGATCCTGCTTGGCCGGTCGAGGCAGACGGTGAGTTCTTCGGCACCGGCCGGGTGGAGGGGGAGATCCTGACGGGGGCGATCAACATAAAGATCTAAGAGATGAGGCGCAAGCGAAACGCCGAGAAGGTATATACTCCCGCCGCTTTTTGGAACCGGAGGAGCCATGGCCCAAAAGGATGAGGTACTCGAGGAATCGGAGCTCATCGTCGAGGATGAGGACGCCGAACTCGACGACGACGCCGAACTCGATATCGACGACGCCGAACTCGATATCGACGAGTTGCCCGACGTCGATGAGGTCGACGAGGACCTCGACATCGATGACGTCGACGACGAGGACGACACGGAACCAGATGCGAAGGACGCTGACGACATTGAGGCCGATGCGGCACTGGATGAGCTGGAGGCCGAGGAACTCGAACTGCTCGCTGAGGAAGCCGCCGATTCGCTGCTGGTCGACGAAGCCGCCGAGCTGCGCGAGATACGCAGGGCGGAACTCGCCATGAACGTCGAAGCACAGAAAGCTCGCTTTGACGAGTTCGTGTGCTCATCGTGCTTCCTGGTCAAGCGAACCAGCCAGCTTGCCAACAAGCGGAAGCTCATTTGCCGCGACTGCGAATAGCATCCCTTCATGCGCGCCGATGAGGTCACCGTTGTAGTTCCGACCTACAACGAGCGCGAGAACCTGGAAGCGTTGGTGGAAGCTGTTCTGGCCAACGGCTACCGGCTGCTGATCGTCGATGATGGTTCCCCCGACGGGACCGGTTCACTCGCCGACCGCCTGGCGACAGCTCATCAACTACTCCAAGTCTTGCACCGGCCGGTCAAAGAAGGGCTGGGCGCCGCCTACGTGGCCGGATTTGAGTACGCTCTGGCCGCCGGGGCTCAGGTGATCTGCGAGATGGATGCGGACTTCTCTCACGACCCCACCGATCTGCCCCGCCTGGTCGATGCCGTTGCCTCGGGCGACGCCGACGTGGCTATCGGCAGTAGGTATGTGCCGGGCGGGTCGACACCGGACTGGCCGTTCCAGCGAAGAGTCCTATCACAGGTCGGCAACCTGTACGCGCGCCTCATGCTCGGGTTGCGGGTCCGCGACGCCACGGCCGGCTTTCGCGCCTATCGCTCCGGGTCGCTGGCCGAACTCGGAGCGGAGACCTGTCAGGCATCCGGATACGGTTTTCAAGTGGAACTTGCCTGGCGGGCAACCAGTCGCGGCTTGCGAATTGTTGAGGTGCCGATCGTGTTTCGCGACAGGATCTACGGTGAATCCAAGATGAAAGGCAGGATTGTCTCCGAAGCGATGTGGCTGGTGACGAAGTGGGGAGTGCAGCGGCGGTTCGGCCGAAACGAGGATAGCCGATGAAGCTAGCGGCCCGACGTGCCTCGGCAGAGGATCTCGACGAGCTGCTGCGGCTGTATCGACTCCTGGCCGCCGAGATGCATGAGTACCACCGGATGTGGGAACTTGCCGACGGGCTTTCTGAGCCGGCGGGCGAGGCTCTCCGGTTGGCCCTCGAGGATCCCGACACGGCCGTCTACCTCGGTACGATCGACGACGTAGTCTTCGGTTTCATTTTGGGGGTGTCCGAGCCGTTGCTCACCCAGGCGAACGGCGAGCGGATCGGTTCCATCCGGTTTGTGTTCACCGAACTCGAAGCCCGTGAAGTCGGGGTGGGTGAGACAATGCGGGACGCTCTTCTCGCCGAACTACGGTCTCGAGGTCTCCGGTGCTTCGACGCGCATGTGCTCCCCGGTCACCGGTTGGTCAAGAATTTCTTCGAATCGGGCGGATTCTCCGCACGTTCGATCGTCATGCACCATCGCGATGACTGAGCGCATCAGACGGCCGATCCCGGGCGTGGGAGTTGCCGTGATCAGGGACGGCGACCTGCTGATGGTCAAGCGGGGACGGGGCCCCAATGCAGGACTCTGGGCGATCCCGGGCGGCAAAGTTGACTACGGCGAATCTATGCGGGAAGCGGCCGTACGGGAACTGCGAGAAGAGACCGGCATAGAGGTAGAGCTCGGCGAAGTGGTTTGGGTGGGAGATGCCATGGGGCCGGGCGTCCCACCAGCTTGGCATTACACACTGGTCGACTACCAGGCACAAATGATCGGGGGAACACTCGAGGCGGCCGACGACGCGGAAGAAGTTGCCTGGGTCCCGCTGGGTCAGGTGCTCGGTTTGTCGGTGACGCCAACCATGCCGGGCCTGGTGGCCAGGCTGCTCGAAGGTCTCATCGGGGAGCAGCATGATCAGGTCGGATGAGATCGCTGAACTGCTGCAGACGCTGATACGTAACGCCTGCGTCAACGACGGTATGCCCGAAAGTGGGCACGAGGAGCGTTCGGTCGAGACGCTGCGCGACTATCTCGGGCAACCGGGTTTCGAGTTTGAGCCACGGCCGGGACGTACGTCAGTCCTCTACGACCTACCGGCCATCGACCCGACCGCTCCCAGGCTGTTGTTGATGGGACACCTCGATGTGGTGCCGGCCAATGAGGCCGGTTGGTCAAACGATCCCTTCGGCGGCGAGATCATCGACGGATTCATCTGGGGCAGGGGCGCGGTCGACATGCTCAACCAAACGGCCGCAATGGCGGCCGTTTTCAAGCGTTACCTGGACGGCACCAAGAAACCCCCGATGGGCGGCCTCGCTTTCCTAGCCGTAGCCGACGAGGAGGCCGGAGGACGGTGGGGCGCCCACTACTTGACCGAACAACATTGGGCCGAGGTCGCTTGCGACTACCTACTCACGGAGGTCGCCTACCCGCCGATCCGAACCACCTCCGGACCGGCATACCCGGTGAGCGTGGGGGAGAAGGGTCCGTTCTGGCGGCGGGTCAAGTCCGTTGGCATACCCGGGCACGCCAGCACTCCTTATGGAACCGAGAACGCTCTGGTGCCGCTTGCCCGGGCGCTTGCCAATCTGGCGGACGCTTCGTCACTGATCGCCATCACGCCGGAGTGGCGAACGTTCGTAAACGGCCTCGACTTGTCTGAGAGCGAGGTGGAGGCCCTCACCAAACCGGAACGACTCGACGGTGCCATTGACGCGCTCTTCGGTGTCCGGCCGGGATTCGCCCGGTATGTGCATGCCTGCACGCACCTGACGGTGGCGCCGACCGTGCTGCACGGCGGCAGCAAGACCAATACGATCCCGGACGAGGCCGTCGCCGAAGTCGATATCCGTGTCCTTCCCGGCCAGGATGCCCAGACCGTCGACGAGCATCTCCGCAAGGCCACCGGAACGGACTATGAGCGTCTCGAAGTCGAGCCAATCGCCGACTTCCAGGCCACCGCTTCCGCCCCGTCTGGTCCGCTCTGGGCAGCGATCACTGAAGCCATCGGAGATCTCACCGGTTCGCGCCGCATCCTCCCAACCCTGATGCCTGTCACCACCGATGCTCGTTTCTTTCGGGCCCGAGGCACCCTTGCCTACGGCGTCGGTCTCTTCGATGAGCAGGTGGATTTCGACGAGTTTCTCGGCATGTTCCACGGCAACGACGAGCGGGTCAGCATCGACTCCCTGGGCCTCACCGCGCAGGTTCTTGCCCGCACGATCGCTCACCTCTAGGAGATCGCGCCTCCCCGCACCTCTAGCCGTCTTCGAAGCAGCGGATCACCAGACCGGAGCGAGGTTTGGGAACGAAGAAAGTGCTTTTCTGGGGGAAACGCAAACCTGCCTCCGTGGCTTCGGAAATTGCGTGCTCGGAGATGGTGGCCATCATGGCCACCATCCCTTTCGGGTAACCGGCGCCGGCTTGGAGCGCCTCGTGGGGATCAGCGAAGTAAGTGGCCTGGCTTTCGTCCACATCGAGCAGGGGATATAGCAATTCCCGGGCGACGGCCGGGCTGGCTTGTCGCCAGGGTTCGGGTAAGGCTTGCAGTCGATCATGGCGAGGTATCAGGGTGACCGGGTCAGAACTGTGAGCCGGGCTCGGCACGAGCACGATCGTGCCCGGTTGGTTGGGAGGAACAGGAGCACCCGGCACCACCGTGAAGCGGTCGCCCAATCTGGATAGGTCGTACGACACCCGGGGGAAAACTCGATGGGTCGGTCCGATGGTGAGGCCACTGCCCTGGGCCGGGACAAGGAAGGCCATGATCGAGTCCCAGGGACCGGATCCAACCTGCAAACCCCGGTAATTGAGTCCGGTGGTGTAGCGATGGTGACCATCGGCGATGGCAACGGGATGGGAAGCAACCGCCGCGGAGATGGAGGCAATCGACTTCGGGTCGGTGATGTCGAACAGGCTGTGGTGAACTCCCTCGATCTCGAATGACAACCGTGGAGCGCCGGGCGTTTCCAAAAAATAGGGAAAGTCTTTGGATGAGGTGAGCGCAATGATCAGATCGAGGTTGGCTCGGGTGGCGCTCAGGACCGCCAAACGATCGGCTTTCGTCTTGGGCATGGTCTCTTCGTGCGGGAGGACTTGCTCGCCAAGTGTCAGAAGCGCCAGGGCTCCGATGATGCCTGCGGCGGTGCGCTCGGTTCCGGTTTCGTCGGTATAGCGCATCCGGTAGAGGTAAAAGCGGTGCTCAGGGTCGGTGCGCAAGTCCCCTTCCCGGCGCCAATTGGCGAGCAGGCGAGCGGCTTCTTGATAGGTAGGATCGCCGGGACCGGCCAGCAGCAGTCTGACCAAGTTGTGCTCGGCGCCGTCCCGGTACCGGCGTTCATCGTCCGGATTGATAACGTCGTAGGGGGGGCACGTCGCCAACGGAATATCGGGAACCCGGGCGGGATCGAAGAGGGAGCCACGAAACGGTGCGAACAGCATGATGGAACCAGTTGTAGCGGCCCAGCCCGCAATCGGCAACGTTGTGTGCGATCTCGACGGGGTCGTGTACCTCCTCGGAAAGCCCGTACCCGGAGCCGGAGGAGCACTTACCGAACTCGACGAGGCCGGTTATGCAGTGACGTTTGTCACCAACAACTCGACTCGCTCTCCGGTGGAAAGCGCGGTCCGCATCGCGGAGCTGACCGGCTATCCCGCTCAGGAGCATCAGGTGGTCGGCTCCGCGGAAGCGGCGGTCACGTTGCTGGGGGGAGATACCGGCCCGGTCTTCGTGATGGGAGGCGCCGGGATACGACAGGCGATGGCGGTGGCCGGGGTGGCGGAGACGGAGGATCCGGGCGCTGCGGTGGCCGTGATCGTCGGCTTGGACACGGCCCTCTCCTATGATCGGTTGCGCGACGCGGTGCTGGCAATACGGGGCGGGGCCCGCTTCATTGCCACGAACACCGACGCTACGTATCCGACCCCTGACGGCCTTTGGCCGGGAGCGGGAGCGATGGTGGCGGCCATCCAGGTTGCCTCTGGCATCGAACCGGAGGTCGCCGGCAAACCTCATCAAGCAATTCGGTCGCTGATTCGCGAGCACTTGAGGCCGGGCCCGGTGTGGGTGGTCGGTGACCGGCCCGAGACCGACCTGGCAATGGCAAAGATCGAAGGCTGGACGTCAGTCCTCGTCTTGACGGGAGTGGTAGGGCACGCAGACGAAGTCGCCGATGAACACCGACCGGACCTGATCCTGCGATCCCTGGCCGATCTACCCGAAGCTCTGCAATCTTGACTGCCGCCGAGCCAGTTTCTGCCGATGGGCGTCAACGCGCCGGAGCAACGGCCCGCGCAGGAGGAAGGACACTGCTGCGCCGAACAGGAACCCCCCAACGTGGGCCTGCCACGCTATCCCGGTGGCGTCGCCGATCAACGCAAACTGACCGGCGAACCACAGAATGAGAAACAGGGCGGCTGGAAGCGCCACGGGTATGAAGAAAAAGATCGGAAACACGGAAACCACTCGCGCCCGCGGGAAGAGCACGAGGTAGGCGCCCATCACCCCCGATATGGCTCCGGAGGCGCCGACCAACGGAGTCACTTCCCCAGGATTTGTGAGCACGAATGCCCCCGTGGCGGCCAGACCCGATGCCAGGTAGAGGAGCAGATAGCCGCCCGTTCCGTATGCGTCTTCGACGTTGTTGCCAAAGATCCACAGGCTCCAGAGGTTTCCGAGTAGGTGTGCGAGGTTCGCGTGGAGAAACATGGAGATGAGGGTGCTGGCCACAAGGTTCTTGGCGGGAAAGAACGGTGCCCCGACATCATTGGCGTTGCAGCTCTGCAGATCCCCGGTGTCGAGGGGCGAGAGGGTGGTCAATTCGCAGGGTATTGCGGCATATTCGAACAGGAAGTCATTGAAGGCATCCCCGGTGCTCGGCTGGATCGCGAAGAACACATAGGCGGCGGCGGCGATGATCAGCCAGGTGATGACGGGTCGGGTCAATGAAGGGTTTGCGTCACGGATTGGGATCAAAGACTGGTTCCAGTCGCCGGTATGGTGATAATAGGGACATGAATACTAAGGAACTGAACGAAGCAGTTGCCCGTCTGGCTGAGTTGGATCCCGCCGACGCGCCGGATCCGGCCGATCAGATTGCGGAAACTCTTGCCGCCCAGTTGGAAGAGTCCGATGAGCCAGAGGCCAGTCCGGCCGGCTGAGCCCCGGCGGCTTTCCGTTCGCGCACGTCCCAACCTATGTCTCCCACACTCCGGCGCCGACTCGACCTCGAACTCGTGCACCGGAGGCTCGTCAACAATCGGACCGAAGCGCAGGACGCCATCGACGCCGGCCGGGTCGTAGTTGGTGGGGTTCCGGAACCCAAGTCGTCCACTCGGGTCGACGGGTCCGCCTCAATCCGGATTACCTCTCCACCCGGTCGCTTCGTATCGCGCGGCGGGGATAAACTCGCCGGTGCCCTTCGGGAGCTTGATGTCCCCGTCCGAGATCGTCGGGCCCTCGACGCCGGAGCGTCGACGGGAGGCTTCACCGACTGCCTGCTGCAGGAAGGTGCCGCGTCGGTGGCGGCCGTCGACGTGGGGTACGGTCAACTCGATTGGTCACTCCGGAACGACCCGCGGGTTACGGTCTTTGAGCGCCTCAATCTTCGCCACGCGGACGTTGACGATCTCGGCGGTCCGTTCGACCTGATCGTCGCCGACCTGTCCTTCATTTCAATCTGCACGGTGGCTCCCCGACTGGTAACGCTTGCTTCCCAGGCCTGCGATTTGATCCTGCTGGTCAAGCCGCAATTCGAAGTTGGGAAGGGCCAGGTTGGCAAAGGGGGCATAGTGCGCGACCCTGAGAAACACCGGGCCGCACTGCTGCGGGTCATTGAGTGCCTGGCAGACGAGGGCCTGGGAACGATGGCCGTGACGGCTTCGCCCATCAAGGGCACAAAAGGAAATCGTGAGTTCTTTGTCTGGGCCCGGAAAGGAGCTAGAACCGTGCAGGACGAAGACGTCGACAGGGTGATAGGACTATGAAAGTACAAACGCTTGCGGTTGTCGTGCACCCGGATCGGCCCGCGGCGGCCGAGGTGGCCGGTCGCCTCGAGGACCTTGCCGGGCGGCGCGGCCTGCGGGTGGTAGCCGTAGGAGAGGGTGGCCCGCCCGCCGGAGATGTCGTTGTGGCGATCGGCGGGGATGGGACCGTGCTGCGCGCCGCCCGGACGGCGTTGCACGCCGATCTTCCGCTCCTGGGCATCAACGTCGGGCGAAAAGGCTTTCTGGCCGACATCGAGCCCGGCAGGCTCGAAGATGCCGTCGAGGTGCTCGCGTCGGGGTCGTGGCATGAGTCCCGACGGATGACGATAGAGGCCGTTGTCAACGACCGCGACCCGGTAACCGGGATCAACGATGTTGTGATCGAGAAGGTGCTCACCCAGCGGCTCATTTCCATGGAGGTGTCCATCGACGGCGAGCGCTTTATCAACTACTACGCCGACGGCCTCATCCTGGCCACCCCGACAGGGTCGACTGCCTACAACCTGTCTGCGGGCGGCCCCCTGGTCGGACCGGAGGTCGAAGCCCTTGTCTTGTCGCCGGTAGCCCCTCACTCCCTGTTTTCAAAGAGTCTCGTTCTGCGCCCGGAGACGGAGGTTCTCTGCACCGTGGTGCAAGACCGTTCGGCCGGTGTCAGTGTCGACGGTCACGATCTCGGTACCGTCGGTCCGGGGGACGAGATCCGGGTCCGACGCGGGCCCGGGACCGTTCGCTTCCTCGAGATCTCCGGACGATCGTTTGCACAGCGGGTCAAGGAGAAGTTCCATCTGAGCGAAGACCTGCGTTTCTATGGGAGCACCTGAGGCGTGCTTGATGAGCTGATCGTCGAGAACCTGGGCATCATCGAACGCGCCCATCTCCGTCCGGGATCCGGACTCGTCGCCTTCACCGGAGAGACCGGAGCGGGAAAGACGATGCTGCTGGGCGCGCTCCGGCTGCTGATCGGGGGTGCCGCCCGGAGCGAGCTCATCGGCCCGTACGGCGATGAAACACGGGTCGAAGGTCGATTCGTTCGTAGCGACGGCGAGGAGATCGTAGCCACCCGGACGGTTGCCGCCGGCCGAAGCCGCGCCTATCTAAACGGCCGGCTGGCGACGGCAGGCGCGCTCGAAGAGCTGGGGACAGGCCTGGTCGAGATGGTTGCCCAGCACGAAAAGTACATTCTGAGTCGTCCCGGCGAAGTGAAGGCGCTGATCGACCGGGCCTTACCGCCGGAAGGTCGGGAGGTGCTCGGCGAGTATCGGCTGGCCTGGGACACCCTCACCGCTCTTCGCACGGATCGCGACCGGCTGGGCGGGGACCGTCGCGCCCTCGAACGAGAACTCGATCTCGTCGGCTACCAGGCAGACGAGATCGGCGCGGCCGGGTTTGCGATTGGAGATGACGAGCAACTGGCGATCGCGGCCAGTCGTCTGCGCCATGCCGAAGAGTTGGCCGCTCGTCTCGGCGAGGCCCGCGCCGCCATCGAAAGCGCGGCTGATCAAACGGGTGGGGCGACCTCCCAGCTCAATAAGGCAGCGGACCTGGACCTGGGTTTGCGGGATCTCGCTCAACAAGCGACGTCCGCTTTGTTGATCCTGGGAGAGCTTGGCACAGATCTGCGAGTGGCTTTCGAATCCGTCAACACCGTTTCGGGGAAGGCGGAGGCTACCGAGCAGCGCTTGGCACAACTGGGCGATTTGCGGCGGAAGTATGGCGACACACTGCAGGACGTTCTCGATTTCGCGGAGGGAGCCAACCGGAGGCGCGACGAGTTGGCCGGACTGCTGGCAGGGGCCGAGCAGCTGGAAGCCGACCTCGCTGTGGCCGATCAGGCAGTCACCGACGCCGGGTCACGCTTGCTGGTCGCTCGGCTCGAGACGGCGAAACGGATCGCCGGTGCGGCGACGGCGCATTTGCAGGAGCTGGGACTACCCAATCCGATAATCCGACTGGAGGTCGAGCCGGCCGAGCCCGGACCAGCCGGGATGGACACGGTGCGCCTGCTGTTTGCCTCAGACGAACGCCTTGATCCGGGACCGGTAGGCCGGGTGGCATCGGGTGGAGAGCTCAGCCGCCTGGTGCTATCGCTGCGCCTCGCGGGTGGAACGAGCACGACGCCGATTCTGGCATTTGATGAGATCGATGCCGGGGTGGGTGGGAAGACGGCCCTCGAATTGGGGCGGAAGCTGGCGTCCCTGGCACGGGACCGGCAGGTATTGTGCGTTACGCATCTACCGCAGGTGGCCGCTTTCGCCGATCATCACGTCATGATCTCTCGAAGCGGGACGACGGTTGTCGTGTCTGTGGTTGAGCAAGAGCACCGACTCGAAGAACTCGCCCGCATGCTGGCCGGTCTACCCGATAGCGAACAGGGTCGCAGCCACGCTCAAGAACTCATCGCCATGGCCGGGCGCGAACGGGCTTGAGAGCCTCAGCGGACGGGTCGGACTTGGAGTGCTCCCTGTGATGCTCGGCACGAACCGGGTTGACTGCTACCATGACCTCCCGTGGCGAAGTATGTGTTCGTAACGGGCGGAGTCGTCTCCAGTCTTGGGAAGGGGATCACGGCTTCATCTCTTGGCAGACTCCTCAAAGCTCGTGGCTTGAAAGTCGTCAATCAAAAGCTAGACCCTTACATCAACGTCGATCCGGGGACGATGAACCCTTTCCAACATGGCGAGGTCTTCGTTACCGATGATGGCGGAGAGACCGACCTCGATTTAGGTCACTACGAACGATTCACCGGCGAGCACCTCAGACGCGACTCGAACGTCACCACCGGTTCGGTGTACCAGACTGTCATTCAAAAGGAACGTCGGGGCGACTACCTGGGCGACACCGTGCAGGTCATCCCCCATGTCACGAATGAAATCAAGACTCGCATTCGCCGTCTCGGAGCGCACGAAGACGTTGACGTCGTCATTACTGAAGTGGGCGGCACGGTCGGCGACATCGAGAGCCTGCCCTTCCTCGAGGCCATCCGCCAGATTCGCAAAGATGTTGGCCGCTCCAACACGGCCTACGTTCACGTCACACTTGTTCCGTACATCGCCTCGAGCGAAGAAATGAAGACCAAACCCACGCAACATTCCGTAGCTGAATTGCGAAGCCGGGGCATCCACCCTGATGTGATCGTCGTTAGGTCGGACCGACCGATCGACGAT
>JAOTUY010000031.1 GCA_029863625.1 Acidimicrobiia bacterium
ACGGGCGGTGCGCGGTTCGCAGCCAGCGCGGGTCTGATTACTAGCTACTAGGTACGACTGGCTGCTCAAGCAATAAACGCCGAAGCGAAGATGAGGCTGACGATCGTCATCACCTTTATCACGATGTTCATGGCCGGACCGGCGGTGTCCTTGAAAGGATCGCCAACCGTGTCACCGATTACCGCCGCCTTATGAGCGTCGGATCCTTTGCCACCGTAGGCACCAGATTCGATGAACTTCTTGGCGTTGTCCCACGCCCCTCCCGCATTGGCCATGTAGATAGCCAAGAGGAATCCGGTGACCAGCGCGCCAGCCAGGAAGCCACCCAAAGCCTCGACGTCGATGAACCCGATCACGATGGGAAAAAGGATGGCCAGCGCTCCCGGCAAGACCATCTCTCGCAGCGCCGCCCCCGTAGCAATGTCGACGCACTTTCCGTACTCGGCCTTAACACCCTCGCGACCCTCTCGCAGGCCGGGGATCTCCCGGAATTGCCGCCGCACTTCTTCGATCATCTTGTTCGCGGCCCGACCAACCGCGTTGATCGTCATAGCCGCAAACAGGAATGGGAACATGGCCCCCAGGAACAGCCCGACGATGGTGCCAACGTGGGTGAGGTCAATTGATTCCAGTTTCACCGCCTGGGTGAAAGCCGAGAACAGCGCCAGGGCCGTTACGGCCGCCGAGGCAATCGCAAAGCCTTTTGCCATGGCGGCGGTGGTGTTTCCTAGAGAATCCAGAGCGTCGGTCGCCTCCCGCACGTCGGGAGGCAGGTGGGCCATCTCGGCGATCCCACCGGCGTTGTCGGCGATCGGCCCGTACGCATCGACGGCAACCGTGATGCCCAGTGTGGCCAGCACGCCGATGGCGGCGATGGCGACCCCGTATACCCCGCCCCCGGCTCCGAGGGCCCAATCGCCGGCCCAGAAAGCACCGAAGATGCCAACCGCCACCACGATGACGCTGAAAGCAGCCGAGCGCATGCCCTCGGCGATCCCGGCCAGAATCACAGTCGCCGCACCCGTCTCAGATTGGCGGGCGATCTCCTTGACCTTCTTGTAATGGTCCGAGGTGAACCACTCCGAGATCTGGCCCACCAGCATCCCGACCGCCAATCCGATCACCACAGCCACAAACAACCCGACCGGGTTGTCGACCCCCTCGACATCCCCAAAGATCCAGAAAGAGAGCCCGAGCACGCCTAGCGCAGTCAGCGCCGAAGCTGCCCAGGTTCCACGATGGAGGCCGGCGGCCAGGTTGTCTCCGGTGGCTCGGACGAGAAACGAACTGACGATCGAGGCAAACATGCCAAGCGCCGCCACGGCGAGCGGAAAGATGACCGTTTCTGAGAGGAAAGAGCTTCCCTGAAACACGATCACCGCATAGACAATCGGGGCAACCAGAGACCCAACGTAGCTCTCGAACAGGTCGGCGCCCATTCCCGCGACATCGCCAACGTTGTCGCCGACGTTGTCGGCGATGGTGGCCGGGTTGCGGGGATCGTCCTCCGGGATCCCGGCCTCGACCTTCCCCACCAGATCGGCGCCCACATCCGCTGCCTTCGTGAAGATGCCGCCACCCACTCTGGCGAACAACGCGATCGAGGAACCACCGAGACCGATAGCGGCGAGTACGTCGGCCCAGGTCGCCTTGAGGCCGCCGAGGCCGAGCAATTCGGTGTTGAACAACCAGAACCCGAGTCCAACCCCGAGAAGGCCCAGCCCGGCAACCGTGAAACCCATCACGGCCCCGCCGCGGAAGGCCACCGGCAGCGCCTTGGCAACCCCTCCCGTTCGGGCCGCTTCAGTAGTTCTCGAGTTGGCGGCGGTGGCGATCCGCATGCCGATGAACCCGGCCACGCCCGACAAGAGAGCACCGAACACGTATGCCGCCGCCTTCCAACCGCCGTCGGGCAGCAGCACCCCGATCAACACGGCCAGGATCACAACGAACCCGGCAACCCACGTGTACTCGCGACGCATGAAGGCGTCGGCACCCTCCCGGATGGCATTCGAGATCGACACCATGACATCCGAGCCGCGATCCATGGCCAGCACCTGGCGAGCGAACAAAACGGCCAGGCCCAAAGCCATGACCGCAGCCAGGATTGCCCCTACCAAGAAGAATTCGGTTGACATCTCCCCCTCGCTCGCTCGCCGGCAGGTGGAGTATAAGAGGCGAGCGAAGCCCCACCAAGACGACGTCTATTCCTCAGTTTCGCCCCGTTGGGTGGCATCCTGCTCAGCCGACCCGATGACCGGCGAGTCGAGGATCTTGCCCATGGAGGCCACAGATTCGTCCTCGGCGGCGCTCTCATCGTCGAGTGGCTGCTTTCTCAACATCCGGTTGAGAATCAACGGCGAGAGCAGTGTGGTGACCACAACCATCAGCACCACGATCGCGTTGTCCCCAGGGCTCACCACGGCACTCAACTCGGTGGCTCCTAGAGCCGCAAAGATCAGGCCGACTTCGCCGCGAGGCACCATGCCCACCCCGACGATCTTCCGATTGACCCCCTTCGAAAGAACTCCCAGGCCGGCCACCAGCTTTCCGACTACGGCCAACACGGAAATAAGCCCACCTGCCAGCAGCACCTGGGGATCTGACAGTGCGATTACGTCGACCTGCGTACCGATGAACAAGAAGAAGATGGGCACAAACAGGAATGAGATCGGCCGAAGCTCCGCCTCGATTCGGTCCGAGAAGTCGGTCTGACCGGCCACCAAACCGGCCGCAAAGGCCCCGACGATGGGTTCGAGCCCGGCGAAGTGCTCTGCGGCCAAACCAACGGCAATGGCGAAGACAAAGGAGCCGACCACGAAGCTGCCCTCCACCTTGAGCAACTGCAGAAAGCGGAAGAAGTACGGAGCGATCACGTGACCAACCGCGACTACAACGACGAGAAACCCAACCGCTTTGGCCGTAATGGTCAGAAGCGTTCCGGTCGAGAATTCGCCGTCGCCGCCCAGTACTGCCGCAACCACCCCCAGGATGATGAGCCCTATCACGTCGTCGATGACGGCCGCGCCGATGATGGTTTTCGCTTCGTCGGTGTGGAGGCGGCGCAGGTCGGCAAACACACGGGCGGTGATCCCCACGCTGGTCGCCGTCATGGCAGCGCCCATGAAGAGGGCCAGCTCGATCGAGCCGCCCCCAATGGAAAGCAACCGGACCGCAAAGAAGCCGAGCGCAAATGGAGTAATCACGCCGACCAGCGCCACAGTCATCGCCGACGCTCCCAGCCGGACAAACGAACGAAGGTCGGTTTCGAGTCCGACTTCGAAAAGCAGGAGAATCACGCCGATCTCGGCCAAGGTTGAAAGCAGACCGCCGTCATCTGTGCCGACCCACCCGAGCAAGCTGGCTCCGATCACGGCACCAATCAGAAGCTCCCCGATCACCGCCGGCTGATGGAAGCGGGCCATCACCTCCGCGCCGACCTTGGCGGCGATGAGGATCACCAATAGCTCAACGAGGCTCTCGAATACTTCCACCTTCACTCCCATCCGGGGGGCACCCGACTGAATGCTAGGAGAATCCGAGACCCGCTCGCTCTTCGACTGAAGGTACACCGGATGTGCGCCTCAGTCTCCCCCTCGCTACCTTCGCCGACCTCGCGGGCCTTGCGCTAAAAGAGGGCCAGCAACCGATCCTCGGATATTTGTCCCCAGGAGATGACAGACTGCGATCCCATGGACCTCGACACGCTAGTACAAGCCTGGGTTGAGGAGCCCGACCTGAAAGGCGATCTGGCGCACCTCGAGCGCCTGCCTGCTCGCCCCGCCATCTTCGGTGAAGTTGACCCGCCGCTTTCCGGTGCGCTCGCGCAGCGTCTGGCCGAGCAGGGCATCGAACGCCTCTACCGGCACCAGGCGCGAGCGGTGCGGTCCATCCGCTCCGGGACCCATACCGTCCTGGTATCGGGAACTGCCTCGGGAAAGTCACTCGGCTATCAAATACCGATGGTCGAAGCGATCCTCGCCAGTCCTCGGACCACGTCCCTCCTCATCTTCCCCACCAAGGCCCTCGCTCAGGACCAACTGCGCAGTCTGACCAGGCTACGCATACCGGGGCTGGTGGCGGCAACCTACGACGGAGATACCTCCTCGGAGGACCGCGCCTGGGCGCGACGTCACGCCAACATCATCCTGACCAACCCGGACATGCTCCATTACGGGATGCTTCCCAACCACGGAAAATGGGCCGACTTCTTTCTCCGGCTCAGATTCGTCGTGATCGACGAAATGCACGTGCTCCGGGGCATATTCGGTAGTCACGTCGCCCATGTATTGCGCCGCCTGCGACGGATCGCCTCCCACTACGGAACGGAACCCACGATGGTTTTCGCCTCGGCCACGATCGGCAACCCCGCCGAGTTGGCCGAACGGTTGAGCGGTCACTCCGTCGAGGTGTTGCAGGGTGACGATTCACCACGAGGAGCGAAATTGATCGCCCTGTGGAATCCGCCGCTCGTCGAGGGCGGCCCAAGGCGCCGGCGCAGTGCCATGGCGGAAGCAACCGACCTGTTCGTGGATCTCGTCCGCAACCAGCAACACACGATCGTGTTTTCACGAAGCCGGAAGGCGACCGAGCTGATTTACACGTGGTCGAAGGACCGACTCGACGAGTCGCTTTCCGAGCGCATCGCGCCCTATCGGGGCGGGTACCTCCCGGCCGATCGCCGGCGCATTGAAGCCGCCCTCTTTGCCGGCGAGCTACTGGGCGTAACGGCCACCAACGCTCTCGAACTCGGTATCGATGTCGGCCACCTGGACGCGGCAATCATCAACACGTTCCCTGGGACGCTGGCCTCTTTTTGGCAGCAGGCTGGGCGGGCCGGTCGGAGCCAGGAGCATTCCCTTGCGGTGCTGGTCGGCGGGGAAGATGCCCTCGACCAGTACTACATGACTCATCCGCGCCAGCTATTCACCCGACCTCCCGAGGCTGCGGTGATCAACCCCGACAACCCACTGGTAGTTGAGGCGCATACTGCTTGCGCGGCCCATGAGTTGCCCCTCCGACCCGACGACCACAAGTTCCTCGGCGACCGCATGGAGGAAGCCGCCAACCGCTTGGTGCAGACCGGCGATCTCCGTCTCCGTCAGGGGAGCCTCTATTGGGCACGCCGTTCTCGCCCGGCCGCGTCGGTAAGCATCCGGAGTTCCGGCGGGTCTTCGTTTTCGGTAGTAGATGTCGCCGCCAACGAGCTGCTCGGGACCCTCGAGGAGAGCCAGACGTTCAATCAGGCCCACCCCGGAGCGGTCTATCTCCACCAGGGCGACACGTTCGTCGTTGACGGACTCGACCTCGCCCTCCGCGAGGTGCGGGTCCACCCGGAAAAGGTTGGCTATTACACCCAATCCCAGGAAGAGAAATACCTCGAGATCCTCCAGACCAGAGACCGGCGGCCCGTCGGGCGCCTCCGACAGCACGTCGGATCGGTGCGAGTGGAGAGCCATGTCGTTGCGTTCAAACGAAAACGAATTGGATCAGGGGAGGTGCTCACCTTCGATGCTCTCGACCTGCCACCTATTGAATTCGAAACGGATGCGGTGTGGTGGACGATCCCCGATGACGTGTATTCCGGTGCGTGCGTCGACCACCACGACGTGCCCGGAACTCTGCACGCGGCGGAACACGCCGCCATCGCCATGCTGCCGCTCTTTGCGATCTGCGATCGTTGGGACATCGGAGGCCTCTCGACCCCGTTCCATCCCGAGACCGGAACAGGGACGATTTTCATCTACGAGGCCTACCCGGGCGGAGCCGGAATCTCGGCCATCGCTTTCGCCACGGGATTGGATCACCTCGAGGCGACCCGGGAGATGGTAGATGGATG
Source organism: Acidimicrobiia bacterium (assembly GCA_029863625.1). Lineage (GTDB taxonomy): Bacteria > Actinomycetota > Acidimicrobiia > Spongiisociales > UBA4744 > UBA4744. Next base: position 5,840 of record JAOTUY010000031.1, read on the forward strand.
CCCGTGCGAGGACGGATGTCCTTCGTGTGTCCAGTCGCCCAAATGCGGCAACTTCAACGAACCCCTGTCAAAGGATGGCGCGGTCCGGTTCCTGGAAACGGCCCTGGGAGACCGCTGAAAAGAAGCTTGGATCGGAGCCGAAGAGGCGGCCCCGTTGAGGGGAAGGGACCCGCTTCCCCTCAATTGCACTCGCCAGGGGGAGACGCACGAGGAACCAAGAACGAAGAACGAGTAGCTACCCGTAGTACCGAACGCGTTCCAAGAGATACGTAGGTGGCCGCCCGGCCGTCGCCGCCGGCCAGGCGGTGAGATCAGGCCGGGGCCCGAACAGCACGAGGACCCGTCCGGTGCGGTCTTTGCCCGGCTGCAATCCGTTGTGCACCCTCCAACCCCTTGCTTCACCCCGCTGAAGCGCCGCCCCCTCAACGGAGAATCCCGATTCCCCTTCCGCTCGCAACCGTCGTGCGTAGCTCCGGCAACGGACGTACGTGTCCGATCCGCCCGTCACAACCTGGAACGGCAGCCCGGACCGACGGACCGGCGGTTCATCGACATCAACCGCCCACATGGTGCGCTCGACGCCGGCCAGGTCCTCAGGATCGGTGATCTCCTCATGCCGGAGAAACTCGGCCCATGCTCCGTCGGACGTGTCCGATAGGTAGTGAACCGGTCCATCACCATTGTCATGCCACCGGGCAGGTGGTTGGTCGGGTGTCTCCCACAGGAAGGGATAGCGGGGATCGACGTGCCGAAAGAAGATCATGTCGCAGGCGAGCCCAGCAACGCCCGCGCCAGAGTGCGTACCCGGCGTGGCCCGGGTTCATCAGGGTCCCAATTGTCGGTGAGCAGTTCACGCGGGGCTGCCCCCTCCAGCACGCTTCTTGACCGAACAAACCAGCGCCGGATGCCGAAGTCGTTGTAGGCGCCGGACAAATCAGAGATGACCATCGCGAGGAAGTGAAGCCGGGCAGCGACCCGGTCGGGTGTCGCCCGATCGCCTCGTAGATAGCGACGTACGCTTACCGGCGAAACTCTCAGCAGGCCGGCCAGTATTTCGACCCCGAAAAGGCTCTCGAGGATCGGCCATTCCCGCTCAGGGGCAGGTGAACTCTCGAGGATGTCCTCGAGCTCGGCAAGAACCGCCGCGATCTCGCTTCCGCTGATTGCTTCGTCGGGGATATGGAGCAGGGCCCCGGGTCCCGTACCCAAACCTGCTCCAGCCATGGCGTCGATCACCTCACGAACGGCCGCGATATCCAGATGATCAATGTCTGCGTCACCCAAGAACCCCATGGTCTCGGCTCGTGACAAAAAGGACACAGCTGATCTGATCATGCCCGGAGTGTTGAACGGTTCCTCAACGGTTTGAATCCGGATCGTTGTCATACTCCGGATTATATCCGCGGTCGCTCTGATCAACAGACAGAAGTTGCACCGGAACGAACTCAGCTGCCGCGACAGCCCTGACCTCCTGTTGCCCCAAGCCAAAGAGGCTGATCTCCACTCCGACCTCAACCTCAACGATGCGCGCAGTCCACGAACGATCCATCGGGCACATGCAACGAACCAGACGTGCCCCGTTTTCGGCGGCAAATCGGGCGGCTTCGGCGGCCGGATTCCCGGATGAACCAAAGGGCCGGAACGTGACAGGGGCGGCGGCCAATGCCGCCGCGTCGGCCGCCGCCTGGACCTGGCTCCGCACCCCGAGGTAGTGACCGGCCGTACCGAGCATGAGGCCGAGCGCAAGCATGAGCCCGACTAGGCCCAGGATCAGCACCGACACCGACCCCCGGTCGCTCACCGCTCCACCCGCATCACCGCCCTGGCGCGCATATCAACCTTCAACCCACCAAGGATCACGGCTCCCAATCGGTAGGGCAGCACTACCGTGACAACGGCACTGCCCCCAACGGTTCCGGGTCGGGCCACCGTCACCTTCACACGGCGGGCCACTGCTGGGTCGAGGGCGGCCTGCACGGCTAGCACGGCTCGGGAAGGATCCGCAACGGTTGCTGCCGTCCTGGCCCCTTCCCGAGCTGCGTGCACGAGTTCGTACTGGGTCCGTGCCACGACCGTGACTTCGACCACCGCCAACAGCACGAGCACCACGACGGGCAAAACGAGGGCAAATTCGACCACTGCCGATCCCTGTTCTCCCCGCCCACGTCTCACTTGGCGAATCCGATAACCTTCTTGAGCACGGTCCCGAACAAACCGCTGAACAGATTCGTACCGCTGATCCAGGCGATGAGCGATAGAGCTATGGCAGCAGCGGCCAGAATGACCAGAACGTACTCGACGGTACCTTGCCCTCTATCCCTGTAGATGATCCGATGCAGCAAACGCAGCATTCCTTCTCCTTCGTCGATGCCGGCGACCGGCCGGCGCGGGGGAAGTGTCGGACACTTCACGCGAGCAATGGCCCAAACAACCGTTGCACGGTGGCGACCACCGTCGGACCGATGGTGAGCAGGATGAAGCCGGGCAGGATGAGCAGAGCCAGCGGCACCGTTAGTTTCACCGGCAACCGCTGGGCGGCCTCAGCGGCACGGGCTCGCCGAATATTCCGCTCCTCGTCGACAAACGAGCCAACCGCCTTGATGGCCGAGGAACCGGTCAGCTGCGCTCTGGCCAGTAATGCAAAGAGCCGGCCGGACGCACCGTCCGCTCCGGTCAGGGCTACCGCCAGGCCCTGATGTCGGGCTGTTCTCAACACCGAGCGCACCTCAGCAGCTTCGACAGGCCCCACTTCGTCGACGGCGAATTCGAGGGCCGCTGCTACTGGAAGCCCGGCGGACAGGGCGACATAGAGGACCTGCCCGAGGTGATCCAATCCAAGCCGGAGGCTCGCAGAGCCCGACCGGACTCTCCGCACCCGCAGGATGGCCAGCGTCCAGCCGAGGGCGACGATGGCCACACTGGCCGGCGCGGCTGCAATCAGAACGGCAGACGTCGCTATTCCAGCCGCCGGCGAAGCCGGTAAACGGTCGCGGGTTGCGTGGTGCACCAACAACCCCAACCCCAGTGCTCCCAGGTAGGTCATCGCTCAGCCCTCCGCAGCAAACCCCACATCGCGCCGATCCCTCCGACCAGCAGCAGCGACCCGACGGTGACCAAGACCACCCCGACCGATCCGGCTGTCTGCAGGACCGCCAGCTTCCCGCTGAGGCCGGCGTACGAGAGATAGGCCACCGGTATCCCACCAACGATCCAGGCACTGAATCGTGTCTGTGCAGTAGCGGCCCGGCGTTCACGAGCCAGACCGACTTCTTCGGTCGCCAGGAGCGCAAGACCGTCAAAGACATCCGCTGCCTTGCCACCGGTGACGCCGGCTGTTCTGACGGCCGAAGCGGTCAGCGCTCCCAGGCTCGGCAGCGCACGTCCCAGCGCCTCTGCAACGCGTTCGAGCGGCTGGCCTGCCGCCGCCAGACGCACCGCCCGCTCGAGGCGCAACCCGCCGGCTCGACCAGAAGCCGAGTTGAGAGCGTGACGCAAGCTCGATCCCGCCCGCAGCTCACCGGCCACAGCCTGCAAAAAGACCGCTTCGTGATCGTCAGACCCCGAATCGCTGCGCCGTAGGGTGAGGAATGCCCACGCCAGGATGGCTACCAATGTCCAGATCGGCTGCCAAAGGGCCATCCCCAGCGCCGCCAGCCCCGGCAAGGGTGCTCCAATGACGAGTCCGGCCGCCAGGCCCAGCACCATCACCATGAGGCAATGTCCCGAACGCCGCCCGCATCGACGGCGGCAATCGTGCAGACACGGCGTTCCTCCCCCCGACGGGCCAGCTGGACCATCAGATCGACCGCACTCATCAACTGGCGACGAACTGCCACCTCCCCCACGCGGCGGTCACCAGACAAGGCCAATGTCTCGATCCTCCACAAAGCTTCTTCCGGGCTGTTGGCATGGACAGTGCTCATCGAGCCTTGATGTCCCGTGTTGAGTGCAGACACGAGGTCGAGCGCTTCAGGACCCCGGACCTCTCCCAAGATGATCCGATCGGGACGCAATCGCAGCGCCGATCTCACCAGTTGCTGGAGGGTCATCTCCCCCGCTCCTTCAGCGTTGGACGGCCGGGCTTCGAGGCGGACGACGTGTCCGGACAGCTGGAGCTCGGCTGCGTCTTCAATCGTCACCACCCGTTCACCGGGTGGGATTTCGCCGGAGAGGACATTCAGGAGCGTGGTCTTCCCAGCGCCGGTTCCGCCCGCGACAAGAACATTGCGTCGCTCCCGAACTGCCGTTGAGAGCATCTCGGCACCTTCGGCCGGCAGGGCTCCCGTGGCTACTAGGGCGGCGAGGTTGGGAACTGCCGGAGTGAAGCGCCTAATCGCAACTATGGGACCGTCGACGGACACCGGTGGCACTACGGCGTGGAGCCGGCTCCCGTCGGCCAGCCGGGCATCGACCGAAGGCGAGGCACGATCGAGACGCAGGCCGAGAGGTGCGATAACCCTCTCGATGGCGGCCACAACCGCCGCGGCGTCCCCATACCGGATAAGGGATCTCTCGAGGCGACCGGATCGTTCCACCCAGATCTCGTCGGGTCCGTTCACCAGTACGTCGGAGACGAGCGGGTCGCGTAGCAGAGCTTCAATAGGACCCAATCCGACCAGTGCATCGGTCACCGCGGTTGCCAGATCGGGACCGGCCAACGGAGCTTCCTCGGGGAGCAGGGCACGGACGGCAACGGTCACGGCTTCGCGTTGCAGGGGTACCTCAGACTCAACCAGATTGTCGACCAACCGGTCGATCAATGCCATGGCAGCCTCCACACCTCACGCCAGGCCGCCACCCACCGGGAGTGGCGAGCGACCGTTCCGTTCAGCAAACCTGCCAGGAAGGCCGGACGGGGCCGCGGCAGAACCGGACCCGGTCCGGGCGGGGTAGCCACGAAACCGGTTCTCTGATAGACACACTGCATTTCGACCGTTGGTGCCAGCATCCCCGGTAGCAGCGGCCAGACCGGAACAAGTGGGGCCAGACCATCGGCAATATCCGGAGCGCCCACCCGCACCACCAGGTGGGGCCAGCCGATGAGCAGCGCATCTATCACTTCCCGGGCTTCGGCCTTGGCGACCCCGCCATTGCGCAGTACCGCGACCCCATTCCGGCCCGGCACCAGATCAACCCGGCGCGGGCCATCGGCCACCAGATCCGCCAGCGAGCCACTTCCTGGATAGACAGGACCGGCCGGATCGAGATCGACAACGAGCGCGGTGCCGGCGGCCGCTGCCAGGCCCAATGGAGCGACGGCCGATAGAAGCCCGTCATAGGCGGTCCAGACAGCGAGGGCAGGCATGAGCATCCTTGTGCAGCGAACAAACGCAACGTATGGATTTGCCGGAGCCGCGACAACCCCTTGTCGCGGCAGCGGGTATGTGGCATGAATAGAGGTTTGTAGACTCTCCTGTGGTGACCGACTCAGCTACATCCCCCATCGCGGCCGCTTTCTTCGACCTGGACAAGACCATCATCGCCAAGTCGTCGGCACTGGCGTTTGGTCGCCCTCTCTATCAAGCCGGGTTTCTCAACCGCCGGGCCCTCCTCAAAACGGGCATAGCCCAGATCAGCTACATGACCTTCGGTGCCGATCATGCGCAGATGGAACGGGCAAGAAAAGAGATGCTCGAGATCACCAAAGGTTGGGACAAGGTTGGTATTGAGGAGCTCGTTCGCGAGATCGTCGACGAGGTGGTATCCCCCCTCGTATACGCCGAGGCGCTCGCCTTGATCGACGAACACCGTCGGGTCGGTCGCAAGGTTGTCATCATTTCGTCGAGCCCCGAGGAGATCGTCAAACCACTCGCTCGCTACCTCGGGGTTGATCACGTCATCGCCAGCCGGGCGAAGGTCGATGCCGAAGGCCTCTACACAGGAGAGATGGAGTTCTACGCGTATGCGGAATCGAAGGCGGACGCCATCCGGGAGCTGGCGCTAACCGAAGGCTTAGCTCTCCCCGACTCGTTTGCGTACTCGGACAGCGTGACCGACTTGCCGATGCTCGAGACGGTCGGCCACCCGGTGGTCGTCAATCCCGACAAGGAATTGGCTGAAATCGCCGGGGAGCGCGATTGGCAAACCATGGACTTCGAGCGTCCGGTCACAATTCGCACCCGCTTGGCAACCCTGCCTCGACCTGTACCTTTGATCTCGGGAGCTGCCCTGGCTGGAGTAGTCGGCGGCGCTCTCGTCTTGTGGGCGATCCGGGCGCGTCAGAAGCTGTCGTAGTTCTTCGTTCTTGGTTCCTCGCCAGGCGGATGACTGATACCGGCCGTGAAGCTTCAGGTTGATGCTCTGAGGTCTCGCACATAACGGACCGCCGTCACGGCATCCGATCCGATGACCATCCGCTTCTGAGCGCCGTCCGTTCGCCAGCCGCCAATTTCGTAGAACCGGCGGGCCCGCTGGTTGTCGCGCAGCACCCACAGGCTGGCGTTCTCATAGCCGCTCGCCCGGAAACGGTCCTCGGCGCCGAGCAAGAGACAACGGCCGAAGCCCCCATCCCAATGGTCGGGCTCCACGTACATGGCGTATAACTCCCCCGCCTCGGGGACCCGGCGGTCGTCGTCGTCGCAGTGACCGATAGTCACAAAACCGGACACGTCCTCATCATTCTCCACCACGAGGATCGCCCACCGCGGTGGAACCCGAGCCAGCCGCGAGTTCCACCAATCGAGCCGGGTGGTCGCCGTGAGCCCGTTAAGGAATACTTCGGAGAGCAAGCCGCGGTAGGCCGCCTGCCACGAGACCGCCTGGATCTGCGCCAGTCGGGTGGCATCGGCGGGTCGTGCGTCCCGGACCTCCGTCATCGCCCGAGCGTACGTGATCACAACGGCCCGTGCGCCGCACGGCGCCCCTGCGCAGGTGCCGTCGTCGCTAGTGTCGACCGCCGTGACAAAGAGACGGCCCACAGCCCGATCACGACTCGGCATTAACTACCGGCGTCTGTGGTTCGCCAGCGCGATCTCCAACTTCGGGGACGGGGTGGCCGGAGTGGCCTATCCCTGGCTGGCTTCGGCCATCACCCGCGACCCTCTCCAGATCGCTCTCATCGGCGTTGCGAACCGTCTGCCCTGGTTGCTCTTCTCGCTGCCGGCGGGGGTGCTGACCGACCGACTCGACCGCCGCAAGATTGTGGCAACGATGGACGCTTTTCGGTTCCTGCTCACGCTGGTTGTGGGTTTGGTCGTGTTCGCAGGACGAGAAGGATTGGCGACTCCCGGTGACATCGCGGCCGGGACCGCCACCCCACACCCCAACGCAACAGCCTTCTTGATAATGCTGTACGGGTCGTCGCTCCTATTCGGTTTCGCGGAGGTGCTTCGCGACAACGCCGCTCAGACGCTCATGCCGAGCATCGTCGATCCGGAGCATCTCGAGACCGCCAACGGGCGGTTGTGGGGCGCCGAGATGGTGATGAACTCGTTTGTCGGTCCCCCGGCCGGCGGGTTGCTGATCGCCGCCGGGTTTGCGCTGCCGTTCTTTGTCGACGCAGGAACGTTTGCGTTCGGGGCGGCGCTGATCTTCCTCATCACCGGATCGTTTCGACCGCCAGGCGCTCGACAAGAAAGAGTGGACTGGCGGGCCGAAATCGGTGAAGGCCTGCGATGGCTATGGAACCATCGATTGTTGCGCGCCATGGCCCTCATCCTGGGAGGAATGAATGCCATGTTGAGTATGACAATGGCGACATACGTACTTTTCGTTCAAGAGATCCTCGAATTGGAGGCAACCCAGTTCGGATTGCTGATGACCGCAGGCGCCCTCGGCGGAGTCGCGGGTAGTTTGCTGGCCACCCGCGTGAGTGCAGCCTTGGGTCGGGGCCCTTCGCTGTTCCTATCCCTCATAGGATCGGCCATCACGCTGGCCGTGACGGGAGCCACCTCGTCAGCGATTGTGGTCTGGGCGATGTTTGTTGTCTCGTCGTTCCTGGGTGTCCTGTGGAACGTGATAACCGTCTCGCTACGGCAGGCAATCATCCCGGACGGTCTGCTCGGAAGGGTGAACAGCGTGTACCGGTTGTTGGCGTGGGGCACTATGCCGGTTGGCATGGTGCTCGGTGGAGCGATCGTGTCCTTAACGGAAGGCTGGGCCGGGCGGGAACTGGGGCTCCGGATGCCCTTCTATGGCGCGGCCGCCATCTTTCTCGCCCTCTTTGCGCTTGCTCTCCCGCGCCTCGGTTCCGAGAAAATCGAGGCAGCTCGCCGGGCGGCGATTTCGCCCGAGGCTCAGGATGGGGGCTAGGTCTCTTCCGCCGCTTCTTCCGCCGCATTTTCCGCCGCTTCTTGCGCCGCTTCCTCCGCCGCTTCCTCCGCCGCTCGTCGCGCCGATCGGCGCCCCCCTCTGTGCTTCCCTCTGTGTTTCCCGGCGACCCGGTCGCCCATCGCCCAAACCGCCAGGAGGGCCAAGGCCACTGCGGTCAGCGCTACGGCTCCCCATCCCCACCGGCGGGTCGTGGGCGAGAGCGGTTGGCTGCCGTCATCCGCTTCGACATCGACCCCTTCCCCCATCCCGATCAACGCCGGATCGAGGCCCAGCTCGAGCAATGTGGTAGGCCCTGAGACGCTGCCTTCCCCGTCCGCGTATATCACTTCAAATACGATCACGTAGTTCATGACATCGAGGTCGGTCAGGCCCGCCCACACACCTCCGCCCCGGTTTCCGAGACTGATCGTCTCCTGGGTCTGACCGGGGTCGACCGCGTGCACGGCAACGGCCACCGGGTCGCCTGCGACCGCCACTTCGAATTCGACCTGAAGACGGTCACCGACCGGAGTGCCCTCGACAGCTGCTTCCCCAAATGGGCTGCCCAGCACGACGACCGCCATGAGCGCTGCCACTTTGCTGACCATACCGCGACTGTACAGGCCAAATCGAGAAGCCAGGCAACTGTTGAACGCACGCCTGAACCGGCTACCCTCAAGCGCTCACTGATAGGAGGCTCCCATGGCGGCGCCTAAAACGATGTTTGACAAGGTTTGGGAAAGCCATGTGGTGCACCGGGCACCCGGCGAACCAGACCTATTGTACGTCGACATGCATCTGGTCCACGAAGTGACCTCACCCCAGGCTTTCGCGAGCTTGCGCCTGGCCGGCCGCCGGGTGCGACGGCCGGATTTGTCCCTGGCCACGATCGATCACGGTGTCCCGACGACCGATCGCCACCTGGGGATATCTGATCCGCTTTCCCGAACCCAGATCGACGCCCTCATCCGCAACTGCGAGGAGTTTGGAATAACGCTCTACGGCATCGATGACCCCCGCCAGGGCATCGTGCACATAATCGGACCCGAGCAAGGCATCACCCAGCCCGGTATGACCATCGTGTGCGGCGACAGCCACACGGCTACCCACGGCGCGTTCGGGGCATTGGCCTTTGGCATCGGCACATCGGAGGTCGAGCACGTGCTCGCCACCCAGACGCTGCCGCAGGCCAAACCGAAGAGCATGGCCGTCACCGTGAACGGGAGCCTGCTCGCCGGAATCACCGCCAAGGACGTGATCCTCGGAATCATCGCCCGCATCGGAGTGGCGGGCGGGGCCGGACATGTCATCGAATACCGGGGTGAGGTGATCCGGTCCCTTTCGATGGCCGGCCGCATGACGATCTGCAACATGTCCATCGAGGGCGGCGCACGCGCCGGGATGATCGCCCCCGACGAAACCACTTTCTCTTATGTCGAAGGCCGGGCGCACGCACCGAGCGGAAGCGACTGGGAGACGGCAATCGAGGCGTGGGAGAAGCTGCCGACCGAAGACGGCGCCGGCTTCGACACCGAAGTGCACATCGAGGCCAAAGACCTCTCCCCTTACGTCTCGTGGGGCACCAACCCCGCCCAGACGGTGCCGGTCACGGCCACCGTCCCCTCCCCCGACTCTTTTGACGATCCGCACGACCGGGATTCGACCAACCGCGCTCTCAAGTACATGGGGCTGGAACCGGGAACACCGATCACCGAAATCGCCCTCGACCGGGTCTTCATCGGCTCTTGTACCAATGCCCGGATCGAGGATCTGCGCGAGGCCGCCCGGGTCGTAGCCGGCAAAAAGGTGCACGGCTCGGTGGGAGCAATGATCGTCCCCGGTTCAGGGTTGGTGAAACTCCAGGCCGAAGAGGAAGGCCTCGATCGGGTATTCCAGGATGCCGGATTCGAATGGCGCCAGGCCGGCTGTTCAATGTGTCTCGGTATGAACCCGGACATCCTCTCACCGGGCGAACGATGCGCGTCCACCTCAAACCGAAATTTCGAGGGCCGGCAAGGCAAGGGCGGGCGCACCCATCTCGTTAGCCCGGTGATGGCCGCGGCCGCGGCTATCGCCGGGCATTTCGTCGACATCCGCGAGTGGGAGATATAGGCGTGGAACCATTTCTTTCCATTCGGGCGACGATGGCCGCCTTGCCCCGTGCCGACGTCGACACCGACCAGATCATGCCAAAACAGTTTCTCAAACGAGTGGAACGTACCGGATACGGCGAGTTCCTCTTTCACGATTGGAGACGGACCCCCGACGGAGAACTTGACCCCAACTTCGTGCTCAACAAGCCGGAGTACCGCAACGCTGGCATCCTGGTGACGGGCCGTAATTTCGGCGGAGGATCATCGCGCGAACATGCTCCCTGGGGCCTGCAGGACTGGGGATTCCGGGCCATCGTTGCCCCGTCCTTCGCAGATATCTTCGCAACGAACTGCACCCAGATCGGCTTGCTCCCGGTTGAGCTCTCCCCCAAGGAAGTCATCTGGCTCACGGAACTCGCCCAGCAGCGCCCCGATGCGGAAGTTGACATCGACCTGACCGCCCAGACGGTGACGGCCGAAGGCTTCGCGGCCACCTTTGAGATCGATCCCTACATCAAACATCGCCTCCTCCACGGCCTCGACGACATCGAAGTAACCCTGCAACGCGACCCCGAGATCGCCGACTTCGAAGGGCAGCGGCCCGGCTACCTTCCCGTTGCCCGGTGATTCCGGAAGTAGCTCACCACCCCCAACTTCTCATCAGCGGCGTCAGAGTTGTGAACGATGTGCGCAGCCGGATTTCACCTCGCCGGTGCAATCACGACGAGCGCGGCGCCGCCCTTCTGGCGGAGTTCTTCGGCGAACTGCTCGGCCCCGCCCCCGGCAAGCGCGGCGTCCGCGGCAGACCGCGGCCTACCGATGAGGATCGACCCCGCGGCGACCTCCCGCGCATAGGCGGCGATGGTGTCCGCAAGTGCCCCAACCCGGACCGCGACGGTGAAACGGACGTCATCCAGACCTGCGTGTGCCGCGGTAGCCCTCGTCATCGCCAGGTCGCGCCACGCCATCTCGGCGCGGATGGCGTCTTGCTCGCCCTCGTGAAGAGGCTCATAGGCGACCGGGTCGACTACCGAAACAAAATGGACGGCTACCCCACGATCGGCGGCGTACTGCAGGGCGGCGAGACGCGTCTGATAGCTCCCGGGGCCACCCCGGATGGCACACACGACGTCAGTCACCGTCGGCCTCCTGTTCGGAAGGCATTTGCATGATGTCGCCCTGCCGGGCATCGCCCTCGATGAACTCCAGCGCAGCCAGATGGTCGTTGATATCGGCCGTCAATTCGGTGAGCACGTCTTCGGCAATCAGCCCGCGCCGGGCCGCGTCCTGAAGGGCGCTCCGCTCCGCCCGGAGTGTGTCGGTCCGCGCCCGTATGTACATGTCGGTTTCCAGCTCCGGGTAGCGGCGCAGGTGGTTGCGTAATTCCTCCCCATCGCGGGCCAACTCACCCATGTACAAACCGGCCATCGCGTCATACAGGTCCTGGAAGAGGACCCCCTGGTCGTGCAGCCGCCCCAGCTCATCCAAGCCTGCCTGCTGGGCATAGATCCTTGCCTGGCGGCGCTGCTGCTCGACCCGCTCGACCGGTTTGGCCGCCAACCCCAGCCGCATGATGAGACGCTCGATGGTGAGACCCTGCACCAGCAGGGTGAACAGCACCACCCCGAAGGTCATCACCTGGAGCGTGGACACGACGTCCTCCCCGAGCCGATCCACATCGCCAACCAGACTGAGAGCCAACGCGACCGAGATCGCCCCGCGCAAGCCGCCCCAGAACATGACGTGCTGGTACCGGCGCGGCACCTTGCGATCCGGCTGGGCAAAACCGTGCACCGTGCCCAGTCCGTACACAACGAAAAGCCTGGTGACCTGAATGGCCACCAGCGCCACCAGCACCGCGCCGGCCTTGTCCCAGAGCTCGCTGATGTGGATCTGCAGACCGAGGAGCAAGAAGACCAATGAGTTGACCACGAACGCCGCAAACTCCCAGAAGTTCTCCAGCGTGAGCCGGGTGGTCGGCGATGTGTTGCGCAACCCGATATTGCCGACCATTAGCCCGGCAGCCACCACAGCGAGGATGCCACTGAGGTGCACGTCGGCGAGGTCAAAGATGGCGCCGAACTCCTCGGCCAGCAGATAGGAGCCGAAGGCGAGCGCGACGGTGACCACGGTTTCGATGAGGTGATCGTCGAGATTCTTGAGAATCAGCGACGATACGACGTACCCGAGCGCCAGGCCGATGGCCAGGCCACCGAGAGCGTCGATGAAGAACTGCCCGACCGCCGCGCCAAGCGAAAACGTCGCGCCCGGCCCGGCCGCCGCCAGGGCAAGGGTGAACACCACGAAGGCGACGCCGTCGTTGAACAGACTCTCACCCTCTACGAGGATTGTCAGCCGCTTTGAGACCCCGATCGACCGGAAGAACGCGATCACGGCAACCGGGTCGGTCGCAGAGATCAGTGCGCCAAACGCCACGGCTGCGGGCCAGGGCACCCCTTCGACCAACCCGGCGACGAACCCGCCGACCACGAAGGCTCCGAGCAGCGTTCCAACGAGAGCGAACAGCAGGACCGGGGCCAGGTCACGCTTGAGGCGGCCCCAAGAGATGTGGACGGTCGCCTCGAACAAGAGCGGCGGCACCAGGACGGCCAGAATCAGGTCGGCACTTACGTCGATCTGGATGACGTCGGTGGGCAGAAACGCCAGACCCAGCCCGACCACCACCAACGCCACCGTGTAGGGGATGCGGATCCTGCGGACCGCAACGGCAACCGCCGCCGCGACGGCCAGCAGGAGCACGATGCTGACCTCAGAATTGAGGAGCCCGGCCTCCTGGGCGGCGAAAAGTGACGGCAGATCCACGGGGCTCCAGCGTACTCAGGCGCCCTCGCTGCCGCGCGTCACGTCGCTTCATCAACTGAACCGTACCGATCATTCTCGGACAAGCGGCACCTCCCGGGCACGGCCGTTGAAGATTTCCGTCGCAACCTCAGGTGAATCTCACGCGGACCGGGTGATGCGGCCCGCCTGAACCCCGCTGGGCCAGGACCTCGAGGAGCACATCCGGCACGTCGCTCATCAAGCCGTCGACACCGAGATCGAGCAACCGGTGCATCTCTGAGGACTCATTGATGGTCCAGACGTGCACCTGTTTTCCCGCCCGGTGTGCCGCCTGGATGAACCGACGGTCGACCACCGTGAGGTTGCCGTGGGTAACCGGCACCTGCAGGGCATCCGCCTTGATTGGGAGACCAATCCCGAACCGACTGAACAACCAGAACAGGAGCGTCTCATGCCTGGGACTGGAGGTTGACACGCGGCCGTTTGACAGGCGCCGTAGTTCTTTCATCCAGTCATCGCCATATCCTCCAACCATCACCCGGCCCCATAGGTTGTGGCGTTCGATGAAAGCTACGAGCGGATCCGCCAAACCTGATTGTTTCAGCTCCAGGGTGAAGGAGGCGTCCGGTAAGGCGGTCACCACTTCTTCGAGCGTCGGAATGGTGACACCCTGCCCGCGATACGGCCAACCTTGATCTGATCCGAATCGGAAGGCGGCGTCGAAACGCTTCAATTCGGAGGCGGTGTAGCCGTCGACCGGGCCCGACCCGTCGGTAGTCCGGTCGAGGGTGTCGTCGTGAAACACCACGAGAACGCCGTCTGCCGACAAGTGCAGATCGGTTTCGAAGTACCGGTACCCGAGTTCCTCCGACTTCCGAAAGGCCAGCAACGTGTTCTCCGGCCATCGCAGCCGGCCACCGCGGTGCGAGAATGCGATCGGGTGCTCCAGTGCGAATGGATTGAGACGCTCCACAGGACCCGAGTCTATTGATCGCTGCCGCCCCCAATTGTCCTGGCGTGACTTTCCTGCGCAATGCGCGGGTTTCTCACGCAAGAACGAGGGTATGGTCTCGTCGGGAGGTGATTCTGTCCAGCGTGCTGGCCGTGCTGTCCGCCGCCGCGTTCGGCGCCGGTGACTTCCTGGGCGGACTGGCGTCGCGCCGGTCGAGTCCGCTCCGGGTGGTAGCGGTCTCCCAGCTCTACGGCCTGGCCCTGATCGTTGTCCTGCTCCCCGCCTTCCCACCCGATGTCTTCTCGCTCGATGATCTGCTGTGGGGAGCAGCCGCCGGAATCAGTGGGGGTGCGGGTCTGGTGGCGCTGTACCGTGGGCTGTCGCGAGCCCGGATGGGATTGGTGGCGCCGGTCACGGCCGGAATCGGAGCAATCGTGCCGACGGTGTATGGCCTGCTCGCCGGCGATCGGCCCTCCACATTGTCGTCGTCGGGAGTCGTGATCGCCCTTCTGGCCATATTCGTCGTCAGTCGGGCACGTCGATCTGACGACGCCGACACGGCCACCAGTTTGTGGGGCGCCAGTGGTTTGCCCGAGGCGATTGCCGCGGGCATCGGGTTCGGCGCTTTCTTCATCTTTCTATCGAACGCTTCGGCGGAGAGCGGCGTCTGGCCACTGGTGGGGGCCCGCCTCGGATCGCAGGCATTGGTCTGGTCGCTGTTGGCCGCTCTCCCCGGAACGGTATCGATCCGCGCGGAAACGAACCCGCTGATTCTGGGCGCCGGTCTGCTCGACATCGTCGCCAATGCTCTGTTCCTGTACGCCACCCGCGGCGGAATGCTCGCTCTTGTGGCCGTCATGTCCTCGCTCTATCCGGCGGCCACCGTGCTGTTGGCCCGGGTGGTGCTCCGCGAACGTCTCAGCCGTTCCCAGATTGGCGGAGTAGCGCTCGCCCTGGCCGGCATGGCGCTCATCGCCGCCGGGTAAGTCACTCGGCCGCAGTACCGTGGGGGACCATGCCCGAGACCTCGGTTACCGACCAGATTGAGCAACTCGCCTCGCTGCTGACCGAGGGCGATGTCACCGCTGCCGCGGACCTGCTGGCGCATGTGCGCAATCGTTGGCGCCATGAGGCCGATGCATTCCCGCCGGGGGCGGTGCGAGCCCTCCAGGAGCATGCCATTGCCGTCAACACTGCTTTGCTTGGCGAGGTTGACGAGGTGTTGAAGAACACCTTTGGTTACTCGACCTTCCGTCCCGGGCAGCACGAAATAATCGAGGCGGCTATCTCCGGCCAGGACTGCATCGGGATCATGCCGACCGGAGCGGGCAAGTCACTCACCTACCAATTGGCAGCACGGATTCTGGGTGGGACTTCATTGGTGATCTCGCCGCTGATCGCACTGATGAAAGACCAGGTCGATGCCCTGGACGAGATCGGCATACGAGCGACGTTCCTCAATTCGAGCCTCAGCTCCGCCGAGCGAACCGAGCGCACCAAGCGGATGCGCAACGGCGAGTACGAGCTGGTCTACGCCGCCCCCGAAGGGCTCGAGGCATCGGTGGGATCCGCCTTGGCCACTATGGATCTGAGCCTGATCGCGGTCGACGAGGCCCACTGCATCTCGCAATGGGGCCACGACTTCCGTCCCGCCTACCGCAAGTTGGCCGGGCTCAAGTCACGGTTCGGGGTACCCGTCCTGGCCCTGACTGCGACGGCAACTTCCGAAGTGATGCGCGACATTGAGAATCAGCTCGGCCTTTCGAACCCTCTCCAGTTCCGCGGATCCTTCTTTCGACCCAATCTCAAGATTCACGCGTTGAAAAAGGGCGACCACGACGGCCGCCGAATCAAAGTGCGCGAGTCGATCGGCAAGTTGTGCTTGGCCCGCAAGGGCGAAAGTGGGATCGTGTACACCCTGTCCCGAGCCTCCGCAGAGTCCACGGCCGAGTATCTCAATAAACTCGGCATCCGGACGCTGCCCTACCACGCCGGCCTCAGCTCCGAGGACCGAACGACGACTCAAGACGCATTCATCCGTGATGACATCGACGTGGTGTGCGCCACAGTGGCCTTCGGCATGGGCATCGACAAGTCGAACGTCCGGTACGTCATCCACCGCGACATGCCCAAGTCAATTGAGGGTTACTACCAGGAGATCGGTCGGGCGGGACGCGACGGGATCGACAGCGACTGCATCCTCTTCTATTCGTGGCCGGATGTGCTGAACCTGGAGCGGATGATGGGCGGCGGCGAAGTCGGCGAGTCACATCGGCGCCAGATCCGGGCCATGTACGACTGGGCAGAGCGGAACACCTGCCGTCACCAGACCATTGCCCGCTACTTCGGCGACCGGATAGACCGCTGCCACACCTCGTGCGACTTCTGCACCGGCATCGACCCGCTGGAAATGCTCACAGCCAAATCGAAGACGAACGCTGTGTCTACCATCGCGACCTTCGACGCCACCACTGCCAGACATCTACCTCTGTTCGACGATCTCAAGACACTGCGCCGACAGCTCGCCGACGCCAAGGGAGTTCCCGCCTACGTCGTGTTCAGCGACGCCACCCTGATGGCGATGGCTGCCTGTCGACCCACAAGCGAAGCCGAGCTGCTGGACGTGAGCGGGGTTGGCCCCAAGAAGTTGGAGACGTACGGTGGAGCATTCCTCGAGGTACTCCGGGCCGCCGACTAACCCTTCCCCTGCAACGGGGAAGGGCGCTCGACCACGACGGCGCCGTCCTTGATCACCTTCCAGACCAGATTGGCTCCCGGCCGGTAGGGGATGTGGACCGAGGAGGGAGCGTCCAGAATCACCAAATCTGCGGCGGTCCCCGCGCCGATCCACCCCTTGTCGGGTTCCTCGAGTGCGAGCGCCCCGCCCCGGGTGGCTGCCCACACGGCCTCGGCCGGAGACAACCCCGTCTCCAGGGCGGCCACGGCGATCACGAATTGCATGCTCTCCACATACGAGGTGCCGGGATTGCAGTCGGTAGCGAGCGCAACCGTTACTCCGGCGTCCCACAGAAGACGGGCCGGGGCCTGGGGTGTGCGCATCGAAAATGAAGCCGCGGGCAACAACGTGGCTACGGTTCCGGCCGCGGCTAATGCCGCCGCACCTTCCTCATCGATATGGTCCAGGTGGTCGGCGGAGACCGCTCCGACTTCGGCGGCCAGCAAGGCCGCCCCGGTGGCGACGAGCTGTTCGGCATGGACTCTGGGCTTCAAGCCGAAGTGCTTTCCGGCCTCGAGGATGTGCCTAGCTTCGGGCACGGTGAAGGCACCCCGGTCGCAGAACACATCGCAGTAGCGAGCCAGGGGCGCCAGTAACGGCAGCATCTCCTCTTCGACAAGACGGATGTAGCTCTCTCGATCGCCGGCGAATTCCGGGGGCACGACGTGCGCTCCGAGCACGGTGCCGACGGTATCGATCGGAACCAGCTTCCCGATTGCACTGGCAGCTTCGAGCATGCGCAACTCGGTGGGAACGTCGAGTCCGTATCCCGATTTGATCTCTACTGTGGTCGTTCCATGCGTCAGCATCCGTTCGGCCCGCAGCCGGGCACTCTCGACCAACCCGACCGCGGCCGCTTCCCGAACCGCCCGGCGGGTCGCTCGCACCGTCGCCTGAATTCCGCCCCCGGCGGCCAGAATCGTTTCGTACGATTCACCTGCCAAACGACGTGTGAACTCTTCGCCACGTTCCCCGGCGAAAACCAAATGCGTGTGGGAGTCGACGAACCCGGGCAGCACAGCCCGCCCGGCACAGTCGAGATCTGGCAAGTCGAAATATTCATCGGGCAGATCCTCGAGGGGACCGGCCCAATCCACTCTGCCGCTACGAATGGCTATGGCCGCGTGGTTGACGATGCCGAGTAGTCCCGCCTCAACCCGACGGGGATCATTAGTGACCAGCTCGCCGATTCCCCGCAGGATGAGGTCGGACGGCTCGGTCATGTCTCCAGCATCGGGATGCGCACATCCCGGTCCCGGGCCACGTCTATCGCCCGCTGATACCCGGCGTCGGCGTGCCGGATCACGCCCGTGCCGGGGTCGTTGGTCAAGACCCGCTCGAGCCGGAGGGCGGCAGAAGCCGTCCCGTCGGCGACCACCTGAGCTCCCGCGTGGATCGATTTGCCGATACCGACCCCGCCACCGTGATGAACTGCCACCCAGGCGGCCCCTGAGGCGGTATTGAGCAGAGCGTTGAGAATCGGCCAGTCGGCAATCGCGTCGGATCCATCGGCCATGGCCTCAGTCTCCCGGTACGGCGAAGCCACCGAGCCCGAGTCGAGATGGTCCCTGCCGATGACGATGGGGGCCGAGACCCGGCCGGACTGCACCAGCTCGTTGAAGGCCAGACCGGCCTTGTCACGTTCGCCGTAGCCCAGCCAGCAGATTCTGGCAGGAAGACCCTGAAACTCGACCCGCTCCGCAGCCAGGCGCAGCCAGCGTTGCAGACCCCGGTTGTCGGGAAACAAATCGCTTATGACCCTATCGGTCGCGGCAATATCGGCAGGATCGCCCGAAAGGGCCAGCCACCGGAAGGGCCCCATACCCTCGCACATCAGGGGCCGGAGATAGGCGGGCATGAAGCCCACAAACGCGAACGCATCCTGATAACCCCCGAGCACAGCCTCACCCCGCAGATTGTTCCCATAATCGAAGACCTCAGCGCCGCCTTGTTGAAAACCCACCATGGCTCGGCAATGAACGGCCATCGAGGCGCGGGCTTCCTCCACATAGCGGTGGGGATCCTTGACGCGCAGCGCACCGGCTTCTTCCACGTCGTACCCCTGCGGAACGTAGCCGTTGAGAGGGTCGTGGGCGGATGTTTGATCGGTAACGATGTCGATCTCGACACCGCGGCGCAGCAACTCCGGGACGACGTCGGCCGCGTTGCCGCGGATGCCGATCGACAGGGCCCGCCGTTGCTGTTTGGCGCTGAGCGCCAACGCAACGGCCTGGTCGAGTGACGTAGCTTCCTCATCGAGATACCGGGTCTCGAGTCTCCGCTGGATA
Organism: Acidimicrobiia bacterium; assembly: GCA_029863625.1. GTDB lineage: Bacteria > Actinomycetota > Acidimicrobiia > Spongiisociales > UBA4744 > UBA4744. The sequence continues at coordinate 24,962 of JAOTUY010000031.1, forward strand.
CGAGAAGGATCGACATCCACGACCAGGGCAACCCCCTCGTTCATCGTGACGGCCAGAGGTTGGGCACCGCCCATCCCTCCCAGTCCACCGGTAAGCGTGATCGTCCCGGCCAAACTTCCGCCGAACTTCTGCTCGGCGATCGCCGCGAACGTCTGAAAAGTCCCCTGCAGGATCCCTTGCGTGCCGATATAGATCCACGAGCCGGCCGTCATCTGCCCATACATGATGAGACCGGCTGCCTCGAGTTCCCAGAATCGTTCCCACGTTGCCCAGTCGGGAACCAGCAGGCTGTTGGCGATCAGCACGCGTGGGGCCATCTCGTGGGTGCGGAAGACTCCGACCGGCTTCCCCGATTGGACCAGGAGGGTTTCGTCGTTATCCAGGGTCTGGAGGCTCCGTACGATGGCATCGAAGGCGTCCCAGGAGCGAGCTGCCTTGCCGCGACCGCCGTACACCACCAATTCGTCAGGGTTCTCGGCCACCTCGGGATCGAGGTTGTTCATGAGACAACGCAGGGCGGCTTCCTGCAACCATCCTTTGGTTTGCAGTTCAGTCCCTCGCGGGGCGCGGACCGGTCGAGGACCGGACATCGTTACCTCCATGGTCGGCGACGACGCTGAGGCTACCGATCAAGACAGGACCGCGAGGACGCCCGCCTTCACAGCGACCGCGGCGCTATTCGCGGTGCCCGGTTCTCACGTCGGGAGCACCGAGCCGAGCCGCATCGGCCGTTTGATCGTCCATCTGTTCTTGCGAGTCACGCTCGGCCGCCACCCGGGCCAGGTAGTGCTCGATCTCACGGTCGATGATCGCCTCTGTCCAGCCGAGCTCCTCCCCCATCAACCGGGCGGTCGGACCGGCCGCAGCCACACCCCGATCCCACGTTTCGATCGAAATCCTGGTGCGGCGAGTGAGCGCGTCGTCGAGGTGTAACGCTCCTTCATGGGACGCGGCGTAGCTGATCTCCGCAGAAAGGTAGTCGTCTGCCCCGACGAGTGGTTCGCCGAGCTCAGGACGCTGGCGGATCAACTCGAGGATTTCCGAGATCAGCGAGCCGTACCGGCCCAGCAGGTGTTCCACTCGGGCTACATGCAAACCTGACTTCGCGGCGATTTCCTCCCGTTGGTTCCACAATGCCCGGTAACCGTCCGCACCGACCAGCGGGGTCGAAGCGGTCACCGCCGGAGGTATTTTGTCGTCGAGGTTGGCGGCAACCATATCGATCGCGTCTTCGGCCATCACCCGGTAGGTGGTGTACTTGCCGCCGGCTACCGAGATCAGGCCGGGCACAGCCTGTGATACGGCATGCTCCCGGCTCAACCGGCTGGTTGCGTCGGACTCTCCTTCGAGGAGCGGGCGCAAACCTGCGTAGACCCCCTCGATATCTTCATGCCGGAGCGGGTCCTTCAACACTGTGTTGACGTGTTCGAGGAGGTAATCGATGTCGGCCCGACTGGCCGCCGGATGAGCTAGATCGAGGTTCCAGTCGGTGTCCGTCGTTCCGATGACCCAGTGCCGGTCCCAGGGAATCACGAAAAGCACGCTCTTCTCGGTCCGAAGAATCATCCCGGTGTCCGAATGAATGCGATCCCGCGGAACCACCAGGTGAATGCCCTTCGAAGCACGGACGTGGATGCGGCCTCGCCCGGCCTTCTGCTGCACCTCGTCGGTCCAGACTCCCGTGCTGTTGACAACCTGTTTGGCATCGATGACGAATTCGTCGCCCGACTCGAGGTCACGCACCTCGACGCCCACCACCCGGTCGCCCTCCCGCTCGAACCCGATCGCCCGAACACTGGGGGCCAGCGCCGCTCCGTATTTCGAAGCCGTGCGAGAGATCATCATGGTGTGCCGGGCATCGTCGACACGCGCGTCGGAGTAAACGATGGCCCCGACCAGAGTGTCCCGTCGCAGCGCGGGCGCCATCCGGAGAGCTTTGCGACGACCGAGGTGCCGGTGGTGCGGGAGCGGGCTGTCCCCGATCGCGGCCAGCATGTCGTAGAGCAGTACCCCGGCCCCCACATAGGCCCGTTCCCACACCCGCTGCTGGATCGGATATAGAAAGGTTATCGGCGCGGCAAGGTGCGGGCAGAGCAGATTGAGCATGAGGTTGCGTTCATGGAGGGCTTCCATCACCAGCTTGAAGTTGAATTGCTCCAGATACCGCAACCCGCCATGAAACAACTTCGAGGAGCGGCTCGAGGTTCCCGAGGCATAGTCGCGCTGCTCGACGAGAGCTACAGATAGGCCCCGGGTTGCCGCGTCGAGAGCAGCCCCGGCTCCGGTGACTCCTGCTCCAATCACAACCACATCGAATGGCTCGGACTTCATCCGCTGAAGGTCTTGGTCCCGCTGCTGAGGACCTAAGCCCATGCGACCAAGGAAACCTTGCATGTAGCACCTCTGGGGCCGGCGTCGCGTTGCTTCCGCCTGAGTATCGTAGGGTCTCACTCGACCTCGAAAACGAGCAATGATGCCTCCCTTCGACGACCAACCCCACCGCCGGTTCAACCCACTCACGGGCGTGTGGACCTTGGTGGCGGTTGGGAGGACCCAACGCCCCTGGTCGGGCAAACTCGAGCCTGCATCAGGGGACGACCGACCGGTCTACGACCCGGAGTGTTACCTGTGCCCACGCAACACCAGAGCGGGCGGCGCGGTGAACGCGGATTACGAGGGGACATTCGTGTTCACCAACGATTTCGCGTCGCTACGACCCGAAACTCCTCTCCTCTCCGATGAGCCCCATCCGCTTCTCCGCACGGAAACCGAGCAAGGCACGTGCCGGGTTATCTGCTTTTCGCCCCGTCACGACCTGACTCTGGCTCTTATGCGTCCGGAGGAGATCCGGCGGATCGTCGACCTGTGGGCAACCCAGACCGCCGAGCTGGCGGACGTGTACCGGTGGGTACAGGTGTTCGAGAATCGTGGCGCGGAAATGGGCGCTTCCAATCCCCACCCACACGGTCAAATCTGGGCCGGATCAGCGCTCCCAACCCAGGCGATGGCGGAGGATGCTCACCAGCGGAACTACTTCGGGGCTACCGGCCGGTCCATGCTCCTGGAGTATGCCGAACTCGAGTCAACGGATGAGACGAGGGTCATCGTCGACAACGACGAATGGATGGCGGTGATGCCTTACTGGGCAACCTGGCCGTTTGAGGCTCTGCTGCTTCCCCGCCGGGGGGTCGCCCGGATCAATGACCTTTCCCCGAACCAGCGAGATGGCTTGTCCGAGGTTCTCTCGGGTCTGCTGGTCCGCTACGACAATCTCTTCGAGCGCCCCTTCCCGTATTCGATGGGATGGCATGGAGCACCCGGCACAGAACCGGCTCCCCACTGGCAGCTCCACGCCCACTTCTATCCACCGCTTCTCAACGTCACCATGCGCAAATTCATGGTGGGTTACGAGATGTTGGCCGAAGGCCAGCGAGATATCACTCCGGAGGAGGCTGCCATCCGCCTGAAGGGGCTTTCTGCCGTGCACTACCTGCGAAGAGGCGAGTAACGGTTGCCGGGACGGCTGTAGGGGCGTTCCAGGATCATTTCGGCGCTGCACCCGACCTTCTGATCCGGTCGCCCGGGCGAGTGAATTTGATCGGTGAGCACGCCGACTCCGACGACGGGTTCGTGTTCCCTCTCGCCATCGAGCCCTCTGGATCGCCCGGCCGAGCGCGCCAGGACGGCAGGGGCGACCACCCATGCATACTGCAAACCTCGGTCAAGGAGCAACTCAGTCGAGCGGGCCGACCATTCGTTCGGCGGCGGCCACCAATTCGCCGCTCCGGACCATGTCGGCCACAGTGGCGATCTCGGCGGAAAGCGATCGATCGTCTGCAAGGCCCGGAATCACGCTGCGAACCACGGTGGCGACCGCGCTACATGCAGGTGAGGGCGGCACGGGTAGCCGGTGTTCGATGCCCTGCACTGCGCAGAGGATCTCCACTGCTACGACGGTGGCCGCATTGTCCAGCACTTCTGTCAGTTTCAAACCGGCCCCCCATCCCATCGAGACATGATCTTCCTGGCTGCCCGAGGTGGGGATGCTCTCCACACTCGCCGGATGCGAGAGCACACGATTCTCGGCCACCAGAGCAGCCGCGGTGTACTGGGTGAGCATGTAGCCGCTGTTCACACCCGGCCGCGGAGACAGAAACGCCGGAAGGCCTGCGGAGTGTTGCGGGTCGAGCATCCGGTCGATCCGGCGTTCCGAAATACTCGACAGTTCGGCCATACCAATGGCCATGACATCCATCGCCAGCGCCAGGGGTTGGCCGTGGAAGTTGCCTCCGGAGATCACCTCACCGGTCTCGGCCAGAACGATCGGATTGTCGACCACGCTGCCCAATTCCCGGCCGAACACCCCTTCCGCGTAGGTCAGCGCATCTCGACACGCGCCGTGTACCTGGGGAGCACACCGCAGGCTGTATGCGTCCTGTACCGCGTGGGCGAAATCCTCCTGATGACTAGCCACTATTTCAGAACCGGCCAGCAATCGGCGGATGTTCCCGGCCGAAGCCAGCTGTCCCGGGTGGGGCCGCAACTCGTGGATCTCGGGGCGGAATGGCCGGGCGCTGCCCAGCAAGGCTTCGATCGAGAGGGCGCAGGCCAGATCGGCCGCCTTGCTCACCAGCCGGGCCCGGTGCGCCGCCAAAACGCCGAGTGACAGCATCCCCTCGGTCCCGTTGAGCAAGCTCAGTCCTTCCTTGGCCCGCAGTTTGACAGGTGCCATGCCGTGCGCCGCCAGCACCGCTCCCGCATCCTGGGGAACGCCTCCGTCCTTGAGTCGGCCCTCGCCGATCAGCGGAAGAGCCAGGTGGGCGAAGGGGGCCAGGTCACCCGACGCACCGACTGACCCCCGCGATGGGACCACGGGCAGCAGATCCTCACGAATGAAATCGACGTATCGCTCAACCAGGACGGGTCGGACACCCGAGTAGCCCTGTGCCAGGGTGCGGGCCCTAAGCAGCAGCATGGCCCGGACCACCGGGTCGGGTAGCGGAGAACCGACCCCGGCCGCATGGCTCCTGAGCAGACTCACCTGCAAACGTTCAGCCTGAGCGGGCTCGATATGCGTGTTCGCAAGCGCACCAAAACCGGTGGTTACCCCATACACGACCCGATCCTCGGCCACGGCTCGCTCGACGACCTCCCTGGCGGGCGCCATCCGCTCCCAGACTTTGTGATCGACGACGACCTCCGCGCGGTGCTCGGCGACCGCGGCTACATCGTCGATCGACAGCGGGCCACCATCGATCACCACCCGGTGCGTCATATGTCCCCTCTCAACCATGTCAGGCTACCTCTGCAGACTGTATCGGCCCGAGCATCAGATTCGGACTTTTGCCCTTGCACGGTCAACGGGGAGAAGCCATGCTGAGATCAGGCAATACTCACCCACCACAGGGAAGGCGGGAGCGTATGGAGACCAAGGTTCGGGAAGGTGCTCACCGTCGGAGAGCTCCGCTTCGTGAGACGGCGTCCGATCTCGAGCTCGCCATATCCGCTCCGGTTGGAACCGGTCCAGTTTGGCGCAATCGGGTTCGGGAATCGCTGGCCAGGGTCCAGGTTGCCCTCAAACAGCACGTTCAAGATACAGAGGGACCGGAAGGGCTCTACGGCGAGCTCCAGAACGACGCGCCCCGTCTCAGCAATTTGGTGAAGCTACTCACCAAAGAGCACATCGTGCTGAAGGAGGACATCAACCGGGCGCTGACGGCTCTCGAAGGGCTTCCCACCGAGATCGATGATGAGTGCTGCGAAGACGTACGGGAAGCTGTGCTCACCGTTTTGGGAAGAATCTCACGTCATCGCCAGAAGGGTGCCGACCTGGTGTGGCGGGCTTACAGCGTCGACATCGGCGGCGAGTAGTCCCCGGTTCTCACTGAAAAGAATCGGCCCGCCTGCTGCTGCCCATTCGGTCGTCGGTTCTGACCGATGACTGAGAACTGATCACTGAGCACTGGTCAATCTCATTTCAGCATAGGATGCTGCCCAAGGTGACCCTGCGCAGCAAACATCCAAACCGCCCATGACCGACGATCAGACCTCCTTGGGTCGCGTCCCCGGTCGCGACGACTTCCGACAGTTCAGGCGGTTGTTGGTGTTCATTCGTCCCTATCGCAAGCACTTCACCATCGCCATGGTCGGTGTGTTGGTTTCGAGTGGCCTGGGATTGGTCTTCCCCCGCATCATGGGAAGCCTGGTCGACTCAGCCCTTCTGCCCTCCATCGGCGATAGCGCATCGAGATTGGACTCCATCGCCTTGCTGCTGCTGGGTGTGTTCCTCGCTCAAGGAGCTTTCAACTATCTGCGGATCTACTTCCTGTCCGCCATGGGCGAAGGAATCGTGGCCGATCTCCGCAGCCACGTTTACGCACACATCATGACTTTGCCTGTGAAGTTCTTCGATTCTCGCAAGACCGGCGAGATCACCTCGAGACTGACGTCCGATGTCAGCGTGGTGCAGAGCACGGTCTCGTCCTCGCTGGCTTCAGCCATATCCCAGGCCATCACCCTGATCGGCGGCCTGGTACTCATGTTCGTGGCCAGTGTCACCCTCTCGGCACTCGTCCTCTCATTCCTGCCCATCACGATCGTTGCAGCAGCCATTTTTGGAAGGAGATTGCGGCGCATCTCGAGGGACTATCAGGACAAGGTGGCCGATGCCAACGCCAGTGCAGAAGAAGCGATCGCCGCCAATCGCGTCGTGAAATGGTTCACGGCCGAGGAAACCGAGATCCATCGCTACGTGAGCAAGGTTCAGGAGTCCTACCGCGTGGCCCTCCGACGCGCCCGCCTGCGGGCCTTGTTCTCGCCTTTCGTTCAGTTCGTTGGATACGGGACGATTGCTCTCGTGATGTGGATCGGGGGGCGCCAGGTGCTGGACGGTTCACTCACGGCCGGGGAACTGGTGACCTTCCTGCTGTACACCTTGACGGTGGCAGGAGCCATCGGCGCGTTTACCGGGCTGTACGGCAGCCTCCAGGAAGCACTGGGAGCCTCGCAACGGATTTTTGAACTCCTCGGCGAACAGAGCGGCATCGAAGATCCGCTGACCCCAATAACCCTTGCAGCCGTCGAGGGTCGAATCGCGTTTGAGGGAGTGGGCTTTCGCTATTCGGATCGAGATATCGATGTGCTGGTGTCGATGAACCTGGAGGTGGCTCCGGGCGAAGTGGTGGCTTTGGTTGGTCCAAGCGGGGCGGGAAAGAGCACCATCGTTCAGCTCATCCCGCGTTTCTTCGACCCGACGTCGGGGAGAATCCTGATTGACGGCGTCGATCTGCGGGATCTCCGCTTGCGTGATCTCCGCTCGCACATGGCCGCCGTACCGCAGGAGACCCAGCTGTTCTCCGGGACCATCATGGAGAATCTTTTGATGGGCAAACCCGATGCAAGTCCCGCTGAGGTCCAGGCGGCCGCCGCCGCAGCCAACGCCCACGACTTCATTGAGACTTTCCCTTCTGGCTACGACACCATCGTCGGTGAGCGAGGTGTCAAATTGTCCGGAGGGCAACGGCAGCGGGTAGCGATCGCCCGGGCACTTCTCAACGACCCCCGCATCCTGATTCTCGATGAAGCAACCAGTTCGCTCGACAGCGAATCCGAGGCGACCGTACAGGAAGCTCTCGACCACCTCATGGAGGGGCGCACCACACTGGTCATCGCCCACCGTCTCAGCACCGTTCGGAACGCCGATCGGCTGGCTGTCATCGATGAGGGCCGGATCGTCCAGGAGGGGAATCACGAGGAACTGCTGGCCCAGGGAGGCTTGTACGCGGACCTCTATCACCTTCAATTCCGGGACGGGTCTGAACCGCCTGCGATCTGACCGATCTCAATCGGGCTTGTGCCCGATATCCAGGCCGCCAAACGCCACCAGGGCCTCGACAGAGAGCAGCGGCGCGTCGGCCAACGCCAGGTCGCGCCTGGTTTTGTTCGACCATCCGCCGAACAACGGGATTCCCTTGACCTCAACGCGCCAGCCCTCGGGAACTACGATCTCGACGCCACCGAAAGCCACCACCACGTCCATGGCCGCTCCCTCCGGCACGGGTCGAGCCCGACGGAGGTCGATCTCAGTCCCGCCGAACATGGTGAATATCGATCCTCCCCCGAACTGCTGTGATTCGTTGACGACCTCTCGCCCGAAAAAAGCAACGAGCGAGTTCACGCGATCCCCTCGCTGCACGGTGGTCGAGCCCAGTCCGCTCCCCAGAATGACCCATAGGCCGATCACCACCAGGACCAGCGGCCAGAAAACGGTCTGCAGCCAATCCGGAACGAAATCCAGAGACCGGGCGAGCAGCGCCAAACCTATGATGATCAGAACGGCAGGCACCGTGATGTGTCGGGGAGTGAAGCTCAGGTAGAGCAGTCCGGCAACCACGAAGACGGCCGGCCACCAATCAGCAATGAGATCGCCGGAGTCGAGCACGTCGTTCTGGTCGAGAAGGAAGAGCAGACCAAGCGCTATCAGCACAAAGCCGACGAGAAGTCGTCCGCGGTTCATTTAGGTCCTCCCACAGTGATGGACGAGCACTATCGTCGCGCAGCACAACCATCCAGACCAGAGTCAACCGACCCTGTTCCAGGTTGCAGGAAGGAAGCTGCGAGCGCTCGTAGTGCCCTCGACTTGAAACCCGAGCCTGGGCGGCCGAGACTCCCGGCATGCACAACCCGGTCATCGCCGTTATCGGCGCCTCGCAGACACAACCCGAGGATCCCGACTACCGGGACGGCGTTCGCTTGGGCCGGTTACTGGCCGAAGCAGGCTGCACCGTCGCCAGCGGGGGGTACGGAGGACTGATGGAAGCAGTCTCGGCCGGAGCCGCCCAAGCAGGAGGCCGGGTCATTGGTGTCACCGCCCCGGCCGTCTTCCCGGGCCGATCGGGCGCCAACCAATATGTAACCGATGAACGGCCGGCGGCCACGATCACCGAACGCATCCAGGATTTGCTTACCATATCCAATGTAGTGGTTGCCCTGCCCGGCAGTCTGGGCACGCTTGCCGAACTCGTTCTGGCATGGAACATCGCCTTCGTGGCACCGTTCAGCGCCGGACATTCCCTACCGATCGTCGCCGTCGGGCCTACCTGGGGAGAGCTGGTTCCTCTGCTGACCGAGCGGCTCGCGACCAACGGCGATCTCGTGCGGTGTGTCGACACCGTCGAGGATGCCATCGCGGTGGTCCTCCGCCATGTCAATCCTGAGGAGACCCCTGGGTAGGTGGTATCGATTGCCACCTCATCCGGGAGAGGCGCCATTATCCTCGCGTTACCGGGAGAGCTGCCGATCTGTTGTCGCTCGCCCACTCGAGCGCAGGAGAAGCGTGGCACAGAAACCGAATGTCGCAGAACCAAGCAAACATCGGGCCTACCCCGGCCGGAGGCGTCGACTAGGCCTCGGTCTCGGCAATATGTTCAACAGCCAGCGCCGCCAGTGCCGGACCGGGCGCCATCGATACGCTCAACCGACTCCCGTCGGCGGAGGCATCCTCCGTCACGCCTGTTCGGCCTGTGGAGCCGTTTCGCTCGACCTTCGCGAGGCAACGGAGCCGGCCGTGACTCAGCTCTTCAGAAGACAGGGTGAGCTGAGGACGTTTGCCATCCTGCGACGCCAGATCTTCAACCACCGTTGACCCAAGCTCCGTGCTGGGACGGGAGCGGTAGCGAGGCGCAGTACAAGGCCGTCACAACTACAATCCCGGCGCGTCATGGGCAAGAACAAGTTGGCCAAGAAGCCAAGAGGAACGCTCTACCTGGTCCGGCATGCCAAAGCCGGTGAGCGGCGCAGCTGGAAGGGTGATGACCGCGGGCGACCCCTCTCCAAACGGGGCTTACGCCAAGCAAAGCGATTGGTCGGCGCCTTGGGTGGACACTCCATTGACCGTCTCCTCACCAGCCCGTACGTCCGCTGCCGCCAAACCCTTGAGCCGATCGCCAAGAACCGGGGCCTTACCATCGAGGAACGGCCCGAACTCGAGGAGCACATCCCCATCGATGGCGCTCTCCAGCTCGTCAAAGACCTGGCCGGGTCGAGCGCGTTGCTCTGCTCGCACGGCGACGTGATACCGGCACTCATCGATCGGCTCCAGCAGGAAGGAATGGAGGTTTCCGGTCCAACCGACACCAAGAAGGGCTCGGTTTGGGTCATCAAGACTCAGGGCGGCCGCTTGGTCAGAGCCGACTACCTGCCACCACCCAGGACCTGAAGACGCGACCCTTCCCCGCCGCAGCCCGGCGCGGCTTTTCGTACACTTCACTGGTGAAGCCAAGCGGCTCTTCGAGATCAGCACCAACTCACGACCCAGGACACTGACGCATGGTCGACCAGCTCGACAGCTACCGGGACCGCTTCCCCATCCTGGCGGACACCAGCTATCTGGTGAGCCATTCGCTCGGCGCTATGCCGCTGTCCGCCCGGCATGAACTCAACCGCTACGCCGACGAATGGGCGTCGCGGGGCGTGCGCGCCTGGAGCGAAGGATGGTGGGAGACGCCCGTGTCGGTCGGCGACGAACTCGCACCGATAGTTGGAGCGCCGGCCGGGTCGATTGCGATGGTCCAGAACGTCGCCGTTGCCCAAGCTGTGATCGCCTCTTGCCTTTCGTTGGCCGGCCCTCGAAACCGGGTCGTCTTTTCTGAGCTCAACTTCCCTTCGGTCATGTACGCCTGGCACAACGTCCCCGGGGCCCACGTGATCACGGTGCGCAGCTGGGACGGCGTGACCGTGCCAACCGAAACATTCCTGGCCGCTATCGACGACCGGACGTCCGTCGTCCCGCTGTCTCACGTGCTTTTCAAGAGCGCTTATATCCAGGACATCCAGGCCATCACCAAACGCGCCCACGAGGTCGGGGCGCTCGTCATCCTCGATTGCTACCAATCAGCGGGAACGGTCCCGTTCTCTCTGACCGAATTGGAGGTGGACTTCGCCGTCGGCGGTTCGGTCAAATGGTTGAGTGGCGGTCCGGGAGCCGGCTGGTTGTATGTCCGCCCCGACCTGCAAGAGACTTTCGAGCCGCGCTTCGTCGGTTGGCAGGGAGATCGCGCCCCCTTCGACTTCCGCCCCGGAAAGATCGAATACGCGTCGGGGATCTGGCGGTACTTATCGGGCACCCCAAACGTCCCGGCGCTCTACGCAGCACGGGCCGGCTACCGCATCGTGCGCGAGGTCGGAGTGCCGGCAATACGGGAGAAGTCGCTGCGGATGACCCAATGGATCATCGACATGGCAGATGAACTGAGGATCCCGGTTAAATCAGAACGCTCTCCCGACCGACGGGGCGGGACGGTAACTCTCGATGTGGGTG
>JAOTUY010000077.1 GCA_029863625.1 Acidimicrobiia bacterium
GCAGTCGTCCTCGGTGGGTGGCCCCAGAAAGATACAGGGACACGCCGTCTCGCAATTACACGATTCAAAATAGGTACCGGTCAGTTGCCAGGTCATCGTCTTCCTCCCTCTATCCCCGTCTGTCGGGAATCCATCGACGCGAACCATAGCCCCCCCACCAACCTATTTGTGAAATAGTGAAATCCTTTCCAAATGGGGAAACTTCAGATCCGCGTTTCACGGCCTCGAACGAGCACCCTCTACCGAGCGCACATATTGAGCGGGCGGAATCACCCCATCCCATGCAAGTGTCTCTTAATGTCACTTGACCGGTAGCGCTCGGTATTGCCGGTTGTGGGTGGGTCTATCGAGGTGTCTGGGGCGGAGTGTCGGGTTCGGCGTTGTGAGAGTCGTTTGTCAATCATCGTGGTATTCGAAGACTTGATCCAGGGGGACGTTGAAGGCTCGGGCGATCTTGAAGGCGGTTTCGAGCGAAGGCGTGAACCGGCCCTGTTCGATGGCGATGATTGTCTGTCTTGTCACGTCGCATCTTGCCGCTAGCTCGGCCTGGGTCATCTGGCCTGCGTTGAAGCGATGGGTCCTAACCGAGTTCGTGACCCGAGTCTTCCGTGCCAAGCTAGAACCCCCTTCTGTAGACGACGATCTTGGTCACTGCCGTGACGAGTTCCGCTAGCACTAGAACCCCAACGGAGGCATGAGCGATCCAGAAGTACTCCGTTTCGGCCATGGCGAGACCCAGTACCACAAGGAGGCCGGTCCCCAGAACGTATCCGCCGATGTACTCGCCGAACCTGTTGATCTTCCGGTCGCGTTCGTCTGAGTCGTCGATCTTCCGCGTGATCACTGCTAGCGCGATTTCGCCGACAATGATTAGACCAACGAACACTCCGATCATCACCACTAGGAGATCCTGGTATTGGATCTCGCTGATCGGGGTCGTGGCGGCATCAACGAGGATCTTGATGGTGTACCAGCCGAAGATGAACACTGTGGCAGCTGCCACGATCCATGTGCTCTTCTCTTCCGTCGTCATAAGCATCCCTTCCTATGTTTGGTGTGCCTGACATATAGTAAGGTATACCAGACATAGTGAAGATGTCAAGTGTGTATTACATTTCCACTCCCGCACACAACGGCGCAGATTGAGCGGGCGGAATCACCCCGTCCCATGCGAGTATCACGAAATGTCACCTGAGGCACACCCATCCATCCTCCCTGCCGGTATGGGCGGGGTGGGTTTCTGTTTGGTTGTATTACGAACAGCACGGTTGATGGACTTATAGGGTGTGTCATGAGGAGGGGCAGTTGCTCCGTGATCGGACGGCCGAAGAAACTTTCACGGACTTCGCTCGCCGTCTCGAACCTGGCCTACGACGTGCTTTGACCTCTGGTTTTGGTTCTGATGTTGGTCGTGAGGCGGCTGCTGAGGCCCTTTCATATGCGTGGCAGCATTGGGAGAGGGTGGGGGGAATGACTAATCCGTCTGGATATCTGTTTCGAGTCGGTCAGAACAAGGCTCATCGGCTTATTGGTCGTTCTCGTTGGTTGAGTCGTGATCAGGTTGTGTTTACCGAGCCGTGGGCGGAACCTGGGTTCGATCGGGCATGGAGTTCACTTTCTGACCGTCAGCGGATCGTGGTGGGTCTGGTTCATGGGTTCGATTGGTCGTTGGGTGAGGTGGCCGGCCTCCTCGGCATCTCCAAGGGAGCGGCGCAGACCCACGAGAAGAGAGCAATGGCAAAACTTCGCCGAGGTCTAGGAGTGGCATCGTGAGCACCAACATCGAATCGACGATTCGCCGTCACCTGGAGGCGAACGACTCGATTCAAGAGACGATCGGATGGGCAGAGATCGTCGGAAGGCTCGAGGCCGAAGCTCCAATCCTTCAAGTAGACGCCGAGGCTTCGACCCTTCAAGTACTAGCACCGATCCGAAGGAGGCGGGTTGGAGGTTGGGTAGCGGTTGCTGCGGCTGTCACAACTCTCGTCCTTATCGGTGTGCTCCCGCTGCTCTCTGGGAATGACGGCACTCCTTCCGTCGGGACTATCGTCCCGACGCCCCCGACAACCGTCGCCGAGTCGGTGGTCACGGTACCTACCTCTCTTCAGTGGAACGCGACTCTCGCTCAGGCCAAAGCCCGGCACGCACCCCCGGTTGCGACTTGCCCGTCCGGAAGTAACCCCGACATCCTTGGTCCAGCAGATCAGCAAAGGCCCTGGGGAGCTTCTTGGAGCAATCAGGCTGCCGTGTTCGATGTGCACGCCGGGCGGATCATCTTCATCGATGAGAGAAGTGAGACGTGGACCTTCGATGTGTGCACCAACACATGGGAGAAGGTGAATCCCACTTTTGTTGGGGGCCCCATTCCTCGGACATTCCTGGACGGTGAGTTGGTGTACGACGTTGACTCGGACCGGACTATCGCGTTCGGGGAGAAGGATCTCGGCGTCTACGACGCCAACACCAACACCTGGACGCAACGATCGAAACCGTCCGACTACGACATCGGATTAACAGGACTGGGAGCCGTCTACGACCCGCTGTCGGGCCTCGTGCTCGTGCGCGTCGGATCAGCAAGCCGGTTCACCGACCCGTCCGAACTGGTCGCATATGACGTCGAGAGCGACGGTTGGATACCTGTCGGAGAGATCGGAGACGGCGAGTACCAGGCCCAACTCATAGGTCACATCGCCGACACGAAACGGATCGCTTTCCTCGACACCGGGGAGCCCGATGATGAAGGAATGGTCGTCGATCCCCGCACGGGGGAATCCGAAGGGTTGAAGGCACCCGGCAACGGTGTGGTCTTCGGTTGGTTCGGTCGTCTCGGCTACGCAACCAGCACCCAAACCCCAGTCGTCGAGGGAGACGGCATCTGTCGACTCGACCCCGCAAACCTCGACTGGACCTGCGTCAGTCTTGTCGACGGCCCCGATTCCGACGGAGAGGGCCAGCTCGGAGCTATCGTCGGCGACCCGATCAACAACCGGATCGTTCTGATCTACGGATACGGTCCCGGATACAACGGTGAAAGGTTCTACGACGTCAACGACATCTGGGCGATCGACTTCGAAACCGGTGAATGGACCCAACTCCTCCAGCAAACAGGGGAAATGACTTACGAACTGGAGGAGTGACGCAGCACGGCAATAGCCACACAGATCGCCACCTTCTGAGCGAGCTAGGTCACCCCATCCCACCCGAGTATTCGGAGATGTCACTTGACAGGTTGCGCAGATTGCCGGATATCGGGCGGTCGGAGTTGGGTCCTACGCCTCTGGTCCGACCGATCGAATTGGGCTAATTCTTCCATTGCGGAGCTATGTCGAGACGCGCCGCCGCACGTGGCGCAGAGGTGACTCGTGACAAAGACACCGCGGGCACCCAGAGGGGCGCAGATGGCCGACTTCACGTCGGATGTGGTGGGGAGCACCGCCGCGGAGGTGGGCACGGAGCCAGAGCCGTCGCCACCCCCGCCCGAGGTTCGACCCGAGGAGCCAACCGGCCGCAGCGCAGACTTCGACGCCTGTCTGGAGGAACTCCGCACGGCGTACGCCTCGGGCCCTCAAGAACTCCTTTACAGCCTGCAGGATCGTATTCGGCGGCGACTCGGGCTGGCACCGGTGAGTGCAGGAGCCGCGGCGCTGTTGGGGCTGACGGGGGTTGGTATCAGGCTGGCCGTCGTGTTCCTCGCTACCGCCCTGGCCGGACAGTGGACCGGGATTCCCTGGGGCCGGTGGGCGGTGATCCTCGTGTTCTACGGTCTGACCGACACCGCACGACCGCTCGCCTTTCCAACCTCCGACAGCCCTCAGCGGTCGTGGTACAGGCGGATAATTGAGGACTGGACGGCGCTGCTCCCCACCATCGTGCGGGAATCCGACCTGCAAGACCTGGCCGACTTCACCCGACGCTTGTACCGGCTGTCGCTGGTGGCGATTGCGGGGGTGGCGGTGGCGGCCGTCATGCTGGGGGCCTGCTGGCTGTTCGTGCCAACCGCCATGCGCGACCTTCCCGCCGGCAGCATCGTCCTGTTGGCTCTGCTGCTCTTCGATTTCGGGGCATTACCCATCTGGAGCAACAACCTCCTCAACTGGGCCACGATGGCCCGCCAAGCCAGGTACGACCACCATCTGTTCTGGCCGAGCCCGGCCGACTCGCCCGAGGTCCACAAGACGATGCGAAGGACTATTGGCCAAGCGTCTTTGGCCGGGATGTGGATCACCATCTTCTTGGTGCTGACGGTGGTCCTGGTGTCGTGGGACTCGCCGCTGGTGCTACCCCTGGCGGTGGGGTTCGTGGTGATCGGCTACCTCACCACCATCGGCGTGGCCGTCTTGTACCGTGCCAGCGTCCGCAAGATCATCGATAGGAGCCGCAACCAGCGACTGGCCGTGTTGCGGTCCCGCATCGACACCCTCGAACCGCGCTTCGCCGATCTGTCACCCCAGGAATCAGAGCACCTCCGGGATCTCCTCTTCCTTCACGACAAGATCCGCGATGCCCCCGCTGCTCCCACCACCACCCGCACCCTCCTCCGAACAGCGGCCGGATTGCTCATCCCCACCATCGCGTTCGTCATTACCGTGTTCGGCGAAGTATCGGCCGAACGCATCCTCGACGCCATCCTCCCCTGAGCGGCTCGACCCGTATCGAGACCGACCGCCCATAACGAAGCCTCGAGGAGCGCTGTCCCGTCGCTGGGTTGTCGCTCAGCGTGGCGCGCATGTGGCGGATGGCCTCGGGAAGCATGCGAAGGGGGTCTCAGCCTGATGGCTGAGACCCCCTTTGTCGTGGACTGTTGTTCTGGTTTTCCGTCGAATTGGATGTGGGCGGAGGTGGTGGGTCCTAGAAGGTGTCGGGGAACGGGTCGAAGTCTTCAGACAGTTGGGTGTTGCCCGGTGCTTCAGCACCTTTCTCGGAGATGATCGGGCACAACACCACAACACCTGGAGTATCGAATGTCACCAGACCGGCAGCCTCTGCTCCCAGGATGTCCTCGACATCATCGAAGAGCACGCCCTCGTCCTCATAGTGTTCGGACACGAATGGGGAAGCGAGAATGTCGGTGAGGGTCTTGCCAGGGGCAGTGTTAACCACGTTGACGTTCCAGTGCGGCGAATAGCCTGCCTCACCGGGGATGAACTCGGCGACGTTGGCCTGATAGGCACGGTCCCCACCGATCAGATACAGGTCGTTCTCGCCGCGTTGGGTGACGCCTTCTTCGACTCCGTGGAGGATGTAGTAGATCTCCTCACCTTCGTACCACCCATTAGCGGTGGTTGCACCGCCCCCATTGCCATTTCCAGGGGCGGCGGATACCGGCGCGGCGATGAACAACATCCCCAGAGCCAACACCAGCATCATCAGGATTGCTTTGCGAACCATGTCGCTTGTCTCCTTCCTCACGGCAGAGTTTCTCTCTGCCGGTTTGTCGACAGCGCCGGTTGTGGCGCCTCAATAACAACGTACGGGTCAGATGTTTCCGGGCTATGAAGGAACCCTTACAACACCAAAAACAACTCGCCTCCCGCAGTCGCAATGTATGGGTGGGGGGTGGGTGAGCGGAAGTCGTCCGTTCGGTGAGACTGCTCCTCCATATGGGCGACCAGATGATCCCCGGGAAGAGACCTTTGGCCCTACCGGGGCGGTCAATCCACTAACCGGAGTGGCAGTGCTGTCGCCGCTGCTTTAGCTCGGCTGTGGGCGCCGAGCAGGGCGTAGATCACTCGGATATGGGATCTCACCGTGGTCTCCGAGAAACCCAACTGGCTGCGATCCACCCGACACCGAACGCCACAACCAGAAGGGCGTACGCTTGGAAGAGGACGCAAAAGACCTCGAAGCAGTCAAGGAGTCGCAATGAGTGTCAAAGTGGAACGGGCGGGTGACGTGATCGTGCTCCGCCTCGGACCGGTCGATTCCCTCTTCGCCATCAAGGGTCGCCTCGACATCCCAGCCTCCCATGTCACGTCGGTGGAGGTGATGGACCTGAAGGCGGTCCCCAGAACCGAGGGCACCTGGCTCAGAGCACCGGGTGCCTATGTACCAGGACTGATTCGGTACGGCTCCTACGGCCGCCAGCCCCTCCGAGAGTTCTGGATGGTACGCCGCCAACGGAGGGTGGTTGTGATCAATGTCCGTGACTGGGCCTACCACCGCCTGATCCTCGGGGTTTCCGACCCGGAAGCCTTCGCCGCTTCCGTTCGGGGCTGATGCCAAAGTCATCGCCACCTAACAAAGCGCTCCTCGATGACCTCACCGCCACCCAGTGACCACCCCGGTTCCCACACCGGCTAGGCCTTCGACCCTCGACCCGCCGTGGCGATTTCTGCACGCCTGGCCGACCCGTCCGAGTTTGGACAGCTCGATGCCCTCAACTCCCAGCTCGCCGTAGTAGTGGGTCCCGACGAGGTGCTCGGCCATGTCTCCCTACTCTCGTTGCGCGGGACGCCAAGTATCGCAGCCCATATCATCCGATCTGGCGCCATAACGCTCGGACCACTAGCGAGCGCATAAGGAAGTCGGCAACAACGCCTTCGTAGAGGACCGACGTGTTCCGGTTCGGCGCTTCCTCATCGTCGTCATATACGCCGTTTAGTGGGAACCCCGCTTCGGCCATCAGGGAATCGAGCCTCGTGCGTACAACGTCTACGAAGTGTTGACGAGCATCGGCTTGAACTATCACGGGCTC
This sequence comes from Acidimicrobiia bacterium, assembly GCA_029863625.1. Lineage (GTDB taxonomy): Bacteria > Actinomycetota > Acidimicrobiia > Spongiisociales > UBA4744 > UBA4744. The sequence goes on from JAOTUY010000077.1 coordinate 6,695, forward strand.
CATCCTACGAGTCGCAGGAGTTCTGAACTGGTGGTGCCCGCTGTCGGCGCCCAGGAGTGCGGGCGGTGTGGCATGCTTGATAGGCGAGGTACCAGATGAGTGAAACCCAACAACGGCAGCTACAGCGTCGTGGGCGACGTTACGAGCGGCATTCCCGCTGGGAGCGGCTGTGGAACCGCGTCTGGGCTTACAAGGTGGGAAGCCCGAAGCACTTCTTCGTTGCCTGTATGGACCTGATCATCGGTCAGGATTGGTGGGTGAGTCCCGCCGTCGGGTCGGCGGTCCTCGCCTTGAGCGGTGGGATAGCTCGGCTCATCGGTGGGCGGTTCCTGACAGGAGTGCTGGTTGCCGCAACCCTCCTAGTGGCCTTCATGGTGGCAAGTGGATGGGTTCGGTTCAGGAGAGAGGTGCAAGGGATATGGACGTGGCCTCCCGGCAGTGGCGGCCCGGAGGAAGCTGGGGTGCGAGAACCCAGACGACCTCCTCCCGGTGGTGGGGAGATGTCAACCGCCCTGGAGCTTGATCACGACGACTCCGTTTGATCCACCCGATATCGCCAGATAAGGCGCCATAACACCGTTTCCGACAATGCACCCGATTCGCACCTCCTGCTCGGTCCTTCCGAGCACTGGTCGACCACCAGGTGTGGCCTCAGCTCGTGGGATCATGGCCGTTCGTCTCTCGTGCGAGTCTGCGATTTGGTGGACAGTTCGGGATTGATGACAGTGGCCTGATCGTGGATCCTGCAGGTGCTCTGCCAGACTGCGTTGGTGTTCCAATTCCGCTATTCGGATGAGATCGTTGGTGCTTTCCCTACTACCCGCGGTGGCGTCGTTCATGCCACTGGCCTTGCCAACGGCGCGACACCGCCGGAACTGTTGGCCGCCTATCAAGCTGAACAGCACACGGTTCGGGAACGTCTCGGCGATACGCCGCCGTCCGAGATCCCTGGCCTCGCGGCCTGGCGGCGCACCTTCACCGCCTTCGGGGTCAAACCAACCCAATACCGCAACGCTGCAGAGGCCTTGGTGCGGCGCCTGGCCAAACAGGGCAACATTCCGTCGATCAACCTGCTGGTCGACCTCGCCAACTTAGTGAGCCTCCGTTGCCAGCTCCCCGTTGCAGTGTTCGACCAACGGATGGTGACCGGTTCCACAACCGTTCGGTTCGCGGCCGGAAACGAACGATTCACCGATCTCGGTACCGGCACCCTGTCGCATCCCGAACCCGGCGAAGTGGTATTCGTCGATAACGCAGGCCTCGTGAGCGCCCGCCGCTGGTGTTGGCGGCAGAGCGACCAAAGCGCCGCCCGACCAACAACCGTCGAGGCGCTGATCACTGTTGAGGGCCAGCACGAGGACGCCGAACTAGATGTCACCCGAGCCAGCCAGGACCTCCGCCACCTCTTGTCCGAGCACCAGCCCCAAACGGACATCGCATCAGCCATCCTTTCTCCCCGCCGGAGTCAGTTCCCTCCCTGAGCCCACCCCACCAGCGCAGGCCACCCAATCACGACCGGCAACGTCGGCGCCGGTGACGCTGATGGCTCTTCACACGGTGAGGACGATCTTTCCGCGGGTGCGTCCGGTTTCGTAGAGGCGGTGGCCCTCGACCACCTGCTGGAGGGGTAGTTGTAGCTCGATCACCGATCTCAACGCTCCCTCGATGAAGAGGTCACGCAGCGTGCCGAGGCCCTCCTGCGGGTCACCAGAGCCCACCATGAAGTGCGCCCGCCTACCGGAGCGGCGGAGCGGATTGAGGGCCATGGCCACCAGCACCCCGGGTTTCATGACGGTGGTCGAGTACACGCCCCCGGGTCGCAACGCCCCCCGGTAGGCACCAAAGGAGCCGACCGCCACCGTATCGAAGATCACGTCATACGCGTCCCGGGCGTCGGTGGGGTCGTCGCGGGTGTAGTCGATGACCTCGTCGGCGCCTAACGAGTTGACCAACTCCACGTTGCGGGTGCTACATACCCCGGTCACCTCGGCGCCGTAATGGTGAGCGAGTTGCACGGCGAAGGTACCCAGGCCCCCCGACGCCCCGATTATCAGCACCCGGCGGCCTGCTTCCATGCCCCCGATCTTCTGCAGGAACAACCACGATGAGAGACCCGCGAACGAGAACGCGGCCGCTTCCGCGTAGCCGATCTCGGTCGGGATCGTGACAACCGCAGAGGCGTCCACACACAGATACTCGGCATACGCACCACCCGGCAGACCCGGAGTGATGCCCACCACTCTGTCACCTACCTGCACATCGTCGACGCCCTCACCGAGCGCCACCACCTCCCCGGCCATATCAGTCCCGAGGATCGAGACCTTCGGCCCCAAGATCCCCGAGAACATCCGGCCCTTGAGCTCCCCACTTCGAAAAACGACATCCATTGGGTTCACCGAGGTGGCTCGAACCCGAACCTTCACCTCGCCCAGTGACGGGCTCGGCTCGGGAACTTCGGCCACTCGCAACACCTCGGGCGGTCCGAACCGCTCATACACAACTGCCTGCACGGAATCGTCCTTCCATAGCTCTCACCCACGCTCCCAAACCGTATATGGGCCTGTTCGGGTGGGCCAGGGCCAGACGGCATAAGTTCACTGCGACCCCTGCAACTTACTGACCGAACCCAAGCACCCTCCCCGACTGGCACACCCCGCGATCGCGATAGCTACTCACCGGTCTGTGTCGTATTCACTCCCGCGGCGCAAGGCACCCATATCGCCAGATCAGGCGCAGTAACAACTGTCGGGTTTGTCAAGGGTGGGTGGTGGCG
>JAOTUY010000078.1 GCA_029863625.1 Acidimicrobiia bacterium
GAGACGATGGTGCCATCTGAGTCAGAGGAGCCGGCGCTGCTGAACGAGATGCTTTGGCCCACGTTACCGCTGTAGGGACCATTGGCGTTGGCGGTTGGTGGCTGATTGGCCGGCGCGATGGCGGCGGTGGCAGTGTCGCTGCCGGGGGCGCCTTTGTTGTCGGTGACGGTCAGGGTGATGTTCTTGTTGCCGGGTGACGTGTAGATGTGGGTGGGGTTGGCTGCGGTGGATGATCCGCCGTCTCCGAAGTCCCACGAATAGGAGAGCGGACCGCTTTCCGGATCGGACGAACCGGCGCTGCTGAACGACACTGCCACTCCGACCGTTCCGGTGTACGGACCGTTAGCTTCGGCAGTTGGTGGCTGATTGGCCGGCGCGATGGCAGCGGTAGCAGTGTCGCTGCCGGGGGCACCTTTGTTGTCGGTGACGGTCAGGGTGATGTTCTTGTTGCCGGGTGACGTGTAGATGTGGGTGGGGTTGGCTGCGGTGGATGATCCGCCGTCTCCGAAGTCCCACGAGTAGGAGACGATGGTGCCATCTGAGTCTGAGGAGCCTTCGCTGCTGAACGACACTGCCACTCCGACCGATCCGGTGTATGGACCGTTGGCTTCGGCAGTTGGTGCCTGATTGGGCGGATCTGAAATCGTGATCGAGAGATTGTCGGTACCGGTAAGGGTTTCGTCGTCGGTGACGGTCAGGGTGACGGTGTAGGTGTCGGCCGAAGAGTACGTGTGGGAGGGGTTGGACCCGCTACCGGTGCCCCCATCGCCGAAGGTCCACTCGTAGGAAACGATAGATCCGTCGTCGGTCGAACCAGAGCCGTCGAACACCACTTGCACGCCGGTGGTTCCTGTGGTCGGCCCAGTTGCAATAGCAACGGGTGGGTCCACCGCCCACGCTACTGAGGTCATCACCGGACTCACCAGCAACGCAAAGGCGGTCAGCAGCGCAAACGTCGACCGCCCCAGCGAGACGGTCTCAAAGGTGCGCTGTCCAATATCAGACACTGCGGTTGCCCCTCTTTCGTCTTCTCCGTGACTCAGTAGCCGGCCAACTGCCGTGAGGGCAGCATCGTTCGTTGTGCGGTTTACCGCGCTTGGTTAACGGTTCCGAGCCCGGGTCCGGCGCATCCACTGAAACCATGCCCCTTCATTCGTTGCCTCCCAGGCTATCGAACTCTCAGATACCACTATATGAAGAAGGGCCGGGCCGCGCCTAATGGACGCTCGGCAGAAATGGGGGAGATCTACCGGCTTCGGGCTACGAGGCGGCGGACGATCATCTTGCGCTGAAACCAGCCTGCGGCTCCGAACCCGGCGGCCGCTAGGGCGGCCATACCACCCACGACGATGGCCAGGATCAAGCCGGGTGAGGTCGATGGAGAATGAGATGCGGGAGCCGCCCCGGCGGATGCCGCAGAAACGCCGGCAACCACCCCAACCGTTCGGGAAGCAAGAATCCGCGGGGGCTGCTCGGTAGTTACCACTTCAACGCGATGCAATCCGATCCGCACGCCGGTTGGCAGGGATCTCGTGAAGACTCCGGTAGCACGAGTGCCTGCGGCTACGGTGGCGATCTCTCCCAGGGGTTGCCCGTCGAGGAGGAACTGCACGTCAGCCTTGCCGGGGATGTTGGCAGCCAGTGCCACGGTCAGTGTTATCTCTCCCCCGGCCAATAAGGAGGGCGGCGCCAAGGAGAATGCCGTCGCCGAGAGTCCCTCGGCCGGAGTCTCGACCGCCATGGCGGTCGCTGCCTCCTCCGGCGACTCGGGCGTGGTCACCGTCGTGAGCGCCTGAATGGTGACCTCGTTGGAGTCGGCCGCGGTCTGGCCGATGGTATCGGTGGCTACCGCCCGGACGGTGTGCGAACCGATAGTCGCCCGAGATGGGTTCCAGATGGCCGACCAGCCGTTCGAAGCGATGGTGTCGACACCGATGGACGTACCGTCGACGAAGAACTCGACCTGCTCGACGCCGTCATCATCGGATGCGTTGGCGGAAATCAGCACGACTCCGACGTTGAAGATCGTTGCGCCATCCCCAGGACCCGTGATCGTCAGCGAGGGCACCGAGTCGTTGTCGACGGTGACGATGATCGAGTGTGCGGTGGTTTGGCCGTTGGTGTCGGTCGCTACCGCCCGGAGAGTGCGGCGGCCGTTGTTGACTCCCCTTGTGTTCCAGCTGATTCTCCACCCACCGGCGCTGTTGGTATCGGTGCCGATGCTGGATCCGTCGACGAAGAATTCGACTTTGGCGATGCCGGCGTCGTCGGTGGCCAGGGCGGTGACGGTCACACTCCCTCTGACGACCGCTCCGTTCCGGGGGGCGGTGATATCGACCGTAGGTGGTTTGTTGACCGTTCCGGGCACAGCCTCACTGGTGCCCGTCCCACCAGAAGGGTCGGCGGCGACGAAAGTGACGACCAATGACGTCGTTGTGTTGTTGGATCCGTCGGTGGCGCGAGCCGTGATCGAGTGTGAGCCGTTGACAAGGTAGGTGATGTCGGTGGTGCCTTCATAGCGTTGGGCAAACGTGTTGTAGGTGGCGGTCTGCCAGAAGCCGGTCGGGTCGATCCTGTACTGAACGGTGAGCGTTCCGGCTGCACTCTCCTCGTCGTCGGCCTGGATCCGAACCTTGAGTTCATTGGTGATTCGGGCACCGCTGGTCGGCGCGGTGACGGCCACGGTGGGTGCCCGGTTTTGAGGTGGCGAGAAGGTTGTGGTGGTGGTGGCTGCGGTGGTGGTGGTGGTGGCTGTAGTGGTGGTGGTGGTGGCTGTAGTGGTGCTGGTGGTGGCTGTAGTGGTGCTGGTGGTGGCTGTAGTGGTGCTGGTGGTGGCCGTGGTGACGCTGGTGGTTGTGTCAGTGGTGGTGGTGGTGGTTTCTTCGGGCGGGGGATCCACTTGCGCGGTCGCGGGGTCCACTATCCACACCACCGATGTCAAAACCAGGCCGACCAGCAACGCAAACGCGGTCAGCCGAGCGAACGGCGATCGTCCCGAATTCCGTGACGCCATCACGAGTTGCACTGTCCCGTACCTGACACTGCAATTGCCTCGATTCCGTGTTTTCCGGGACCCGATATCGGGCCTTCTTGTTGCTACGACCTCGACTATCACCCGCAGTGGCTGAACCGCCACCGAACGGGTCTTCAGTGTACTGGGAGCGGACTCATGCCCGTAAGGGGCGCTCGACCCATTTTCGAAGCCCGGCCCCTGCACACAACAAGCGGTTTATGGGGCTTCGGGGTCCGGCACGACGACCAGCAAGGTGCCGGCCTCAACGGTGATAGAAGCTCGCTCGGCGCGGAACTCGTTGCTCACTCCGCGGGTCGAACCCGGTTCTAGATCGTCCCCGGCGAGGTTCCAGCGCAGCCCTTGGGTCTCTACGCCGCGCACTGCTCCGCCGACTGCAAGCAGAGAGATCAAGGCGCCGATCTCGCCGGCGAGTTCCAGAGCGTGATGGACGGCAAAGAGTCGGGTGCGCCCGGCTCGCCATTCGATGTCGAGATCGGCGAAGGTGGGGGAGGGGAGGAGCAGAGCGTTGGCGAGGTAGTGGTCCTGGCGGCCGCCGTACCCTCCGATGACGATCACATGGCGGGCTCCGTGCCGGCGGGCAGCCTCCAGCGCCAATTCCATGTCGGTGGCGTCCTTATCGACGGGGTGGCGCTCGATCTTGGTGCCGTGTGCTTCAGCGTCCTGCCGGCCGTCCGAGCTGATGGAGTCCAGGTCGCCGACGAGAAGATCGATCTTGAAACCCGACTCGCGAGCACGATCGAGTCCGGAATCGGCTGCGACCACGAAGGCATCGGCGGGCAGGTCGGCAACTGCGGAGGGAGGAATGGGGTCTCCGCCGGCGAAGACGATCACAGTGTCTGACATGGTCAGATCACCATAGAAGATGGGAAGGGGTCATGTAATGGGTGAGGCCGCGAACTACAAAATCGTCTTACGCGCAGCTGGCGCGTAAGAACCGGTTTGACCTGGCCTTTTGGAGGCAATCTCGTGATGTGGGGTGTACTCACTCAAAACCCTCAACCAATGGTCGATACTGTTCCGGCGTGAGAAACCTGCGCTATGCGCAGGTTTCTCACGCAAGAACGGGAGTGAGAGAGCATTCCGCCTAGCCCGAATCTGGCGACCAGAAGACGAGGTCACCCGAGGCAACTTGACTGGGCTCGGGGTCGCCTTCGATTGCTTGTACCCAGACCGCCGGTTCGCCTGTTTCTGTCAATCCGGAATAGGTGAAGGCCGATCCATCGGGTGCCCACATCCGGTGACTGCGGGAGTACTGGTCCCAGAACGGCAGGTACGAAGTGGCAAAACTCGGGGTGGGCGTCACGCTGCCATAGGAGGTTGAAGTCGCCCCATCCCAAATCGCCCATCGGAAAGTGGGGAGGTCGGTGCCCCCGTCGGCAGCTAGATAGAGCAGTGCATCACCGGTCGGGCTCCACTGGTAGGCCAGGACGGGCTCCGTGGTCACGGTCTTCTCGTCGCCGGACTCGAGATCGGTGACGAATAACGGTCCGAAGTTGAAGGTGTTTCGGTCGACGGTGGCGGAGTGAGCAATCTGCTGTCCGTCCGGACTGAGTTCAAAGGTGGTAACGCCTGCGAATGGTCCGATTTCGTGCAGGATGGAGCCTCCAGTATCCGTGACGACGATTTCCTGTCCGCTGGTCTGGAATGCTCCGGTTCTGACCCCGCCGGTCGCCGGCGGCGAACCGATAGCGAACACCAGCCGGGTTCCATCGGTAGCCCACTGCGGTGCTTGGAACCGTGCCTCGGTCTTGATGAGGGTGGTGAGCGTGCCGTCGGTGGTGAGCAGGGCGACGGTGTCGAGGTTTGTGTGGGTGAGGAGCGTGCGACCATCGGGTGCCCACGCGAAGTAATAGGGCTGGGCGCCATCGAGGATGCGTACGCCACCTTGCAGCAGGCCGAGATCTACCCTCCCGCCCGGACCGGGCGCCAGGAAGGCCACCTGGTCGCCGGTTGGGCTCCAGGAGTAGTAGAACGGGGCGACCGAAGCCGGTACCCGCTCGAGTTCCTCTCCGTCCGGGCCGGAGGTAGCGATGAAAGCTTCGGGGACCTCACTCCTGTGATCGACTTCGGTCCACACCAACCGCGCCCCGTCGGGCGACCACGTGGGTTGGACAGCCACCAACCCGGATCTCTCCTCGACGAGGTCGGTTCGCCCGGACCCGTCGGGTTTGATGGTGAAGATGGACGCGTCTGCCCGGGAAACCACCAGGAGACTCACAGGATCTGCCGCCGCTCCGGTCGTCACGGTTGATTCCGTGCGTCCGCAAGCCACCACTGTGATCGCCAGGGTGAGAAGGAATACGGCGAACAACCTGATGCGCATGGCCAAATCGTACCGGGGTCCCGGATCCATTCAGGGTGGAGGCCGTGTGGTTGGTCTGACCTAGCGGAGCGTGTCCCGGTTGAGTGCCGACAACCGTGCCTGAAGCTCCGGGGAGAGGGCTTCCTTGCGCATCCGCCAATCCCAGTTGCCTCCCAGGGTGCCGGGGAAGTTCATCCGGGCGCTGGTCGGAAGGCTCAGTAGATCCTGGAGCGGAGTGATAGCCACGGAGGCGTTGGATTTCCATGCCGAGCGAATCAAGTCCCAGGAGATGTCTTCACCGCTGACTCCCAGGTAATCGGCTGCGAACTCCCGCTCTTCCTCGGTGGCGTTTTCCCACCATCCGAGGTTGGTGTCGTTGTCGTGCGTTCCCGTGTAGACGATGCAGTTGGTTGGGTAGTGGTGTGGAAGGAACTCGTTCTCGAGTCCGTCGTCGAATGCAAACTGGAGAATCTTCATCCCCGGCAAATCGAACTGGTCGCGGAGCACGAATACCTCCGGGTTGATCTCGCCGAGATCCTCGGCGATGATCGGGAGGTCGCCAAGTTCGTTTATCACCGCCTGGAGAAATGGGGCGCCCGGGCCCGGCAGCCAACGCCCTTCGATCGCGGTTGTTGCTTTCCCGGGGATCTCCCAGTAGTCGACCAAGCCCCGGAAATGATCCACACGGACCACATCGACCAGCTTGAACACTGCCCGGAATCTGGCCAACCACCACGCATAATCGGTGTCGGCGTGTACTTCCCAGCGGTAGAGCGGGTTGCCCCATAACTGGCCGGTTTCGGAGAAGTAGTCGGGCGGGACGCCGGCCATAACCGTTGGATGCCCAAGGTCGTCGAGGTGGAACAGTTCCCGATGCGCCCAAACATCCGCCGAATCGTGGGCGACGAATATGGGAAGGTCTCCGATGATGTTCACGCCGACCTCGTGGGCGTGGGTCCGGAGCGCCTTCCATTGCCGAGAGAAGAGGAACTGGCGGAAGGCGTGGCGGGACACATCCGGCGCGGAGCTGGCGCGCGCTCTCTGCAACTGGACGGAATCACGGTCCCGGAGCGGCGCGGGCCACTCCGTCCAGGGCTTGAGGTTGTTGAGGTCTTTGATCGCCATGAAGAGGGCGAAGTCGTCTAGCCATTCGCGGTTGGAGACCCGAAACATCTCGAACTCCTTGCGCAGCTCCTGAAAGCTTCCTCCCTCGAAACGATCACGAGCCGCATCGAGGAGAGCCAGTTTCCAGGAGATCACCGGGCCGTAGTCAACTTTGTCTTCCCGGAAGTCGGGACGGCCGGCCAAATCCTCGGCGGTCACCAATCCTTCCTCGAGGAGAACGTCCGGACTGATCAGGTATACGTTGCCGGCGAAGGTCGAAAAGCACTGGTAGGGCGAGTCGGCGTAGCCGGTTGGGCAGAGAGGCAACACCTGCCAGAGCTTGCATTCTGAACCTGCCAGATAGTCGATCCACTGGTGGGCAGCGGGACCGATGTCACCGATGCCATATGGTCCCGGCAGGCTGGTCGGGTGAAGCAGTATCCCGGAAGAGCGAGGCAGATGCATGGTTGGCATTATTGCCGCGGCGCCGGGCAGTGTTGCATCAGCCGCCCGTCGCAGGGTGGGGACTTTCCTATGCTGGCCCTGCTCGACGAGCATGGGACGGTGGAATGGTTGTCGTCAGAACGATCGCTTTCCTGGCCGGGGTGGTCCTGGTCGCCTGGGCGCTGCGCTGAACTTCTTTCGGTCTCCGCAACCGGATCAATCCTGGATCGTGGCTGCCGGTACCGTGCTCGATGCGGCTGCCCTCACACTGGCGGCGGTCGATGTTCTCCGACAAGCCCATGCGGCGATTTGTATCCGGGCCGGGTATGTGGCTCTTCGGCGCATCGCCGATTTCTTTGGGATCTTCTACGACCCGGACCCGAAGGCTGACGATCCCATCTCGATCCGGCGCGAGGAGTTCGACGACGCCTGCGATCGGCTGGCTGAGGCAGGCGTTCCTCTGCGCGACGATCGCGACCAGGCGTGGCGCGACTATGCCGGTTGGCGAGTCAACTACGACACCGTGTTGCTGGCCGTGGCCGACCTGATTATGGCGCCCTGTGCACCGTGGACGTCAGATCGTTCTGCTCCGGACCACGTCCGTCCGAGGATTCGCCTTTGGGGTATGGGTGCTCGACGGCGAGCGGACCGGGAGTGAACCGGTGTCGAGGGCGTCTGCCTGCTCGACAGATTGCTGAAAGCGATCCGTAGATGTGGGTCGCAGTATCAGTCGGAGTCAATGACGATGTCGAGACAGGCGAATCCCTCGCGCAAGGCCTCTTCAACATCTTCGGGGGTCGGACCACGAGCGAACAGGAACCCAAGATAACGGTCGGCCTCGGGGAGCGGCCAGACGCGCCGACCGGGCGGGATCGTAATTTCCATTTCGGTGACTCCGGGAACCTCGAGGGCGCGGTCGGTTCCTTGGACTGCGCTGAGGATGCCGGCTCGGGGGATAGGGAGCATCATCACTCCGGAGGCAGGGTCTTCCCGCCGTATCTTGCGGTGTGGTCGTCCGAGCGCGTGGCGCAGCAGGACCACCTCGAGCGGCGTACCGAGTAACCCGAAGCGCAGGGATCGTCCGCACAGGCCGCCGATGGAGCGGGCGGCAGCCTCGAGGAACACCACCCGGCTCCCGTCGACACGTAGCTCGGCGTGGACCGGACCTTCTCGCAGCCCGATCGCCCGGATGGCCCGGGCGGCCACCCGTTCCACTTCGTCGAGCATCTCGGGGTGGAGCCTGGACGGCGTGATGAAGAGGGTTTCCTCGAAGAAGGGACCCTCCAGAGGGTCCGGTTTGTCAAAGAAAGCCAGGACCTCGAGCTCTCCGCCTCGCAACACGCCTTCAACGGCCAATTCGATGCCGGGAACGTACTGCTCGATCAGAATCGGTTCGCTCGGGTTGTGTCCGGCAACCGCCAGGATTCTCCTGATACGTTCGGCCGCGCCTCGCGCCTCATCGGCGTCGTCGGCGCGGATCACTCCACGGCTGGCCGACATCGACAACGGTTTGAGGACCACGGGATATCCGATCACTTCAGCGAGGCCCGCAACGTCGTCTGGTACGCCGGCCAACTCGTGCGCCGGTTGCGGAATCTCTGCGTCCGCCAGCGCTCTCCGCAGCATCACCTTGTTGCGAGTCGCGGCGACCGCCGCGGGAGGGTTGTGGGTCAGGCCGAGTTGTTCAGCTGCCAAAGCTGCAATCAAGACTCCCTGATCATCTACCGGCACAATGGCATCGAGGGGTTGCCGATCGCCCAGTTCCACGATTCGCCGCGCCGATTCCTCAGGTCGGGAACAATCGATGAGCAGGAAACCGTCGCCCAGCTGATCGGCGAGCACCATGTCCTCCTCGGAGGCCACAATGACCTCGGCGTCGAGTGCGGCGGCCGCTTCTATGAAGTCGGCCGCCCGATAGGTGCCGGTAGGAAGAATGAGCAAGGCGCGGGCCATAACCTCATGATGGCGCAACGATGGGCTTAGTGGATAGCCAGGAGCCGGAGTGTTCTTGCTTTGGCCGGTACCGAGTACTTGGTGCGCTGGGTACTAGGTGCGCCAGCTCCGTAAGTCGCATACAGCAGGTAGCATGCCATCCCTACGGAGGCTGCATGACCGACGAAACTATCCTGTCCCTGTCAGAGGCTGCCCGCGGCAAGATTATTGAGATCCGTGATCAGGAACCGGGGGACGAAGAATATGCGCTTCTGGTTGAGGTAACCGGCATCCGGGAAGCTCAATTCGCGTACGAGCTGAGTTTTGTACCGGTGAGCGATCGCCCCACGACCGATCATTTCGACCGGCACGGGGATCTCGTGATCGCCATTCCCCTTGACGACGTCGAGAAACTGCGCGGAGCTTCTCTGGATCTCACCGCCCAGGGCCTGGCGATGGACAATCCCAACGGCCCCAGCCCGGCTATCGGC